>JAUHXR010000194.1 GCA_030426845.1 Polyangia bacterium | reverse complement strand
TTCGACCTCTGCCGGAGCGCGCTCCGCGAGCTCTGCGGCCGGCTCGGCGCGAAGCTCGTGGTCGACGACTTCGGCGCCGGTCAGTCGAACCTGCTGCGGATCGCGCAGCTCCAGCCCGCCGTCGTGAAGCTCGACCGCAGCCTCGTGGAGGACCTCGACCAGCACGAGTCCAAGCGGATCATCGTCCGCCACCTCGTGGCCCTCTGCGGCGACCTCGGCGCGAAGGTCGTGGCCGAGGGCATCGAGACGCGAGGAGAGCTCTACGCCGCGATCGACGCGGGCGTGCACTACGGGCAGGGCTACCTGCTCGCGCGCCCCGGCGACCCGATGCCCGATCCCGCCTGGCCGGGCTGACCGCCCCGCGCGGAGACGAGGACCCATCCTGAGACGCGCCACCCGCGGCGATCGTCTCGCGATGAGACGGCGCCACGCCCGTCCCCGCGCGAGCGCCCGGAGAAGCCGCGGGCGCGTCGCCGGCACGGCGCTTGAGTAGGAGGGCATCGGAGGCTGAACGATGGAACCCTCGAGCCCGACCCTACGCGTGCTCCTCGTCGACGACGACGACCTGATCCTGCGCGCCGCGTCCCGGGCGCTCAGAGCGCAGCTCCACTGCGAGGTGCTCACCGCCGCGTCCGGCTACGAGGCGATCGCCCTCGTGAAGTTCGGCGAGCGCTTCGACGTCGCCGCGATCGACCTCGAGATGCCCGGCCTCGACGGCGAGGACCTGCTCAAGCTCCTCGGCGAGCTCGCGCCGGAGCTCCCGGTCGGCGTGTGGACGGGCAAGATCGACATCTCCCGCGGGCTCGAGCGCGCAGACTTCGTGATCCGCAAGTCGCAGCCCATCCGGGACCTCGGCTACGCGATCCTCGGCGCCGCGCGGGAGCGCAGCTCGATGGTGCGTGAGCTCCGTCAGGAGCGCGCGGGCGGAGGTCGGGGGGACAAGGCGGTCAACGATCGTTGAGGACCCGTCGCTCCCACTGGGCGAAGATCACCGCGCCGATCACCGGCACGACCGCCGCCACCCAGTACATCACGCGCAGGCCGCGCCACTCGGCCACCGCCCCGAGGACCGGGCTCCCGATGACGATGCCCGCGTCGAAGACCGCGGTGAACAGGGACACCGCCGAGCCCCGGTCGGCCGGGTTCGCGCGCTCCACCACGATCGCGCTGAGGATCGGGAAGGCGTAGCCGTGCCCGAGGCCCGCCGCGACCCCGGCCGCGGCGAGGCCGACCTCCGAGCGCGCGAGCGCCAGGAGCACCATCGACGCCGAGATCGCGAGCATCGATGGGTAGAGGACCCGCGTCGGCCCGAAGCGGTCCGGGACCCAGCCGAAGAGCAGGCGCGCGAGCACCGCGGTCCCCGCGTAGTAGCTGAAGAACATCCCCACCGAGCCGATCCCCTCGGCCCGGGTGAACGGCTTGAGGAACGAGAAGATCCCGGCGAGCGCGAGCGCGAACGCGCTGCCGAGGAACCAGATCGTCATCAGGTCGGGCTGGCGTAGGGCCGCGAAGAAGCCGGCCCCGCCCACCGCGTGACGAGGCGGCTCGCGCAGCGGCAGAGACAGGACCAGCGCGACCACCGCGATGCCGACGCTCACGAGGAAGAGGTCGTGGTAGGTCCCGCCGGCGAGCACGCGATCGCCGAGGAGCCCGCCGAGGGCCATCGGGAGCATGCCCGAGACGCCGAACGCGCCCATGCCCTCGGTGCGTCGCGACGGCGGGACGATGTCGGCCGCGTAGGTGAAGAGCGAGCTGAAGAGCGCCCCCACCGCGAAGCCCTGGAGGCCGCGGACGAAGAACACCCACGGCCCGATGGAGTCGACGGTGAGGTAGAGGAGGCACGCCGCGAGGTGGACGACGCCGCCCGCGAGGATCACCACCCGCCGACCCGAGCCGTCCATCACCCGGCCCGCGAGCGGCCGGATGACGATGGCGGCGCCGCTCATCGTCCCGAAGATCAGCCCGACCATCGTCTCGCCCGCGCCGAGTTCCTCGAGGAAGCCGGGCAGGTGGAGGTAGCCGTGGAGCGCGAGCCCGTGGAAGAAGTTCACGGCGAACGCGAGCACGAACGGCACGCTCCAGAGCCGCGGGCGGGGGGCCTCCACGCCGGGGGTCTACACCGCTCGCCGCCGCGAGGACAGTCGTGCGATCCTCGAGCCGATGAAGCGGGTGCGAGAGCTGGACCGCCGAGCGCGGCGCGCGGCGGGAGACGTCAAGGTGCTTCGCCGCCTCGCCTGGCCAGAGCGGACGGTGCAGAGCTTCCTCACGAGCTGGCGCCGCGGCGCCCCGCGCCTGCCCAAAGTGCCGGCGCGCGCTCGCGATCTGTCGGCCGCGCGGGGCGCGCTCGACGCGGTGATCGCCGAGGCCTCGCCCGACGATCCCCTCGAGGGCTACGTCCGCCGCACGGCCGAGAGCTACCGCGACGCGGCGCGGATGGTCGAGGCGGCGGGGACGCCGGAGTTCGCGGAGCTGTCGCGGGCGATCTACGGACACCCGCGCGACCGGATCCAGGGCTCGGCGATGACCCACCTCGACGCGGCCCAGCGGCTGCTGACCAACACCGAGCGCCTGCAGGCCGCGGGCGTCGTCCGCGAGGCCGACATCTGCATCACGCCGGAGACGGTGCGCGCGCAGCTCGACCAGGATCTGCGGCGGACCCTCGGCGACGCGACGCCCAAGATCGTCATCGACCGCAGCCTCGCCAGCAAGGCGGCGGCGGGTGCGCTGAGGATCCGCATCCGCGGCAAGACCGCCTTCTCCGAGCTCGACATCGCGCAGCTCCGCGAGCACGAGGGGCTGGTCCACAGCGCGACCGCGCTCAACGGCCGCGCGCAGCGCAACCTCAGCTGCATGCGCCTCAGCTCTCCGCGCACCACGCGGACCCAGGAGGGGCTCGCGACGGTGGCCGAGCTGATCACGCGCGCGGTCGACATCGCGCGGCTGCGCCGCCTCGCGCTGCGCACGGTCGCCATCGACGCGGCGCTCGACGGCGCGGACTTCGTGCAGGTCTTCGAGGTCTTCCTGAACGCCGGCCAGAGCGAGGAGGAGAGCGCGCGCTCCGCGATGCGCGTCTTCCGTGGCGGCGACGTGCGCGGCAGGGTCGCGTTCACCAAGGACGTCGTCTACCTCGCCGGGATGATCGAGGTGCACACCTTCTTGCGCAAGGCGATCGAGCTGAGCCGCCCTGACCTCGTGGCGCGGCTGTTCGCCGGCCGGCTCACCCTCGGGGACGTGACCCGGATGAGCGAGGCCTTCGAGGCGGGCCACGTGAAGCCGGCCCGGCACGTGCCCGAGTGGGCCACCGACCTGCCACGGCTCGCGGCCTACCTCGCGTTCAACGCGCTCGTCGATCTCGTCGACCTGCGCGAGGTCACCCTCGAGGACGTCTGAGCTCTCCTCGCGCTCCGCGCCGTCACTCCATGTGAGAGTGACCCACGCCATCGATGGGGCACTCGCCCTCGCCCTGGAAGTGCCCCTGGGTCTTGAGCTGCGCGGCGACGTAGGTCCACATCGTGTCGAGCGGGGTGAGCGGCGAGCCGCCGAGCTGGAACCGCGAGTCGAGCTCGGCGAGATCCGCGGGAGCGATCTGCTCGAGCTCCTCGCGCGTCACCTCGCCGTCGAGGTCGAGGTCGCAGTCGGCGAGCCACTGCGCGAGGCGCATCACGCCGCCTTCGGCGCCCTCGGGGAAGCCGTTGAAGAAGAGGTGGTCGCCGTGGATCGTCGCCGCGACGGTCGTCGTGCTCCCGTCCGTGACCGCGAAGCCCGGGACCTCGTCGATCTCGCAGGGACCGAACGCGGTCTCCGCCGCGACGCCGAAGCGGAACGTGATCGAGGCCCGGTCGTAGCAGGGGTCACCGTCGGCGTTGGTGTTGCCGTTCGTCACCGCGGCGCCCGGCGTGGCCAGTGACGCGGGCGGGCAGGACTGGCCGTCGGCGCGGCTCATCGCGCCGGCGACGAGGTAGGTCCAGTCGCCCGCGACCATCTCGTCGAAGTCGCCCTCGGCCACGCTCTCGTGCCGCGTCGCGCCGTCCGCCGCGCCGCGCTGCGCGTAGTTGAGCTCCCAGCGCCCCGGCTCGAGCCCGCTCAGGGTCCACAGCGGGAGCCCCGACTCGGGCACCTGCGCGAGGTCGACCACGAACACCTCGGGCGCCTCCGCCTCGACCGCCTCGTCGGTCGCGAGGTGGACGTCGATGTCTCCGATCGCGACGAGGTAGCGGTCGAAGCTCACCGACCAGCCGTCCTGGATCGCCTCGCCCGTGGCGCCGGCCGGGAGCCCCTCGGTGATCGTGTCCTCCGCCTCCAGGATGACCGAGACGGTGCCCCGCGAGCCCGGCCCGGCGTCGCCGCCAGGGTTCGGCCCGGCGTCCCGGGCGGGATCGCCTCCGTCGCATCCGACGGTGCAGGCCGCGGCCAAGGAGAGGCCGAGGGCGGCCACGACGAAGGAGCGCTTGGGAAGGGAAGTCGAGATCGTCATAGGGCGACCTAAGCACAACCGGGACGCTCTTGCAAAACCATTGCATCTAATTCGTCATTGCATGAGCGGCGACGCGAAGCGCGAGCTCGGCGCGCGGGTTGCCTCGGCGCACCGCGTCCGGGAGACTGGCCGGGTGCGACGACTCGCGTACCTGGCGTTCCTCGCAGCGCTCGCGGGCTGCGGCTGGATGAGCGAGCCGTGCCCCTGCGGACGCAGCTTCGAGCGCGACCCGTGGAGCGAGGAGCCGTTCGCCCTCGGGGCCAACCACGCGGTCGGCGTGCACTGCATCTGCCGCTGCGGCGACGGCGAGCCGGTCCTCGAGGATCCGAGCGCGAGCTGTGAGCTCTACGAGCGGCCGTGCGTCGACGCGGAGGGCGTCCGCACCACCTACGTGTGCCGGTAGCCCACCGCGCGCCCTGTGGGGTAGATCAAGACCCGGGCCTCGGCGCGGCGATCTCGCGCACCAGCGTCCGCACGAACGGCAGGCCGCGCAGGACGATCGCGGCCACGATCGCGAAGGTCCAGAGGAGCTGGAACGCGAGGATCTGCGGCGCCTCCGCGTAGTCGCCGAAGAAGAACAGCCAGGCGCCCGAGGCCGGGCCGATCCCCGCGACGTTGATCGGCAGCGACGCGACGACGAGGACCACCGGCATGTAGACGGCGACCACGTCGACCGGCAGCTCCATCCCGAACGAGCGCGCGGCGACCCAGGTCATCACGCAGCCGAACACGATGTTGATCATCCGCAAGCCGATCTGCGGGGCCGCGAGCCGGCGCGGCAGGTGGACGAGCGGGCGAAGCGGGCCGGGCAGCCGCGCCGGGTCGAACGGCCAGCCGGGGGCGAGGAGCACGAGGGCCCAGATCGCGGCCGCGCCGAGCGGGGCCACGAGCCGCATCGCGCCCGGGACCTCCGCGCCGGCGAGGTAGATCGAGCCGGTGAGCACCGTCGCCACCGCCGCGAGGTCGGCGAGGACCATGTAGAGCACCGCCCCCGCCGCGGGCCCCGGGCCCGTCCCGGCCGCGCGCGCGATCCAGACGCCGTAGCCGCCGCGCCCCACCGCGTAGCCGACCGCCTCGAACAGCCCGACGCCCGCCTTGGCCACCGCGACGTCGCGGTAGCGCGGCCACGGGCGCGCGTTGGCCTGCGCCGCGCGGATCACCCAGAGGTCGGCGAGCGAGGCGACGAGCAGGCCCTGGACCGTCACCCACGCGCCGAGCGGCAGCAGCCAGACCACCGAGCCGTGCCGCATCTCGGCCACGATCGACGCGAGCGAGTGCTGCGACAGGATGTAGGCCACCGCCCCGACGGTGAGCACCCACGGCAGGAGCCGCTCGGCCCACACCCGCCAGCGAGGGCGCGGCGCGGGAGGATCGGCCGGGGTGGACGTCACGGTGACGCTACTGTCGCACGGATCGAGCGCGCCGGTCGGAGGCACCCCCGGGCTACGCGCGAGCGGCCCGCGCGGATCGATCGGGCGGATCACCCGCGGGCCTCAAGACCGGCGCGGCACCGGCCGTTCTAGAGGGCGTGAAGACCCTCAAGCGCGTCCTGATCGGGATGTTCCTCGGCCTCGCCGGGGGCCTGCCGGGCGGGTGGTTCGCCTACGCGCACCTCGGCCCCGAGCTCGGCTTCGACGGTCGCTCCGAGGTGAGCGCGGTGGTCGAGGCGCGCCGCGTCGACGCCGACCGCGTGCAGCTCATGCTCCGCGGCGAGGACGGCGCGTCGATCCTCGCGACCTTCACCGAGCGGCCGAGCGACGTGGCCGCGCTCGCGCGGGTCGGCGACACGGTCGTCCTCTCCCTCGCGGGCGAGGCGCCGATCGTGGACGAGCCGACGATCGTCCGCGTGCAGCCCGCCGAGGCGGACGAGGACGCGCCGCGGCCCGACCCGTTCTCGGGTGAGGCCGTCGCCGCGAGCCCCGACGCCGACGGCGGCGACATCGCAGACGCCGAGGGCGAGGACGCCGAGGGCGAGGACGCCGAGGGCGAGGCCGCCGAAGGTGAGGCCGCCGAAGGCACCGAGGGCGCCGGCGAGGCGGCAGCCGCCAGAGAGATCGATCTCTCCGAGTCGGTCTGATCCCCTCGACGCGAGGCCCGAGGCGGCTCGAACGACGGCGCGCGCTCAGAAGTACAGCGCGCTGCCGATGTGCAGCCCGACCTCGTGGACGGTCGTGTCCACCGGGACGGTCGCGCGCTCGATGCCCCGCTGCGGATCGAACTGCAGCCCACCCACCTCGCCGACGCCCACCGCGTAGCGGAGCGCGACCGTGGTGCTGAACACCAGGTCCTCCGCGTCCTCGTTGGCGCCGAGGAGGTGCGGCGTGCGGTACTCGACCCCGCCCGACAGCCCGAAGAAGTCGATCCGCGTCTGGCCGAGATCCTCGATCGGCGACCGCTCCGACTGATCGGTGAACAGCCCCACCCCGACCCCGAGCCGGTCGTCCACCTCGACGCGCCCGCCGATGCGCACGTTCCAGAGGAACCGGCGGTCGACCACGTCGGGCAGCTCGAGCGGCGGCGAGACGTCGAGCTCGGCCGCGATCCAGCCGCCGCTCCACCGGTAGCCGAACGCGATCCCGAAGCGCCCGGGCGTCAGCACCGCGATGGCCGGCGCGAGGTCCTCCTCGTCGCGCGGGTCGAACGTCACCCGGTCGGCGTCGCTCGCGTCCACCACCGCGTCGACCGCCGTGGTCGTCGAGCGGACCTGGGTGAGGAGCTCGAGGCCCGGGCTGCGCGCCGACACCGCGAGGAGCACGCCCGGGTGCGGCTCCCACTGCAGGCCCGCGCCGAGCTCGACGCCGAAGCTGCGCACCTGGGCGATCCCGCCGCGCGCGATCACCCGCGTGAGATCGCCGAGCTCGAACGCTCCCGCCGACTGGAACGAGCTCGAGCGCTCGCGGTACACCCCGAAGAGGCTCACCCCGAGGCGGAGCTGGTCGTTGACGCGGAACCCGATCGCGCCGCCCGCGTGGTAGGTCGCGTCGAAGCTCGAGGAGCTCAGCGTCCAGCGCGCGGTGTCGGGCGCGACCCCCGCCTCGAGGCCGGTGCGCACCGTGTTCTGGCTGAAGCGCGAGGCGAAGATGCCGAACGCGATCGCGACGCCCGGCTCGAGCAGGCGCGTCAGCGTGCTCGCGCTCGGGATGGTGAGCAGCTCGAGGTAGCCGCCGTCGTTGGACTCGCCGGTGGTCGCGCGGATCAACCCGCCCTCCTCGGCCGCGCGGAGCTGGAAGATGTTGCCGCTGAGGTCGACCGCGCCTCGCTCGACCGCGCCGAGGCCGGCCGGGTTGTACCAGGTCGCGCTTCCGTCGTTGACGGTGCACATCACCGCCCCGCCGCTCATCGCGGCGCCGTTGCCGACCAGCACTCCGTCGCCGTTGCCCGCGCGCGCGACCGCGGGGGCGAGCAGGATCAGGGCGGTGAGGGCCGACGCCGCGCGCACGACGCGATGGCATGGCACGCAGGGCGCGCCCACGCCATCAGCGGCGGCGGCGGATCCAGGCGAGGCCGGCGAGGCCGAGCAGCCAGAGCGGCGCGGGCGCCGACGCGCCGGGGCGCACCGCGCAGCCCTCCGCCCCGCCGCGGCCCGGCGTGTAGGGGTCGTCGTCGACCGACGGATCGCCGAGGAAGATCGGCTCGCGGACCTCGACCACGTCGAGCGAGATCACCGCCTCGCCCGGGCCCACCGGGCCGTCCGCGCGGGTCAGGCGCACCGCGTCGACGGGGATGTGCTGGTCGGCCTCGACCGGGTCGGCGGAGTTGTCGTAGACCGCGACGTGCTGGCCGCCCCCGGCCGCGAAGCCGAACGAGCCGAGCGAAGTCCAGCCGTTCGCGAGCGACAGGTCCACCTCGACCGTGTGCTCCTCGCCATCGTGGGCCACGAGGTAGCGCGTGGCGTGGTGCACGCCGAACTCGGGCTCGACGTAGACCTCGACCTCGTACTCGCCCGCCTCCTCGACGCGCAGGTGCCAGCGCGCCCAGTTGCTCGGGTTCTCGTTCTGGAACGCGTTCGTCCAGCGGAGCGCCCCGGCGTGGCCGACCGACTCGCGGCGCCAGTACTGACCCGGCCCGTAGAGCGCGACGCAGGGCGAGTCCTCCTCGACCGTGCCGCCGTTGGCCGCCACCGCGTCGCAGCCGGAGATGCCCGGCGGCTCCATCGGGCCGGTGAACCACGGCGTCCCCATCTGGCTCGCCTCGACCGACAGCTCGACGTGCAGGTGATCGTGGTGCGGGTGCGCGCCGGTGTAGGCCCGCTCCTTCTCGCCGTCGGCGCGGTGCGCGCCCCAGGTCCAGCGGTCCCAGATGATGAACTGGATGCCGATCTCCTCGGCGTGCTCGATGAGCCAGTTGCCGATGGGATCGCCGAGATCGTTGTCCGCCTCGCCCGCGTGCAGCGGCAGCATGATGTCGAGCGCGCGGCCGGTGCCGTGCACGCTCATCCGGCTCGAGTCGCCGTTGATCGAGCGGCAGCTGTAGCCGCCGATCGAGAGCACCTGCGGGTAGCTCTCGCGCAGGAACTGCCGCAGCACCTCGGCGCCCGGGGTGATGCCGCCCGAGCACGCGGCCGGGCCGGTCCACGGGCCCGCGCCAGTGTAGACGACGTCCTGGTCGTCGCCGATCGCGAGGGTGTCCTCGGGGATGTCCCAGGGCCCCGGCTGGCTGAGCGCGGCGTGGGTCTTGTCGACCTCCTCGAGCCCCGCGCACCCGAGGATGGCGATCAACCCGAGGGCGGGAGCGAGGCGGAGGCGCATGCCTTCGGCACTGCAACTTTCGGCCCAGGTCGCGCGCGACGATCCGCCGCTTCGGGGCCGCGATCGCCCGACCGCGTCGAGCGGAGGGCCACGGCAATTCGTCAATGATCTCTTGGGTGGCGTTGCCACAACCGTGCGACAACCGGGCGCAGTCGGGCGTCCAGGGCCTGGACAGCGGCCCGCGCGGCCGGGGTGGAGCGGAGCGTGCGCCGCGCCGGTGCGCGTCGCGTTCGGCCCGCATCGCGTTCGGCCCGCGTCGCGTTCGGCCCGCGCGCCCGGCTCAGGTCTCGCGCGGCGCGCGGTCGGACCTCCGCTCGGCTCGCGGCCCCGCGCCCGCCGAACCGACGCGGTCGCTATCGCTTCGATCCCGCGCGCGGCTCTGCCATCCTCGCCGCATGACGGCCGGTGAATACTCCGGCGCGGCGTGGGGTCCGGGTGGAGGCTGCTCATGAGCTTCCGCCCCCCCGCCGCGATCCTGCGGGCCGCCGCCCCGCTCGTCGGCGGCGCTCTGCCGGTCGTCGCCGCGGTGCCGGTCGTCGCCGCGGTGCTGGTCGTCGCCGCGGTGCTGGTCGTCGCCGTGCGTCCGGCGGACGGGCAGCGCCAGGATTGGGCCGCGCCGCCCGAAGCCGAGCACGTCGTGTTGCGGGTCGGCGGGCAGACGCGGCGGCTCTTCTCGAACCTGCGCTACGAGAGCAACAACCGCGCGATGCGCGGCCCCATGGATCCGCGGCCCGAGGCCGGCTGCGACAACGCCCGCCGCCAGCGCGCGATCGCGGCGCGGACGGCGGGGCTCTTCGTGCTGCGCGACGCGCTCTTCAGCCAGCCCGACCACCCGGTCGAGCACCGCGCCTGCGCGCTGATGATGCCGGCCAACTGGGTCACCGCCGCGGTCGCCGACACGATGGCCGGCGTCGCGCTCCGCCCGGTCCGCGCCCCCGCGCCGGCCGACGACACCGCGTGGGCCGCGTTCGCGACGCCCGAGGAGATGTTCGGCAGCTTCCAGCCGTCGCTCCGCCTGTTCGAGGTCGCGCGACGCCGCGTCGCGGGCGCGAGCCCGACCGAGCGGGCCGAGACCCGCAACGCCCGCCACAACGTGCGCGTGCTCGCGGCCGAGGCGCAGCACCTCCTCGACGCGGCGCCGGACGGCCCGCGCGCGGTAGCCCACGCGGGGGCCGAACGGATCGCGGCGAGCGATCGCGCCTACTTCACCGACGCGCTGCGGCGCGAGCGCGTGATCGTCCTCGCGGTCGAGAACCCGAGCGAGCACGAGCGCCGCGACGAGAACAAGGGCCTGTCGATCTGGGGGCGCGAGGTGCCCGAGGCCGCGCTCACCCTCACCCGCGACTGCGTGCTCGCGCGCCGCCTCCTCGACGGCCCGCTCGCGCTCGAGCGCTACGACCTCACGATCGACGCGGAGCGCGCGCGGCTGATCACGGTCCTCGAGGCGCTCGTCCCGCCCGGCGCCGAGGGCCACCCGGTGTGGGTGTGGGTCGGCGGCGGCCTCATCGAGGGCACCGAGCTGGTGCGCGACGCGTCCGATCGCCTGCCGGCGTTTCGCCGCGAGCTCGCCGCCGCGCGCATCAACCACGACCGCGTCATCGTCTACAACCGCCCGAGCCTGCGCCTGCGCGGCCACGAGGCGGAGCTGCGCCCCCGCATGCAGCAGTTCGCGCGCGACGACCTCTACCTGAGCGTCAACGCGAGCCCCGGCGCGTTCCGCCGCGCCCTCGGCCTCCGCTGAGCCGGCCCGTGCTGCGCGCGAAGCCTTCTTCTACTGCTGCTGATCGCGGCGGCGGAGGAGGACCGCGACGGTGGTGCCTCCGACCATCTCCTCGCCGTTCATGTAGACCCAGTCCTCGACCGCGGCGCGCTCGACGGTGACGGTCTGGCCCTCCTGGTAGTTGCGGACGTTGACCGGCGTGTTGTCGAGCGTGCCGGTGAACCGCGTGCCGTCCCAGCGCAGGTTGCCGACCCACATGTGCTCGCCGACCTCGCCGTCGTAGAAGACGGTCTTGATCGCGTGGCCGGTGTGCCCGGGCGGGGGGTTCGCGAGGTCCGCGAGGAAGGTGTCGAGCGTCCGGCGCGCCTCCGCCTGGGCGGCGAGCATCTCCGGGTCGTCGGTCGCGACGTCGACCACGTTCCCCGCCGCCTGCTCGTCCGGCCCCGCGCCCTCGTTCCAGTCGAGCAGCGGCGGCTCGTCGTCCTCCACCGCGCCCGACGCCCCGCAGGCCAGGATCGCGCACCACCAAGCGAACAGCAGCCCTCGCCCCACCCACGTCTTCATCGCGGGCGAGCCTATCAGCTTCCGGAGCGCAGGCCCCAGGTGCGCAGCCGCTCGCGCAGCGCCTCGGACTCGAGGAGCGCCTCGCCCTTGGCGAAGCCGTAGACCCCGAGCACCAGCTCCGAGTCGAGCTCGAAGAGCGCGCAGTAGCCGGCCGCGAGGAGGTACCAGCCGAGCCGCCGCCGGCCCAGGAGCCACGCCACGGCCTTCGGCATCGTGAGCCCGAGCGCGCGCAGCCCGTCCGGCGCCACCCCGAGCAGCGCGCGCGCCGTCGCGAAGTAGACGACCTCCCACGGGTAGTAGGCCGCGCGCGGCCCGAGCCAGAACACGTACCCGAGCATCAGCCCGGCCATCAGCGCCGGCCCGAGCGCGAAGAGCCGCCCGCGCAGGAGCCACGCCCCGAGCGTCGCGAGCCACAGGAGCTGGAGCGGGGCGTGCCCGAGGTGGAGCATCACAAGCCCCGTAGCGCCCGCCGCCGCCCCGACCACGAGGGGCGCCCGCGGGAACCACCGCTGCTCGCCGCGCCGCAGCCGCTCGCCGAGGTCGACGAGGACCCCGAACCCGTAGGCCACGGCCATGAGGCCGAGGGTCTTGCCCATCACGATCAGCCAGAGAGGCACGCAGACGATCGTAGAGCCGCGGCGCCGTCGATAGAAGGGGCGCGGGCTCCCGTCAGCCCTCGCGCGGGTCGTCGAGCCCGAACGCGGCGAGGAGATCCCCCGGGGAGAGCCCCGCCTCCTCGGCCGCGTCGAGTCGGTGGGCCGCCTTGTCCGCGTCGCCCTCGGCGTCGCCCATCAGGATCATCGCGGCCAGCGTCGCGCCCGCGCGCTCGTTGCCCGCGCGCTCGCAGCACGAAGCCGTCCGGGACTCCGTCGGCGATGAGCCCGATCCTCGCGTCTCCGCGGACGAAGGTCTGGAACAGGCCGTCGGGGCGTGCGTGGGCCAGGTGGATCGAGTCGTTCATGCGCGAGGGCGCGCCTTCCGGACATCGGGCGGCAAGCGCGCGCGCGGCCGACGCGCCGGTTCCCGCGGCGCTGGCCCGCGTCGTACCGTCGGGCCATGGCTCCCCTCCGCCTGGTGCGCGAGATCACCGTCGACGGCGCCCTCAGCGCGCCCCGCCCCGCGTTCACCCTCAAGGTCTACGACGAGGGCGGCCGCCTCGACCTCTACTGCGAGCACGGCTACCGCGGCCCGGACATCCTCGTCCCGACCCGCCCCGAGGTCGAGCGGTGGCTCTCGGAGGCCTGCGCGGAGTGGCTCGAGGGGATCTGGTATTGCACGTTTCGTTTCCGGGACGAGGCGGCCTACCACGCCTTCCTGGCCGCGGTGGGAGTGGAGGCGGAGGATCCAGCGTAGCCAGGGGCGTCTGCCCATGGCATCGCGTGTAGCGACAACCCGGCGTTCTGAGTAGGATCGCGCCTTCACTCGGAGGTTCGAGAGGCATGCGGCACGTTCTCCTGTCACTGGTAGCCCTGGCCGCGCTCCTGGCGAGCCGCCCGGCCGCCGCCCAGCTCGGAGATCCCACGCCGGGCGAAGCCTCGCCGCAGCCTGCGCAGGTCTCGGCGTGCACCGGGGGTCGCATGGTGACGTCGCTGACCGCCGGTCGCTGCTGCTGGCCGGCCCAGTCGTGGAACGACGAGCGGGCGCGCTGCGAGGGCCCGCCGTCGTGTCCGTCGGGCATGGTCGCCGAGGGCGACCGCTGCAGCGCGCCGACGCCCCCCCAGCCGCCGCCGGCCCAGCCGCCCGCCGCGACCTATCAGCCACCGCCGGCTGCGGCCGCGCCGCCGGCGTCGGGGTGGGAGCCCGGCTTCGAGCGAGAGGAAGAGGGCTCGGAGCCGATCATGGGGCTCTTCATCGCCGGCGTCTCGATGCTCGGCGCGATGTACCTCGGCACCGCCGCGGTGTCGGTCGCGGTCATGACGAGCTGCTGCAGCAACGGGTTCGCCGCGATCAACTTCATCCCGGTCCTCGGGCCGATCATCTATACGCCGACCGAGTTCAGCAGCTCGAGCGACGCGTGGGTCTACTTCTACTTCCCGGCCACGATCATCCAGTCGGTCTCCTTCGTCATGATGATCGCGGGCCTCGCGATCCGCCGGCCCACCGGGCGTCGCGGTTCGCGGCGCGCGAGCGGAGCCACGCCCGAGCTCGTCGGCGGCCCAGGAGAGCTCGGCGCGGGCCTGCGCTGGACCTTCTGACTGCGCGTCTGCTCGAGCGCGTCCGCGTCGAGCCCGACGCGCGCGAGGTCGCGCCGCGCTTCGCCTCTCAGCCCGGCTTCGACCGGCCGGGCGCCCGTCAGCACGTATTGCGACAGTGTGCGCAGGAGAGTGTGCGCAGGAGAGTGCGGGGATTCCTAGTCGAACCTCACCGAGACTCCATCTCCCGCCGCCACCATCGGCACGCCCATCACCAGCGTGAGGAGCGCGTGGAAGCCGCCGAGGACGAGGAAGGAGAGCCCCGCCAGCTGAGCCCCGATCTCGCCCGTCGCCCAGAGCGCGCCCCCGGCGAACAGGCCCGCCGCGCCCGAGCTGCCGAGCACGCCGATGAGCACCCAGCCCAAGGTCCGGAGGCCGCCGTGGGACACGTAGCGGACGCGGAGTCGTCCCGGGCGGTCGATGACGATCGGGTCGGCGAGCCCGATCTCGGAGTCGCGGAAGCTCACCCCGAACCGGTGCTCCCCCCGCGTGAGCGCGAGCCGGCAGGGCGCCTCGCAGAGCACTTCGCCGGAGCTCGCGTGGAGCGTCGTCTCCTCGCAGTAGGGCACGACGCGGACCCGGACGCGGTCGTCGGCGCGCGGGCGCTCGCGCTGCACCTCGGCCGTCGGATCCCCGAGCGCCGCCCCGCGGCCGTCCGTCTGGGCGTACGCTCCCGTCGGAGCCAGGATCGATCCGAGCGCGAGCGCCGCGAGCCCGTGGAGGAGTCTGCCCACCCGCGAGGAGTGTCGAGGCGCGAGCCGGCTGGGACAAGAGGATCGCCGCGGGGCCGCGAGCTCGCCTCCCTCGCAAACACGCTCGTTGGCGTTGGGGCGTCGATCCTCGATGAACAAGCACTACCGTTAACGTTTCGACGTCGAGATCCGACGGACAAGCGCTACCGGTAACGCTTATGCGTCGGGGTCTGGCGGACAAGCGCTGCCGGTAGCGCCTATTCGTCGGGGTCTGACGGACAAGCGCTATCCGTAGCGCTCGTCCGTCGCTGACCGACGGAAATGACGCTAGTCGTAGCGCCTCGACGTCGAGGTTCGACGGACAAGCGCTACCTGTAGTGTTGGGGGCGGACAGCGCGATCGGCAGAGCCTGCCAGCTCGTCTGGCGCGTCGTGAGGCTGGCGGGGGACGCGAGCGGGAGGGGCGCGCGGTCGGGATCCGCGGGCGGCGAGGCATCGGCGCGGTTCGCGCGCGAGCCGGCGGCGGCACAGCGCCCGAGGGAGCTTCGGGGCAAGAGGGCGGTCCGCCCGATCGACGCGCAGCGCGCGGCCGCCCGCCGCGGGGGCGCGTCGACTCCCACGGAGGAGGACGAGGTGGTCGAGGAGCTCGACCAGCCGATGCCCCCGGTGGACGCGCCGTCCCCCGATCCCGTCGCGCCCACCGCCTGATCGTCCCGGTCGCGACGGCGCGGCGCGCTCTCGGGTCACGCCGGGGGCGCGCGGCGCTGCGTGTGGAGCACGCGAGCCCTCACCTCGCGCCGCCCCGACCGCGGGGTCGTCCCCGATGGGCGCACGGGATGTGACGGCCCGCGCGACCGGCGCGACGCAGGCTGCGTCCATGGCCCACCCCGTCCGACTTCGCGCGTGTCTCGGCTGCCTCTTGTTCGTGGGGGCCGTCGTCGGCTGCGATGAAGGCGACCCGCCCCCCGCGGACGCGGGCGCCGACGCGGGCGCTCCGGGATCGAGGGCCGACGCGGGGGTGCCGACCGGCGACGCGGGGGGGCCCGAGGACGCGGGGCCCGGGGGGGCGCCCGACGCCGGGGCGCGGGACGACACGGGGCCCGGGGGGCCGCCGACCGCGACCCGGCTGACTCCGGACGGAAGCTCGTGGTGGGACCCCGAGGTGATCGCCACCGACGACGGGGCCTTCATGACGTTCCAGGACGGGAGCGGGGACATCTGGCTCGCGACGATCGACCCGGCGACCGGCGCGCTGGAGGACGGCTCGCTGCAGACGATCGCGACGGGGGGCGCGCCGCTCCTGCGCACGTTCAACGGGCCCGAGCTCGGGCTCGACGCGCAGGGGCTCAGCGTCCACTTCACCCAGGTCGGGGGCGACGGCGCGTATCAGGCCGCGCGGGTGCAGATGGTCGGCGGGACCCCGCAGCTCGACGTGCTCACGACAGGCGACGAGCACTTCACGCCGATGGCGTCGAAGGACCCGACGGACGCGAGCACGCGCCTCGTGATGCTGCGGCGCCCGCCCGAGTGGGGCGCGGCGCTCTGGATCGACGACGCCGCGCCGAGCGTCGAGCATGACCTGTTCGTCGTCGACGACCGCGCCGACTCCGACGTGCGCTGGATCTCGGGCTCGCACCTGCTCGTGACCGACGGACCGCTCGCCGACACCGCGCGCGAGGAGGTCTCCGTCCTCGACACCGACACCGGCGTCGTCGAGGTCGTGTCCAACGGCGAGGGCGTCTTCGGCAACCCCTACGGCTGGTTCGCGCCGGACGCGGGCGATCGGCTCCAGGTCGTCGCGCTGACCGACGACCTCGCGCTCACCGTGTGGGGCCGCGACCCGGGCGGCTGGTCGCGGATCGCGACCCTCCCCTCGCCCGTCGCCGGCCTGCCGTACCTCGGCTCGCCCGAGCCCTTCGTCGTCGAGGGTCGCTCCTACCTCAGCGCGGTCCTCGCCGACGACGCGGACCCGCGCCCCGGGATCACCGAGCAGCAGGTCTGGCTCTTCGGCCTCGACGGCGGACCGGCGTGGCGCTGCGACGACGGCGCGCCCGGCGCGACCCGCATCGACCCCGAGGTGCTCGTCCTCGGCGACCGGATCTTCGTTTACTACTACACGATCGACCGGACACGCTCGCAGGTCTGGGTCTGCGCGACGCGCGTGCCGGCGTGAGCGTCGCGTCGCCCCCTGGCGGGACCGGGCTGATACGATCGCAGCTGATGCGTCGTGCTCCGTCCCTCCTGCTCGTCGCGGGGCTCCTGTTCGGCTGCGAGCCGGAGCTGATCGAGACCCCGATCGTGCTCTCGCTGCCGATGCTGGAGGGCTGCTCGTACTGCCCGGCGGTGGGGGCTGACGGCACGGTGGAGCCCGCTCCCGCCGACCTCGCGATCACGACCTACGTGCTCGACGTGTTTCGCATCGCCGACGGCGCGCTCCCCGCGCTCCAGGCTGCAGCGGACGAGCTCTCGGTGTGCTCGGGCTGCGCGAACAGCGACCTCTGCGAGCGGGTGCAGCGGAGCTGCGTGTGCGGGCCGGTCGCGACCGACGGCGACGCGATCGAGGACGGCTTCGCCGGCGCGCGGATCGATGACCTGGAGCCGGGCCTCTACTGCGTCCGGGTGGTGATGCTGAACGGGACGGCGGCCGAGGACGGCCCGCGGGCGTGCCCCGAGCAGTGCCCCGCGCTCGACGAGCCGATCCCCGACCCGCAGCTCTGCGTCCTCAGCGATCCCGCCCAGACCGGGGATCCCGTGATCGTCCTTCAGACCCGGTACTGCCGCTTCCATCGGACCTGGCCGGACGGGACCGCCGCGCCGGATCCCGAGGCGGCCTGCATGGCGTACACGTCGGCTCCGACTCCCGATGGGCCCTACCCGCCCCGGTTGTGCCGACCGCTCTGCACCACGCGAATCGAGGACCAGGCCGCGGCCGATCATTCGCCGCTCGACCTGCAGCGGTGCGCGTCCTTCTGAGCCGCGACCGTGGGGATCCGCGCCGACGCCTGTGAAGCCCAGCTCGCCCTCGCGATGCGGGGGGAGCTCGCGGGGCCGCGCGCGGCCGCGGCCGATCTCGAGGCGTACGGCTCCCCCCTCGGTCGCGCGTGGGCAACCTTGCTGCGCGCGGCGATCGACGGACTGAGCGGAGCCTCCCCGATCGATGCCGCACGCGACGTGGACGCGCTCCGGGGCGCCGATCCCGAGGTCGATGGCGTGCTCGCGCGGGTCTGCGCGATCCACGAGCGGCGCGCGCTGGCCGCGTTCGACACGGACACGCTCGAGGCCTGGCGGGCGCGGCGGCCGCGGGGGGAGGACCCGCGGCTCGCGGCCGAGGACGAGCTCTCGGCGCTCCGGCGCGCGGTGCTCCTCGCGCGCCCGGTCGACGACGACGCGCCGGGGCGGGTCGCGCGCGCGGCGGTGCGCCTCGACGCGCCGGAGCTCGCGGTCGAGGCGATCGCGCTCGGCGGGCTGGCCGCGCTGGGGGCGGGGGACGCGGCCGGCGCGCGCG
>JAUHXR010000519.1 GCA_030426845.1 Polyangia bacterium | reverse complement strand
TCGAGATAACCGTCGAGTGCAACCCCACCTCCATCGACGCGGCGCGCGCGGCCGGGCTCGTACGCGCCGGGGTGAACCGGCTCTCGCTCGGCGTGCAGTCCCTGGACGACGGCCGGCTCCGCTTCCTCGGGCGGCTGCACGACGCGGACGGCGCTCGGCGCGCGCTCGAGGCGTCGGTCGCCGAGGTGCCGCGGGTGAGCGCGGACCTGATGTTCGGGATGCCGGGGCAGCGGCCCGAGGACTTCCTCACCGAGCTCGACGCGATCCTCGCGCTCGGGGTCGAGCACGTCAGCGCCTACGCGCTCACCGTCGAGCCGGACACCCAGTTCGGCGCGCTCCACAAGAAGGGCCGCCTCCGCCTCGCGTCCGAGGGCGACTTCGCCGAGACCTTCGAGCAGGCCCGCGCGCACCTCGCGGAGCGCGGCTTCGACCACTACGAGGTCAGCAACTACGCGCGGGCGGGCGCGACGTCGCGGCACAACCAGCACTACTGGCGCGGCGGCGATTACCTCGGCCTCGGCGCCGGCGCGGTCGGCACGCTCAGCGAGGGCCACGCCGGGCGCCGCTACCGAAACGAGCCGCGGCCGGAGCGCTACCTCGAGACCGCTCGACAGACCCAGCCAGAGACCCGGCCCGAGATCTTCGAGGAGCACCTCACGCCCGAGGACCGGGTGCGCGAGGCGCTGATGCTCGGCCTGCGCACCGCCGAGGGTGTCTCGCTCGCGCGGGTGCGCGAAGCGACCGGCCTCGCGCTGGAGGACGGGCGCGAGGACGCGCTCGCGAGGCGTCGGGCGCGCGGCGACGTGGAGCTCGACGGCGACGCCCTGCGCGTCCCGGCGTCACGGTGGCTGATGCTCGACGCGATCGTGGCCGACCTGTTCTGAGGCCCCGACCCGAGGCCCCGATGTGGAGCCCGAGGCGATGGACCGGCGTCGGCAACCGTCGTCCCTGCTACTCTCGCCGCGCCGGATGGGCGAGCCGTTCGATCGCGTGGAGGTGAAGGGCCTGGTCAAGGTCTACGGCGCGACGCGGGCGCTCGTCGGCGTCGACGCGCGCTTCCCCGCAGGCGAGGTCACCGTCATCGAGGGCCACAACGGCTCGGGCAAGAGCACGCTCCTCAACGTGCTGGGGCAGCTCGTGCGGCCGACCCGGGGCCAGGTGCTCTACGGCGGCCTCGACGCGAAGGCGCACGGCGGGGTCGCGCTGCGGGCCCAGATCGGGATCCTCGCGCACGCGGCGATGGTCTACCCGGATCTGAGCGGCCGCGAGAACCTCTCGCTCTACGCGCAGCTCTACCGCGCCCCGCGCCCCGCCGCGCTCCTCGAGGAGCTGTGCGACCGCTTCGAGATCGGGCGCTGGGGCGAGCGGCCGGCCCGCACCTACTCGCGCGGCCAGCTCCAGCGCGTCGCCCTCGCGCGCGCGCTCCTCCACGCGCCGCGGCTCTTGCTGCTCGACGAGCCCTCGACCGGCCTCGACGTCCGCTCGGTGGACCGGCTCATCGAGGCGGTAGAGCAGGAGCGCGCGCGCGGCGCGATCATCGCGCTGATCACCCACGACCCGGGGCTCGCCGCGCAGATCGCGCAGCGCACGATCCGCCTCGCCCGGGGGCGCGTCGTCGAGGGCGAGCCCGACGCGGAGGCGCGCGCGTGAAGCTGTTCCTCGCCGGCACCCTCGCGATCGTGAAGAAGGAGCTCCTCATCGAGCTCCGGACGAAGGAGATCCTCGTCACCGCCGGGCTCTTCGGGGTCCTCGTCGTCGTGCTGACCTCGATGGCGTTCTTCCTCGACGACGACACCGCCCGCAAGCTCGCCCCGGGCGTCCTGTGGATCGGCGCCTCGTTCGCGGGCGTGCTCGCGATGGGCCGGAGCTGGGCCCGCGAGCGCGAGGGCGACGCGATCCGCGGGCTGCTCCTCGCGCCGATCCCGCGCAGCGCGATCTACGCCGGCAAGGCGATCGGGACGTGGATCTTCGTGATGGTGATCGACGTCGTGCTCTGGCCGCTCGTCGGGCTCCTCTTCCGCCTCGATCTCGTGCCGGTGCTCCTGCCGGTGGGGCTCATCCTCGTGCTCGGGAGCACCGGCTACGTCGCGATGGGGACGCTGTTCGCCTCGATGAGCGTCCGGACCCGCGCGCGCGATCTGATGCTCAGCGTGGTGCTGTTCCCCCTCGCCTCGCCGGGCATCGTGGCCGGCGTGGTCGCGACCCGCGAGGTCCTCCAGGGGACCCCGCTCGGCGAGGTCCTCGAGTGGATCCGCATCCTCGCCGCGTTCGACGCGGTCGCGATCGTGTGCGGGCTCGTCCTGTTCGAGCCTCTGATGAGCGACTGATCGGCGGCGTCAGGGATCGTCCATCGAGGCGCCCGGATCCGGCGTCGGGTCGTCCAAAGCCCCGCCCGGGTCCGGCGTCGGGTCGCGCCGCAGGCCGCCCGGGTCGGGCGCCGGGCCGCTCAGCCAGCCTCCCGGATCGGGCGTCGGATCGTCGAGCAGGCCTCCCGGATCGGGCGTCGGGTCGTCGAGCAGGCCTCCCGGATCGGGCGTCGGGTCGTCGCGCAGGCCCCCCGGGTCCGGCGTCGGGTCGCTTCCGATGCCGCCTGGGTCCGGGGTCGGGTCGTGCAGCACGAGGCTCCGGACCACGCGCGCGCTCGACGAGGACAACGAGAGCGCGCGCACCTCGCGCCCGTCCGCGAGCCGCTGGGCCGCGAGCTCGCTCAGGGGCGCCACGTCGTCGAGGCCCGCCACGCGCTCCCAGCCGTCGGCGCAGCGCGGCGCGCCGTCATGGTCGAGGACCAACCCGAGGCGCGGGTCGTCGAGCTCCACGACGAAAGCGACGTCGATCTCGCCAGCACAACGCAAGGGTACCTGCGCCATGTCGACGTCGCCGGACCCGCCGCCGCCGGCGCAGCCCGCGGCCACGACCGTCAGCCACCCCGCGACCCCGAGCGCGGCGAAGCGCGCGGCCCCGCCCCTCACGGCTCACCGTCCTTGCGGAGCCCGTGCTGCTTGACGAGCTGGGAGACCCGCGAGCGCTTCATCCCGAGCAGCTCGGCCGCGTGGGTGATGTTGCCGGCCGACTCGGACAGCGCGCGCTCGACGCAGCTCCGCTCGACCGCGCGGCGCAGCTCGTAGAGCGAGACCTCGCCGCGGCGCACCGCGTCGTAGTAGAGGTCGTCGAGCGCCACCTCGCCGGTCGGCGGCGGCTCGCCCGCCTCCGGCGCGCCGTCGGGCAGGAAGGCGCGCACGTCGGCCGCGTGGAGCACGTCGCCGTCGCTCGCGAGGACCGCGCCGCGGAGCACGTTCTGGAGCTCGCGCACGTTGCCCGGCCAGCGGTGACGCCCCAGCGCCCGGAG
>JAUHXR010000193.1 GCA_030426845.1 Polyangia bacterium | reverse complement strand
CGCCCGATCTCGGGCGGCGAGCTCCTCGGAATGGCGGTGCCATTCCAGCGTCGCCCGCCGCACGACCTCGAACCCGATGACTCACCGGTTTCCCGGATCGGACTTCGGGCCGGGGGTACTGGCGCTCTTCGCCGACCCGGACGGCAACCGCATCGGGCTCGTGGAGGACGCGGCGGCGTGAGCGGCGAGGTTCGGCGTATGCTCGGCCCGCCGTGCGCCGCGCCGACCGCCTGTTCCAGATCATCCAGCTCCTCCGCGGGCGCAGACGCGCGGTCACCGCGCGCTGGCTCGCGGAGCGGCTGGAGGTCTCGGAGCGAACCATCTACCGCGACATCCGCGACCTCGTGCTGTCGGGCACGCCGATCGAGGGGGAGGCCGGCGTCGGCTACACCCTGCGGCGCGGCTACGACCTGCCGCCGCTGATGTTCGACGCCGAGGAGATCCAGGCGCTGGTGCTCGGCGCGCGGGTGGCCGCGGCCTTCGGCGACGAGCAGCTCGCTCGCGCGGCCGAGCGGGCGCTCTCGAAGGTCGAGGCCGTGCTCCCGCCGGCGCTGCGGCCGAAGATCGAGGAGGCCGCGCTCTTCGCCCCTCGCACCCGCGTCGGCCAGGAGACGAGCGCGCGGCTGCTGACGATGCGCGCCGCGATGAACGAGCGAGAGAAGCTCCGCGTCCGCTACGAGAAGGTCGCGGGCGGCACGAGCGAGCGCGTGATCTGGCCGCTCGGCGCGTTCTTCTGGGGGCGCAGCTGGACGATCACCGCGTGGTGCGAGCTCCGCGACGACTTCCGCAACTTCCGGCTCGACCGGATGGACGAGGTGACGCCGACGGGGGAGCGCTTCGAGGCGGTCGAGGGGCGCACCCTCAAGGACTACCTGGCGCGCATCGGGGTCGAGCACGACCTCTGAGCTCGCTCGCCGCGGGGACGCGATCGGCGGGAACTTCGCGCGCCCGCGCGGGTCTGCCTCCGGGTGAGCCACACCCTGCCTACCCCCGCGCACGGCGCGATGCTACGAAGCAGTCCCTCGATGAGCCGGATGGGACGATCGAAGCGGCGCCGCATGCTCCTCGAGCGCCGCGCGCGCGCGCTCACGGCCCCGGCCCCGGCCGCCGTCACGGGCCCGGCGCGGCCCCTCGCGCTCCGCACGGTCGACGACGGCGAGCGCTGGGTCGACCTCATCCATCACGAGCCGCTCGTCACGATCGACGTGGAGCTGCTGCGCAGCGCGCTCCGCTTCGCGTTCGAGTCGGGCGACGCGGGCGGGCTGCTCGGCAAGGCGGTCGACGAGGCGCCGATCACCCCGAGCGACTGGGACCCGGAGGTCTTCGCGCAGGGGCTGTTCCTGCCCGAGCTGCTCTCGAGCTCGTTCCGCATCCAGATCGGGCGCAAGCAGCTCGAGCCGAGCCAGCGTCACCTCGAGCGGCTCCTCCAGAGCCCGCCGCGCGATCGGCGCGACGTGGAGCTGCGGCAGGGGGTCCTCCGCGAGCTCGCGGGCGACGACGAGCTCCGCGCCTCGCTGTCGCGCATCTACGTGAGCCTGCGCGAGCTGCGCGGCCTGCTCGACGAGCGCCCGATGACCCCGGGCGAGACGGTGCGCCGCAAGGTGGAGGTCCTCGCCGCGATCCAGTCGATCCTCGACGAGGCGGACGAGGGGCTCGCGTCGGCGACGAGCGCGCTGCGGCGCCTCCACGACTTCGCGCGCGACGTCCGCGGCCGACCGATCTACGACCGCCTCGCCCAGCTCCTCGACTTCGACGCGAACATGGCCGTCAACGAGGTGCGCATCGTGCTGGGCTCCGACGGCAAGATCCGCGACTTCCGCCTCCTCGCGGCGAGCGAGAACCGAGAGAACCCGCTCGTGATGTCGCCCTGGCGCCGCATGTGGTCGCGACTCGTCGCGTGGCTGCGCGGCTACGAGTACACCGAGAGCGAGGTCCTGCTCCGCGTCATCGACGACGTCTTCCTCCAGCTCGAGGACGTGGTCCTGCCGTTCTTCGACGTGATCGGCGACGTCGAGCTCTACCTCGCGGCCCTCGGCTTCCGCGATCGCGCGCTCAAGGCGGGGCTCGAGGTGTGCCTGCCGACCCTCGCGCCCCCGCCGGACGCGCCGGGCGAGCGCGGGCCCTTCGCGATCCGCGGCCTCTTCAACCCGCTGCTGCTCCTGCAGGACATCGTCCCGGTGCCGTGCGACGTGGCGACGAGCGGGCACGACGCGCTCCTCCTCGTGACGGGCCCGAACTCGGGCGGCAAGACGCGGATGCTCCAGGCGGTCGCCCTCACCCAGCTCCTCGCCCAGAGCGGGCTCTTCGTCCCCGCGCGCGAGGCCGAGCTCACCTACGCGCCGTCCATGTTCGTTTCGCTGGTCGAAGGCGCCCCCGCCGATCAGAAGGAGGGCCGCCTCGGGACGGAGCTGCTGCGCGTGCGCCAGTGCTTCGAGCAGCTCGGGCCGGGCTCGATGGTGGTGCTCGACGAGCTCTGCAGCGGCACGAACCCGAGCGAGGGGATCGCGATCTTCGAGATGGTCATCTCGCTCCTGCCGCGGCTGCGCCCGCAGGTCCTCGTGACGACGCACTTCCTCGACGCGGCGCGCAACCTCCAGGCCGAGGGGGCGGTCGAGCGCCTCGAGTTCCTCCAGGTCGAGCTCGACGCGGAGGAGGGGCCGACCTACCAGTTCATCCCCGGCGTCGCGCCGACCTCGCTCGCCCACGCGGTGGCGTCGCGCCTCGGCGTCACGCGCGAGGAGCTCGAAGGGCTCGTCGCGCAGCGCGCGAGCCTGGTCCTGACCGCGGGAGCCGCCGAGGAGGAGTGAGCGGCGCGAGGGGCTTGCGCTACCCTCGTTCCATGCGCACCTCCCTTGCCTTCCTCGCCCTGAGCCTGGCCGCCTGCGGCGGCGGCGACGTGACCCTGACGGCGACCGCGATCCGCGACGCGAGCGCCGAGACCGGCTTCACGCCCACCGCACCCGGCGAGCGCCTGGTCGCGGTCGACGTGACCCTCGTGAACGGCACCGACCGCGAGCTGCCGCTCACGAGCGAGACGTTCCGGCTCGATCCCAGCGCGGGGGTGAGCGTGCGCGCGAGCGCGCTCACCGCGGCCCTGCTCGGGAGCTGCCTCTCGAGCGCGGGGTCGGTGCTCGCGCCGGACGCCACCGCGTCGTGCGCGGTCGCCTTCGTCATCCCGTCCGGGTTCCGACCCGCGACCCTCGTCTACACCCACGAGGACGTGACCGCGCAGGCCGCGGTGCCCGGCCTCCTCCCGGACGCGGGCGGCGCCGACGCCGGGCCGCCGGTGATCGACGCGGGCCCGCCGGAGCTGGACGCGGGCCCGGGCGACGACGCGGGCCGCCCTGACGCGGGCCCGGCGCCGCCGCCCACCGACCGGATGGATCTGCTCCTGGTGATGGACAACTCCAACTCCCTCGTCGAGGAGCAGGTCAGCTTCGCGTCCGCGCTGCCGCGGCTCATGCGTCAGCTCACCACCGGCGACGCGGACGGCGACGGCGACTTCTTCGGCGACGGCGAGATCGACGACCCCGACTTCCCGCCGATCGTGAGCCTCCAGGTCGGGGTGATCACGCCCGACATGGGCACCGGGGGCTTCCGCGTGCCCACCTGCAACAACTCCAGCTTCGGAGACGACGGCGTGCTCCGCACGACCGGCAACGTCGCGGTCACGGGCTGCATGGCGACCTACCCGGCGTTCCTCGCGTTCCAGAACGACGGCGGGACCTCGATCGGGGCATTCACCGACGACGTGGCCTGCGTCGCGCGGACCGGGACGGGCGGCTGCGGGTTCGAGCAGCAGCTCGAGGCGACGCTGAAGGCGCTGAGCCCGGCCGTGGCCAATTCGACCGTCGCGTCGTTCTACGCGCCGCCGCGGTTCTTCATGGACTCGGCGGGCCACGGCGACGGCACCAACAACGGCTTCGTGCGCGACGACTCGGTGCTCGGCGTCGTCCTCTTCACCGACGAGGAGGACTGCTCGGTGCGCGACCCGGAGCTGTTCCGCGACCTGACCACCGTCTACCCGGGGGACCTCAACCTCCGTTGCTTCCTCCACGGCGACGCGGCGCTGCACCCCGTCCAGCGCTACATCGACGGCCTCACCCAGCTCCGGGTGCATCCGTCGCGCCTCGCCTACGTCGTGGTCGCGGGCGTGCCGCCCGACCTCGTCCCGACCGGCGACGCGCCGATCGCCTGGGAGCCGCTCATCTCGGACGACCCCGCGCGGCGCGACGACCGGATGGAGGAGCGCATCGACCCGATGTTCGGCAACCGCCTTGTCCCGTCCTGTAACGAGCCCGGGACCGGGCTCGCGTTCCCCCCGATCCGGATGCTCCAGGTGGGCCGCGAGCTCGAGCTCAACGGTGCGCAGGTCGGCATCGCGTCGATCTGCAGCAGCGACTTCGACCCCGCGGTGCGCGCGCTCGTACGGGCCACCGGGCTCGCGGTGCGCCGGCTCTGACCTCTACCCCTCGGCGAAGTCGTCGGGCAGGGGCGGGAAGGAGTCCTCGAGGAGGGCCCAGCTCGCCGGGCCGCTCCGCGCGAGCGCCTCGTCGACGAGGCACCGGTCGAGGCGCGCGCGGATCGCGGCCTCGTCCATCCCGATGCCGATGAACACCAGCTCCTGGACGCGATCGCCCCAGGTCTCGTCCCAGCGCTCCTCGGGGCACCCGTCGGGGCGCTCGCCGGCCGGCCACGCGTCGCCCGCCCAGAACTCGTTCATCGGCTCGTAGGCGCGCTGCGGCCCCGCCTGCTCCCACTCGTAGATCACCGCAGGACGCGTCGCGATCCAGAAGAAGCCCTTGCTCCGGAGCACGGCCGACCAGGGGCCCGGGCTGCCGAGGAGGCGCTCGATCTTCCGCGGCTCGAACGGTCGGCGCGCGCGGTAGACGAAGCTCGTGATCCCGTACTCCTCCGTCTCGGGGACGTGCTCGCCCTCGAGCTCGCGCAGCCAGCCGACCGACTCCTTGGCCCGCTGCATGTCGAAGCGGCCGGTCTCGAGCACCTCGCTCAGCGGGACCTGCCCCCGAACCGTGCGCACGCGCCGCGCCCCCGGGTTGAGGTGCTCGATCACCGCCTCGAGCCGCGCGAGCTCGTCCTCGCTGACGAGGTCGCACTTGTTGAGGAGGATGACGTCGGCGAACTCGACCTGATCGAGGAGGAGATCGGTCACCGTCCGCTCGTCCTCCGGCGACGCGGCCTGGCCCCGCGCGCGGAGCCGCTCGCCGGCCTGGTACATCGACAGGTACGTGGACGCGTCCACCACCGTGACCATCGTGTCGAGCCGGGTCAGCTCCTCGAGGCTCGTGCCGTCTTCGAGCTCCCACGCGAAGGTCTGGGCGACGGGGACGGGCTCGCTGATCCCCGTCGACTCGATGAGGAGCGCGTCGAAGCGCCCCTGCCGGGCCAGCGCGGTGACCTCCTCGATCAGGTCCTCGCGCAGGGTGCAGCAGATGCACCCGTTGCTCATCTCGACCAGCTCCTCCTCGCGTCGGCTGAGCTGGACCTCGTCCTTCGCCGCGCCGCGCACGAGGGCAGCGTCGACGTTGACCTCGCTCATGTCGTTCACGATGACCGCCACGCGGCGGCCCTCGCGGTTGGTGAGGATGTGGTTGAGGAGGGTGGTCTTGCCTGCGCCGAGGAAGCCGGAGAGGACCGTGACGGGGAGCCGCTCGCTCATCGCGCAGAGGCTACCACCGCCCGAGCTCCCAGGTGTCGGGCTCGGCGCGCCGGGCGCGCAGGAGCGCGAAGACCTCCTCGGCGATCGCGAGGCCGCGGCCGCGGAAGTTCTTCTCGTTGAGCCAGAACTCGTGGAGGTCGCCGCGGCCCTGGCGCCCGTAGACGAGCGCCTTGGTCATCATCTGGATCTTGTCGGCCGCCTTCACGATGCGCGCCTCGAGCGACACGCCGGCCTCCGCCTCCTCCCACGCGTCGCGGGGGCCGTCGGGGAGCAGACGGGCGACGATCGCGCGCTCGAGCTCCTCGAGGGCCGCGTCCACCGCCGGGGTCTTCTGCGGCATCGGCACGTCGCCCGTCTTCGCCTCGGGCGCGTCGTGAACGAGCGCCATCCGGAGCGCGCGCTCGCCGTCGACCGTCAGCCCCTCGTCGCGCAGCGCGTCGACGAGGAGCATCGTCGTCACCGCGACGCCATAGCTGTGATCGGCGATCGACTCGCAGGGGCGCACCCCGCGCAGGAGCCACCCGGTGCGCGGCAGATCGCCGAGCGGGTCGAGGCCGATGAGGGTGTCGACGATCCTCCGCGCGCGGTCGGTCATGCCGGGGCTTACCCCAGCGCGCGGGTCGGGCAACCACCCACACGGGTGCTCGGGCGAGTGAACGCGTGTTGCGCGCGCCGAACGCTCGGTGTCCAGCGCGCAAAACACGTCGCCGCTCGGGGGCAGTGAGAAGCCCGGGGCGCGATCCGTCCGATGTGATGCAGAAATCTACATTGTCGGGGTTGCCCCCACACGGTTCGGCGGGTGGTCCGCCGATTGCTGTTCGATCGGGGCATGTGCAGCACCCGCCCCCCGCTCGCCGCCCTCCTCGCGGTCGTCCTCCTGGCCCTGATCCCGGGCTGCGACGCGCCAGGGTCCGCGGCCGAGGAGGTGTCGGGCGCGGCGGGGGCGCTCCATCGATCGCGGCGTGGGCTCGCGTTCGACTTCGCGCGCCGCGGCGCGATGCCGCACGGGGTCGCGGGTGACGAGCGGTTCGTGTTCCTCACCGAGCCCCTCGACGGCCGGGTGGTCGCGCTGAGCCGCTTCCGCGGGCGTGAGCTCGCCGAGGTCCCACCGCCGCCGGGCGGGTTCCTCGTGCCATTCGCGCTGCGCGTCCCGTCTCCCGGCCGCCTCGCGGTCCTCGACTCGGGCGGGCTCCCCGATCCGAGCGGGGCGCTCCCGATCGCGGCGATCCACGAGTACGACTACACCTGGGATCGATGGCGCCGCCGCCTCGCGATCGCCTACGTCCGCACCCTGCCGCTCCTCGGCGCGCCCACCCCGTTCACCGAGGACTTCGAGCCGCTGCCCGGTGGCGGCTACGTGGTGAGCGAGTCGGTGCTCGGCGCGCTCTGGGTGGTGGAGGACGACGGCACCGTGCGCGCGGGGGTCGTCCCGGCGAGCTTCGCGCCGGAGGACGGCATCGAGGGCCTCGCGCCGTGCGGCTTCCCGCCGGGCGTCACGCTGGATGGGATCCCCTTCGAGCCGATCGGCATGTTCGCGCCCGGCGTCAGCTTCCTCACCTCGGACGACGCCTACCTCTACTTCGGCAACACCTGCGCGGGCGGGCTGCGGCGGCTGCCCCTCGCCGCCCTGCGCGACGACCGCCCGCCGCCGGCTCGGGGCGCGTCGATCGAGCTGGTCTCGCCCCCGCTGCGCGACGGAATCCCGGACGTCCTCAAGGGCCTCGACGTCGACCGCTACCTCGACCCGGGCGCGCTCTACGCGCTCGACGCGCTGCGCTTCCAGGTGGTGCGGATCGACGTGGTCACCGGCGCGCGCGAGGTCGTGGCCGGACCCGACGCGCGGCGCTTCGACTTCCCGGTCGCCGCCACCGTCCTGCCGCCGGTCGGCGGGTTCAGCCCGCTCGTCGTCGTGTCCGATCAGGAGCACCGCTGGACGGGCATCAACGCGGCGCTCACCGAGGACCGGTTCCGCCCTCCCTTCGTCGTCGCGAAGGTCCTGCCGGGGAGGCGCTGAGCCATGGAGCTGTCCCAGTTCGTCGCCTCGGTCGAGTCGTTCCACGACGACGCGCGCCGCCGAGGGCTCTTCTTCCAGGCGTGCGACGACGAGGCGCTGCGGGGCCGCGTGGTCACGATCGACGGCGAGGCTCGCGTCAGCTTCGCGTCCTGCTCCTACCTCGGCCTCGAGCAGCACCCCGCGCTCGTCGCCGGGGTGATCGACGCGGTCCAGCGCTACGGCACCCAGTTCTCGGTCTCGCGCGGCTACCTCTCGGTGCCGCTCTACGAGGAGCTCGAGGCGCTCCTCGGCGAGGTCTTCGGGGCCGCGACCCTCGTGACCTCGAGCACGACGCTCGGCCACCAGGCCGCGTTCGACGCGCTGATCGACGAGCGCGACGCGATCGTCCTCGACCACCAGGTCCACGCGTCCGTCCACCGCGCGGCCACCCTCGCGCGCGCGGCGGGGGCCCACGTGGAGGTGGTGCACCACGAGCGGCTCGAGCGGGTCGTCGACGCGGTGCGCCGGCTGCGCGGCCGCCACCGCGCGGTCTGGTTCGCGACCGACGGGGTCACGAGCATGTACGGCGACCTCGCGCCGGTCGGGCTGCTCCGTGAGCTGATCGCGCTCGGCGACGACGTGCGGCTCTACATCGACGACGCGCACGGGATGAGCTGGGCGGGTGATCGAGGGCAAGGCTCCTTCCTGAGCCGTATGCCGCTCCATCCTCAGATGGTCCTCGCGACCTCGCTCAACAAGGCCTTCAGCGCGGCCGGCGGCGCGCTGGTCTTCCCGCGGGTCGAGGAGCGCGAGCGGGTCCGGATGTGCGGCGGGCCGATGACGTTCAGCGGGCCGGTCCAGCCCCCGATGCTCGGCGCGGCGGTCGCGAGCGCGCGGGTCCACCTGAGCCCCGAGATCGGCTCGCTCCAGGCGAGGCTCGCGGCGCTGTCGACCTACACGAACCGGCGCCTGATGGAGGCCGGGCTCCCGCTGCTCGTGGCCAACGAGGCGCCCATCAAGTTCATCCGCTGCGGCCTGCCGCGGGTCGCGACCGAGCTCGCGCAGCGCGTCGCGTCCGCCGGCGTCTACCTGAACGTCTCGATGTATCCGTCCGTGCCGATGCGGCGGAGCGGGCTGCGGATGAGCGTCACCGCGGCCCACACCGAGCGCGACGTCGACACCGCGGTCGAGGCGCTCGAGGGCTGCTTCGACGACGTGCTGCGCGAGGAGGGCGTGGCGTCGGAGGAGCTGGACGCGCTCTTCTCGCGCACCGTGGTCTCGCAGGCCGGGCCGTCGCCGCGGGCCCGTGGACCGCGGCACGCGCCGTCGGGCGCGCGCCTGAAGCTCGACCTGCGGGTCGAGCGCGCGACCTCGATCGACGCGATCGACGCGGACGAGTGGGACGCGATGCTCGGCGCGGTCGGCTGCATCAGCGCGGCCTCGCTCCGCGACGTCGAGTCGGTGTTCGGCCCCGGCGGCGCGCCGGAGAACGACTGGGGCTTCGACTACGTGGTCGTGCGCGGCGCCGACGGCACGCCGCTCGCGGCCACGGTGTTCACGACCCTCCTCCAGAAGGACGACATGTACATGCGGGCCGCGGTGTCGGAGGAGCTCGAGCGGCGCCGCGCCGACGACCCGTTCCTCCTCACGTCGCGGATCACGATGACCGGCACCGGCCTCAGCGAGGGCGACCACATCTACGTGCGCGGAGGAGCCCAGGCGGAGGGCGCGCTGAGGCTGCTGCTCGAGGAGGGCGCGCGGGTGCAGCGCGAGCGAGGCGCCGACGCGCTCGTGCTCCGGGACCTCCCGGGCGATGACCCGTCGCTCGACGCGCGGATGCTCCGCGAGGGGTTCGCCAAGGTGCCGGGGCTCGCGAGCCACCTCGTGGCGGTCGACTGGCGCGACGACGCCGACCTCGTCCGGCGCCTGCCCAACAGCCGCTACCGCCGCTTCGGGCGCCGGAGCCTCGCGCGCCGCGACGCCTTCACCGTGCGCCGCGTGCACCTCGGCCCCGCGTCGCTCGACGCGCGGGTCGCGCATCTCCACGCGCTCTACCGACAGATCGCCGAGCGCAAGCGCCGGCTCAACACCTTCCTCCTCCCGGTGGATCTGCTCACCCGGCTGAGCCGCTCTCCCGCCTGGGAGGTGATGACGATGGAGCTCGCCGACGGGCCGCCGATCGCCTTCTGGGCTGCGCACCGGCACCGCGGGCACTACGCGCCGCTCTTCGGCGGGCTCGACTACCGCTACGTAGAGTCGCACGGCAGCTACAAGCAGCTCCTCTTCCAGGTGCTGCGGCGCGCCCGCGCGCTCGACGCCCGGTACGTGCACCTCGGGATGGACGCCGACCTCGAGAAGCGCCGCTGGGGCGCGCTCGCCCGACCGACCTGCCTGTACGTCCAGGCCAACGACCACTTCCGCGCGAAGCTGCTCCGGGAGATCTCGGCGCAGGTCGCGCTCGGCTGAGCCCAGGCGCCCTTCGAGGGGGCGCGCAGTACGGAGGAGACCGAGAGAGATGAGCTACAGCACGATCCGCGTGGGCCGAATGCTCTTCGTCCGCTGGGGCGAGATGACGGTGGAGGACATCGAGGAGGTCAAGCGCGACATCGAGGCCTTCTCGATCACGCTCGGTGGCCGCCCCGCGATGTACGTGTCGGTCACCGACGGGCGGTCGACCCCGCCGGACGACCGGGCGCGGGTGGCGATGGTGCGTTCGGCCGAGGAGCTGATGCCGATCCTGAGCCGCCTCTACGTCGTCATCGAGACCCAGGGCTTCGCGGGGAGCGTCCACCGCAGCGCGCTCGCGGGGATGCTGCTCGTGTCGAGCCTCCGCAAGAAGGTCAAGGTGGTTGCCACCGTCGAAGAGGCGCTGGAGGACGGCGCGCGCGACCTCGGCGTGGAGCTGCACGTGGCGCGCGCGAAGCTGGCCGCCTCGGGGCTCCTGGAGGCGAGCTGATGCTGGACGCCCTGATCGTGCACCCCGGCTGCGAGGTGCTGCGCGCGCTGGCCGACGACCTTCGCGAGCGAGGCTACGCGGTGGAGGAGCGCGAGGCGGCGGTCGGCGCAGCGGCCTTCGCGCTGCGGGCGCGGCCGTCGCTCGTGGTGGTCGAGGGGAGGATGCCGCTCGTGTCGGGGCGCGAGATCGCGAGCGCGATCCGGCGCCGGACCGCGGCGAGCCGGGTGCTGATCTACGGCGCGGCCGAGCCGGGCGAGGCGGAGGCCTCCCTCGCGGACGCCTGGGTCGAGGGCGAGGGCGCGCCGCTCCTCGCGTCGGTCGCGCGCCACCTCCCCCCGCCGGGCGCGCGCGACGAGCTCCCGCTCGGGAGCCGCCGCGGCTACGTGCTGGTGGCCTGCGGGGAAGCGACGCGCGCCCAGCTCGAGCCCCTCGCGGCCGGGGCGCCCGTGCGGTTCACCGACTCGGGGACGGAGGCCCTGCGGCTCGTCTGCAGCTCCGAGCCCCCGGCCGCGCTGCTCGCGGGCAGCGCCCTCCTGGATCTGCCGTGCGTCGCGCTCGTCGAGGCGGTGCTCGCGGTCGACGCGCGCTGGCGCTCGCGGGTCGCGGTCGTCGACGAGGGCGCGGTCGGTCCCGCGCGCGAGCGGCTCGAGTCGCTGCCCGTGCCGCGCTGGTCGGAGGCCGAGCCCGCCGACGACCTCGCCGCCCTCGTCGCTCGCCTGCGTACGTGACGGGGGCCGCGGGCCGAAACCTCTGGGCGACCGAAACCTCTGGGCGACCGAGACCCCTGGGAGACTGAAACCTCAGGGTGGACAGGCGGCGCGCGCCCGCCCACGCAGCGCGCTCGGCACACGGGCTGCAGAAGCTCGCGGCGTGGGACACGTCATGCTCTCCGTGGCGCGCGTTGCGCCCGAGGTCGTCGGCGAGGCGCGCGCGCGCGTCGCGCTCGTCTGTGAGGAGCCGAGACGGGGCGAGGCGCTCCTCTCGCAGCTCGGGTGCCGGGGCGAGGTGCGGCGGGTGGCCGACGGGCCGGGGGACGCCGCGCGCGTGGTGTTCTGGGTCCTGCGCCCGGTCCGCTGGCCCGACCTCGAGGCGCAGCTCGCGGCGGCGGCCGGCGCCCGATGCGCGGTGGTGTGTCACCCCGGGCAGGCCGCGATGCGCGAGCTGGCGATCCGGGCGGGGGCCACCGTGGTCACCTTCCCCGACGTGCGGGGTTCCCTCGTAGACAAGCTCGGTCGCTGGCTCCAGGAGGCTGACGAGGGCGTCGCGCTCTCGCCGGCGGAGCTGGCTCGGCGGGTGAACGACGCCCTCGCCCGGCGGCTCGGCGATGTGCTGGGCGGCGGGCTGGGTGACGGTGCGCTGGGTGACGGTGCGCTGGGTGACTGCGGGCTGGGTGACGGTGCGGTGCGGCTCGCGGACGCGCGGCTCGACGCGCTGGTGGAGCGGCTCGCGTCCCAGGTCGTGCGGGAGACCCGCGGGTGCGACCGGCGGCCGGGGGCGGCTCTCGCGTGGGACGACGAGGACACCGCGATCCAGTCGCGGGAGGACTCGGTGCGGTTCCGCCGCCTGGCCGCCGCGGGCGAGGCGCTGCGCCGCGCTCCGGGGCCGCCCCCGCTGCCCCGCCGGCGCGAGCCCTCCGGTCCGCGCATCCGACCGGTGCGGCCCCCGGACCTCGAGCTGGCCGAGACGGCGTCGTTCGACGTGCCCGCGCGGATCCTCGCGGCGGAGTCGCCGCCGACCTCGTCTCGCCCGCCCGCGCCCTTCGATGCCGCGCCCCTCGATGCCGCGCCCTTCGATGCCGCGCCCTTCGATGCCGCGCCCTTCGATGCCGCGCCCTTCGATGCTGCGTCCTTCGAGGCCCAGCCCCTCGAGGCCCAGCCCTCCGAGTCCGCGCCGGCCGCCCCGGCGTCGCCCCGGCGGTCGCGGGTCGGCGCGTGGCTCCTGGTCCTCGCCATGCTCTGCGTCATGGGCGGCCTCGGCGGACTCGGGGCCGCGATGATCTTCGCCGATCGGCTCGCGCCCTCGCCGTGGACCCGGGAGCTGACCGCGCTCGCGCAGGCCACCGGCCTCGACGCCTTCGCCGTGCGCCTCGGCGTGCGGCCGGTCGCTCCGGCGGAGCCGCCGCCGCCGAGCGAGGCGCCGGGTGGCGCGCCGCCTTCGCCGCCCGTCTCCGCCGCCGAGGCCGCCGAGGCCGCCGAGGCCGCCGAGGCCGCCGAGACCGCCGAGGCCGCCGAGAGCATTTGATACCCTCGGCCTCCGCATGAGGGCGGGGCATCGACGACCAACGTCACTCTGGGACCTGCTCCACGCGGCGTTCCATCGCCCCCGCTCGCTCGCCTACCGGGTGGTCGACGTCACGGTCTGGGTCCTGATCGTCGTCTCGGTCGGGCTCATCGTCGCCCAGGAGCTGCTCGCGGCTCCGCTCACGAAGGCGGCCGGGGTGAGCGCGCCCGGCTGGCGCGCGGTGCTGTCCCAGATCGATCACGGGATCCTCGTGTTCTTCGCGGGCGAGCTGACGCTGCGCGTCCTCACCTACCGCCCGCCGGAGCTCACGCTGTTCCACCGGCCGCCCCTCGGCGCGCTCGCGGTCCACGCGCGGGCTCGGCTGCGCTTCCTGCTGCAGCCGATGCAGCTGATCGATCTGCTGACGATCCTCGCGGTCGTCCCCGCCCTCCGTGGTCTGCGCGCGCTGCGGCTCCTTCGCCTGCTCCGCACGGTGCGCGTGTTCCGCTACGGCAACCCCTTCGCTGGCCTGGTGAGCGCGTTCGAGGCGGATCGGCTCCTGTTCGTGTTCGCGTTCAGCGTGCTCGGGGTGGAGACCATCGTGGGCGGCGTCAGCCTCTGGCTCGCCGAGCGGCACGTCGTCGGCGCGCAGGTGACGACGCTCGGTGAGGGCATCTGGTGGGCGCTCGTCACGCTCACCACGGTGGGCTACGGCGACTACGCGCCGGTCGGTGACGTGGGTCGCTTCATCGGTGGGACCCTGATGATCGGGGGCATGGTCACGCTCGCGCTCTTTGCGGGCATCGTCGGCCACAGCCTCCTCAACGCGGTGCTCTCGATACGCGAGGAGCAGTTCCGGATGAGCGGCTACGTGAACCACATCATCGTCTGCGGCTACGAGCGGGGCAGCGAGCTGCTGCTCAAGGAGCTCGAGACCGAGATCGATCTCGACCAGCAGCGCGTGGTGCTGTTCGCCGACCACCCGCGGCCCAACGACGTGCCCCCCGAGTTCCTGTGGGTGCAGGGCGACCCCGCCAAGGAGAGCGAGCTCGACAAGATCCGCCTGACCCACGCGGGCTCCGTCCTGATCGTCGGCTCCCGCGCGAAGCCGCCGCAGCAGGCCGACGCCGCGACCATCCTCACGCTCTTCACGATGCGGAGCTACCTGCGCGCCTCCGAGGCGAGCCAGCGGCGCGCGCGCCCGCTCCACATCGTCGCGGAGATCCTCGACAGCGAGAACGTCGCGCACGCGCGCAGCGCGGGCGCCGACGAGGTGATCGAGTCGCAGCGGCTCGGCTTCGCGATGCTCTCGCACACCGTGCGCTACCCCGGCGTAGGCGACCTCACGGGCCAGGTGGTGGCGAGCGGCGACGCCAGCTTCTACGTGGGCCAGCTCCCGCCGGATCTCGAGCCGGGGCTGACGTTCGGCGCGCTCTCCGCGCAGCTCGGCCAGCGCTTCGACGCGGTGGCGATCGGGCTCCGCGACCCGGCGACGGGCGCGCAGCGGATCAACCCGCCGCACGACAGCGCGGTGCCCGACGGCGCGCAGATCGTCTACCTCGCGCACCAGCCGACGCTCGAGCCTCCGGAGGACGACGGCTGAGCGCGTGTTATAGAGCCCGCACCGATGAGCGTGTTTTTCGAGGGCCCCGAGAAGAAGGTCGAGCTCGCGGTGGTCGAGGGGTACCGCTCGCTCCGGACGCTCGACGCGCAGTGCTGGGAGCGAGTCATCGCGTCGGCCCGCGCCGAGGTCCTGAGCCGCCGCTCGAACGAGCACCTCGACGCCTACCTCCTGAGCGAGTCGAGCCTCTTCGTGTTCGACACCTTCGTCACGATGATCACCTGCGGCCGCACGACGCTGGTCGACGCGATCGAGGAGATGCTCGCTTCGATCGACCGGGACGCGGTGTCCGCGCTCATCTACGAGCGCAAGAACGAGCACTTCCCGCAGCTCCAGCCGACGTCGTTCTACGACGACGCGCGCCGCCTCCGCGCGCTCCTCGACGGCCGCGCGGTGAGGTTCGGAGTGGAGCACGAGCACGCGGTGCGGATGTTCCACACGACGCGACCGCACACGCCCGAGCCGGAGGACCGGACGCTCGAGGTGCTCATGCACGGCATCGCCCGCGGGGTCGCGCCGCGCTTCGGCGTGGGCGCGGCGGAGCCGTTCCGCGCGAGCGCTGGCCTACCCGAGATCCTCGCGGGCTACGAGATCGACGAGCACCACTTCGAGCCCTTCGGCTACTCGCTCAACGCGCTCAAGGGCGAGTTCTACGCCACGCTCCACGTCACCCCGCAGAGCCACGGCAGCTACGTCAGCTTCGAGACCAACGACGAGAGCTTCGGCCACGATCCGGGGCGCTTCGTCACCGAGCTGGTCGGGCTGTTCCAGCCCGAATCGTTCGACGTCGTCGCCTTCGAGCCGGACGCCGATCCGGTCCGCGTCTCGATCGAGGGCTACTCGCTGCGCAAGCACGTGAGCGAGCCGGCGAGCGGCTACACGGTCACGTTTCAGCACTTCTTCCGGCCGAGCACCGAGATCGTCCGCGCGGTGGGCATCGCGCTGGACTGAATCGCGCTGGACTGGATCGCGCTGGATTGGATCGCGCTGGATTGGATCGCGCTGGATTGGCCAGCGTCAGCGTCGGTTCGACAGCGCGATCTGCATCGTCGGGACGGTCGGCGCCTCGAGGGGGTGCCCCTCGGCGAGCTCGGGCCCGAAGTCGTGCCACCACCGCGCGGCCCGCCGCCGCGTCCACTCCCCGAACGCGCCGCAGGCCTCGATTCGCGCCATCACCACCCCGGCGTCCGCCGGCCGGTCGGCCGGGTCCTTGGCCAGCAGGTCGAGGATCAGCGCCTCGAGCCCGTCGGGGAGCGGACCGCCACGCTGACGGGACGGCGACGGCGGCGGCTCCATGAGGTGCAGGCTCAGCAGCTCCATGGTCGTGCTCGCCTCGAAGACGTGCTCGCCGGTGAGCATGAAGTACGCGACGCCGCCGAGCGCGTAGAGGTCGCTGCGCGGCTCGTAGCCGTCCGCGTGACGGATCGCCTCGGGCGCGAGGTAGAGCGGGGTGCCGAGGAGGGAGTTGTCGCCGGTGAGCGACACGTCGGCGCCCTTCGACTCTTTCACGAGCCCGAAGTCGACCACCTTGGCGACGTCCGGCACCCCGCCCCGGCAGGTGAGCATGATGTTGCCCGGCTTGATGTCGCGGTGGACCAGCCCCTTCTCGTGCGCCTCGGTGAGCGCGTCGGCGACCTGGTGGAGCACGTGGAGGACGCGCTCCGGATCCATGGGCCCCGCGAGCTGGACGATGTCCGCGAGCGAGCCGCCCTCGAGCAGCTCCATCGCGTAGTAGAAGACGCCGTTGGCGGCCCGGCCGAAGTCGAAGATCGTGACGGTGTTGGGGTGCGTCAGCTTGGCGGTCGCGCGCACCTCGCGCTCGAAGCGGCGGATGCTCTGCTCGCCCGCGAGCTCGGGGCGCAGGAGCTTCACCGCGGTCGCACGTCGCAAGAGGAGGTGTCGCGCCTCGTAGACCTCGCCCATGCCGCCCTCACCGAGCTTGCGCGTGAGCTCGTACTGGCCGAGCTGGCGCGCGGCCGAGACCTCGCGGCGCAGCCCGTAGATGACCTGGGAGGCGCTGACCGCGAGGAACACGGTCGTCCACCACCACGCCTGGACGAACACCGTCAGGCCGAGCCCCATGTGGCGCGGGTCCACCTGGAGGCCGAAGAGGCTGGCGATGAGGTCGGACAGCGAGGTGTCCCCCTGGCGGTTCGCCGACACGGTCATCGCGACGAAGCCCAGCGCGATCAGCGCCCCGAACCCGAGCGTGCGCTGCCACGCGCTCGGCACGTAGATCGAGCGACCCAGGAGCGAGTAGCTCAGGATCAACAAGAGCATGATGTCGGGCCGCAGCGCCATCGGCAGGTAGAAGCCCATGCCGATGTAGAGGAGCGAGCTGCCCACGATCGAGATGAGATCGGCGGCGTAGATCGCCCGCCCGCTGAGCACGCGGCGGCGGCTCAGGACCAACCAGGTCGCGAGCAGGACCCCGCACGCCGCGGTGTGGAGCGGGAAAGAGACGTGCAGCAGCTCGAGCGCGACCGCTTCGGCGAGGAAGCCCCCGATCGCGCGGACGAGCAGGAACGTCAACGAGATGGTCCCGAGGATCATCGAGAGCCGCGCGATCCGACGCTGCAGGAACTGCCGCGCGTCGTGGCTCAGCTCGTCGGGGTGGCCGCGGATGGACGCTCGGCTCTCGAGAGTGGCCTCGATGACCCCCGCGTCCGGATGCGCCTCGCTGCCCCCCATCGTCATCCCCAGTGGGTTGATAGCGTCGATCGCGCGCCGCGTCTCGTGTTTCGCGCGCCTATCGCGCCCAGGGGTCGACGAGGGTCGCCCCGCGGTCGATCGGCCGGAACGGATCGACCACGTCCACGTAGGAGAGCGGCTCGCGGGGGGCCGCGACGGCGTGGAGCTGGCCAGCGAGCGCGACCCGGAGCGGGTCCCACCGCGGCTGGCCGAACGGGTTCACGAGGTCGGCCCCCGGCACGGTCTCGCGCGCATCGAAGGCCCCGTGGGCGAGCAGGAGCGCGACGGCCGCGCCCACCAGCCCGTCGAGCGGCGCCTCGGCGCGGACCGGGTGCTCGGCGAAGGTCGGCTCGGCGTCTGGCGCGTCGAACCGGAGGACCCAGCGATCGGCCGAGACGCGGGCGAGGGTGAGGGTCTGACGGCAGGCCCGGCCTCGGGGATCGGCGAGGCCCACCACCGCGCGGCCGGACGCCTCGGCGAGCCCGGCCCGCAGCGCGTCTGCGTCCAGCGGCGCGCTCCACTCGCCCGAACCGGCGTCGACGACCGCGAGCACCGGCTGGGCCTCGGCCCGCGTCGGTCCCAAGACGGCGACGGCGGCCAGCAGGGCGAGGCTCACGAGGGCGCGCATGAGCGACGGACCTACAAGGAGCACGCCACGACCGGGGATCGCCGGATCAGCGAGGCGCCGCGCAATCCCTGCGCGCCCCGTTGGGGTGGGGCGCAGAAACCGGCCAGGCTCAGGCGGCGGCCGGGGGGAGCTCTTTGACGTGGAGATCGGTCTGGGGGAACGGGATCTCGATCTCGGCCTTCGCGAGGGCCTTGTAGATCCG
>JAUHXR010000518.1 GCA_030426845.1 Polyangia bacterium | reverse complement strand
CGCGCCCGCGCCAGCGGTCGCGCCGCCGACCCCGCCCATCGAGGAAGAGGACGAAGCGCCCACCGAGTGATCGGGGACGCAGTTTCGAGACGAAGCGCCGGCGCGGCTCAAGCCCCGCCGGCGTTCGCCGTTCCTGACGATCCGTGAGACGGTCCACCATGTCGTGGCGACGCCTCGGGCGCCTCGTCGTAACGCTCCACACGGCCGATGTCCCGAACGACCCCGAGTGGTCGGAGTACGTAAGTCAGGCCGACGCGATCCTCCCGCTCGAGTCCCAGCGCATCCTGGTGGTGTCGGCGGGCGGCGGCCCCTCGGGCGCGCAGCGCAAGGCGATGGTCCACGCCCTCGACGGCGCGCAGGTTCCGGTCGCGATCCTCACCAACAGCCTGTTGATGCGCGGCGCCGGCATCGCGATCAGCTGGTTCAACCCCCACCTCAAGATGTTCGGGCCCGATCAGCTCCAGCCCGCGATCGACTACCTCGGTCTCACCGCGTGGGAGCGCGCGGAGGTCCCGGTGGCCCTCGCTCACCTCGAAGAAGAGCTCGGCGTCTCGGTGGTCACGCCCGACCGGCGCGTCGCGTAAGCCGCGCTCAGGTGTCGGTGGAGACGTCGTCCCAGGCTTGGCCCTGGTAGCCGATGAGCCAGTTCAGGGCGTGATGCCACTCCATCACCACGTCGGGGTTCACCCCCGGGGGCGGCGGCGCGCCGTTCAGGCGGGTTTCGACGTTCGCCCAGGCGTAGCGGTAGATGAGGTCGGCCCAGTCCAGGATCTCGGCTTGGCTCCGTGGGCGCGCGTCCGCCAGCAGCTCCTCGCGCGTGCGGGACAGGATCGGCGACGCGAGCGCCTGCGCCTCGATCGGCGCGCTCGGTGTCGGCAGGGAATCGAGGTAGCCCAGCGCCCAGAGCAGCACGCGCAGCGCCTCCATCCGCCAGTGGAGTTGGGCCGCTGCGTCGGGAGCCACGGGCCCGCTCATGAACGCGCGCTCCTCGGGTGTGTAGAGTCGGGCTGTCCCGTAGCGGCGCTCCAGGTCGCGCACGAAGTCCTCGGGGTCCCCGCCAGCGCGGCTCGACACGACGAGCAGGGCGAGCGCGCGGTCGAGGATCTCCGGCGGGGTCCGAAAGCGGCACTCCGCCTCGGCCTCGATCGTGGGGAGCGACTCCAGCACCGGGACGCCCTCGCGGCGGAGGCGGGCGATCGAGCGGGCCCTCCGCCGCAACTGCTCTTGCGTAGCCTCGGGATCGATCGTCCGCACCGGCAGGCCGGAGGCCAGGGCCTCCGCCTCGGAGAAGGTGCGCCCGGGGGCGCGGTCTCCGTCGCAGCCCAGCCCGAGCCACAGCAGGAGCGCGACGGCCGAGCAAGCGGGCGTGAGGCGTGGCGCCCTCATCCGGGGAGCTGCAGGGTCGATCCCTGCTCGAGGGCGCGCAGGCCCTTCTCGGCCGCCTTGACGTAGTCGGCGTGGCCATGGTCCGCCGCGAGGCGCAGGACCTCGCGGAGCGCCGCGCGCGCGCCCTCGTCGTCGCCGCGTCCCTGGTCGACGATCGCGAGCATGTAGCGTCCCTGGATCACGTCCCACACGAAGCCGTGCGCGGCCGCGAAGTCGTTGGCCTGGACCACGTGGCTGCGTCCGTCGCTCGAGCCGAAGCGGGTCGCGTCGATGAAGCCCAGGACCCGCATGTTGGCCCACTGGAGCTTCTCCCAGCCGTGGTCGCGGGCGACCTCGTAGCTGTAGCGGAGCGAGGCGAAGGCGCGCTTGTAGTCGCCGAGCCGCAGGTAGGCCTCGCCCATGTTGTGCGCGTTGACCGCCGCCTCGTAGGGGAAGCCGTACTCCTGGGCGAGATCACGCGCGCGGGCCGAGGCGTCGAGGCTGCGCTCGTAGGCGCTGCCGAAGAAGTGCACGAGGCCCTCCATCTTCAGCATCTCGCACTCGGTGAAGCGGTCGTAGACGCCGCCCCCCTCCTGGAGCCGGCGCGCCTCGTCGAGGTGGCCGAGGCCCTCCACGCGACGGCCGTCCGACGCGGTCGCGAGGGCCAGCGGGACGAGGCACCGGATCTGCGCCTCGACGTCGCCGAGCGACTGCGACAGCGCGAGCGCCTCGGCCAGCCCGGTCGCGGCGCGCGCGTGCTCGCCCATCCGCATGTCGGCCTCGGCCTGAGCGAGGACCGCGTCGCGCAAGAGGCGCTGATCTTCGAGCCGCCGCGCGAGCTGCCCCGCCTGGTCGAGCCAGCGGCGGCCCTCCTCGGAAGAACCCGGGAGGTTCACGAGGAGGCGCCCGCGCAGGAGCGACAGGCGCGCCACGTCGGCCTGACGGCCGAGCGCCTGGGCGAGCTCCACCCCCGCCGCGACGCGCGCCGCCCCGTGCTCGAGCTCGCGGCTCCGGAACGCGAGCTCGCCGATCCGGCGGTAGAGCGCGATCATCCGGTCGCGGTCGGGGGTGGCCATCTGCGAGAGCAGCTCGATCGCGCGCTCGATCGCCGAGACCGCGCCGCCCAGGGCCTCCTCCGCCTCGAGCCGATCGGCCGCGCGGATCATGTAGTCGGTCGCCTTCTCGCGCGCCCCCGCCTCGCGGTGGTGATGGGCGAGGCGCTCAGCGAGCTCGTCGAGGCGCTGCGGGTGCAGGGTCTCGAGCCCGAGCGCGACGTCCTCGTGCAGCTCCCGGCGCCCGTCGAGGGTGAGTCCGTCCCGCAGGACCTCGCCCACCAGCTCGTGCGCGAAGTCGTACTCGGCGCGGTCGTTCGCGCGGGCGCTCGCGCTCTTGCGCAGCAGCCCGCGCTCCTCGAGCGTGTCGAGCATCGCCTCGACCTCCTCGACCCCCTCCTCGCTGATCAGCGCGAGCAGGTCGGGGCCGAACCGCTCCCCCGCGACCGCCGCGATCTGCAGGAGGTGCCGGTGGGTCGGGGTCAGGCGCGCGAGGCGCGAGCTGACGATCCCCCGCAGCGTCTTGGGGACCTCGACCTCCGCGACCTCCGGGTCGTAGCTCACCCGCCCGCCCTGGACGCGGATCGCGCCCGCGTCGGCGAGCGCCTTGAGGTACTCCTCGACGTAGAGCGGGTTGCCGCCGCTCTTGGCCGTCACCTCGCGGAGCAGGTCGAGCGGCACCTCCTCGGCGGCGAGCCGTGTCCCGGTGAGGCGCGCGACGTCGTCGTCGCTCATCGGCCCGAGGCGCAGCTCGAAGTAGCTCGGCACGTCCGTCCACGGGTGGATGAAGCCCGGGCGGTAGCTGAGCCCGACGGCCACCCGCGCCTCCCGGCTGTCGCGGATCAGCCCGTCGAGGAGCGCCTGCGACTCGTCGTCCATGTTCTCCGCCGCGTCCCACGCGAAGACGGTGAGGCGGTCCTCGGCCAGCTTCCCGGCGATCCGCGCGATCGCCGCCCGCAGGAGCTGCGCCGGGTGACT
>JAUHXR010000192.1 GCA_030426845.1 Polyangia bacterium | reverse complement strand
CGGCGATGTCGGAGCGGTTGTTGATGAACTGGCCGTACGCGCCGCCGACGACGGTGGCGAAGGGGTCGACGGTGAGCTGCTCGCCGAGCACCTCGAGGCCGCCGTCCTCCTGCTCTTCCTCCGCGGCTTCGGCGTCACCGGCGGGCGTCTCCGCGGCCGGCTCGTCGCCGTCCACCGCGGGCGGCGCCTCGATCGGCTCGATCGCGTCCGCGTCGGCCGACAGGTCCATGTCGACTCCCGGGTCGGCCGCGGAGCGGACGACCTGGTTCGAGCTGAGGTACCACGGCTCCTCGGCGGCGAGAGAGGTGGCTCCCGGCGCCGCGCCCTCGGGGATGGACGAAGACGCGGCGCCAGGGGCCGGGGAGGGGGCGGGATGGTCCGCGGGCGCGGTCTGCGCCGCGGCGCCCCCAGGAATCGTGAGCAGCGCGGCGAGGACGCTGCAGTGTCGAATGAAGCGGCTCATGATCGCCTCTCAGAGCCCGACGGCCTGCCGGACGATGTCCAGCGCCGCCTCGCTGCGCGCGGCCCCGTAGTGGTTCCGGAACAGCCCGCAGAAGAAGTAGTTGGACTCGTCGACGTCGTTGAGGCCGATGGTGCGGTTGTCCGCGCCGTTGAGCCGCGAGCTCGCCTCGGAGACGAAGAGGTCCTGCTGCTCGCCGCCGGGGAGGTCCTGCATGACGATCGTCGTGTAGGAGACCGCGTTGCCCTCGCACACACCGGACCGACCGAACGCGGTGTCGCCGTCCGCGCACGGGGTCTCCCACGCGCCACCCGGCCCGTTGAGCGGGCGCATGAAGTCGGTCGGCTCGTAGGCCGCGCGGTTGCCCATCTGGCAGGCCACCGTGCCGCGCATCGTGGGGTTGGCGCCGCAGAGCGCGAAGCTCGAGACGCCGTGGTTGGCGCCCGCCATGAGGATGACGTCGTTGAGCCGCGCGAAGGCGTTGTAGCCCTCGTTGACGAGGAGGCGGCGGAGCGCGTCGCGCACCACGGTCGCGCCGAGCGAGAAGCCGACGACCACGAAGCGGCGCGTCGGGTTGGCCTCCATCGCGCTGCGGATGAAGTGCTGGACGATCGGGACCGCCCAGTTGTGGTCCATGTTCTTCGCCGCGTTCTCGGTGTCGTTGTTGGTCGCGGGCTCGTCGACCTGGTCGAAGCGGAGGTCCACCGCGAGGGTGGGGACGCCCGCGCTGACGAGGCGCTCGGCGAGCATCGGGCGGCCCTCGGTCGCGCCGACCACCGGCACGCCGTCCGCGTCGGTGCAGGGCGTGCTCGGCGCATAGGCGAGCCACGAGTCCGGCTTGTCGGAGTTGCCGTGGACGAGGAGGACCATGGGCGCCGCGGGGTTCGGGGTGCCGCCGAGCTCGGCCGTGAAGTCGCGCGCCGCGCAGCGGTAGCCGGGGATCTGCGCCGCCGGGTAGCTCAGCTCGGCGGTCGTGCACCCGGGGTGCGCCGCGAGGTCGTCGCGGTAGCTCATCGAGGGAGCGTCCGTCGCCTGGCTCGTCGGGCCCGTCCCCGGACCCGCGTCTGCCCCCGGCATCCCGGGGCCAGCGTCCGTCCCCGGGTGATCTTCACACGGAGGCGCCGGAAGACACCCCGCCCATCCCAACGCGAGGGCGCAGCTCGCCCCCAACGCGCGCATCCACGTCGCGTTCATGATCGACTCCCTTTCGAGCAAAGCTCGGCGCAACCATCCTTCGCCGCGCCGGTCGACAGTGACTTACGCCGACGCCGCGCGAGGGTCGAAGGAAGCCCGGTTACGGCCCTTGCGCGTTCCGCGCGCAGAGACCTTGCGCGTTCCGCGCGCAGAGACCTTGCGCGTTCCGCGCGCAGAGACCTCGCGCCTTCCGCGCGCAGAGACCTTGCGCCTTCCGCGCGCAGAGACCTCGCGCGTTCCGCGCGCAGAGACCTCGCGCGGATCAGCCGGGGAGCGAGGGACGCCGCGCGAGTCGGCTGAGCGTCGGCTCGCAGAACGCCGAGTCCTCGACCACGTAGGCGACCCGACGGCCGTCCTTGTGCGAGCGCGCCGCGCCGTCCTCCACGAGACGCTTGAGCGCGAGCTGCACGGTCCTCAGCGGCACGCGCAGCGATCGCGCGAGGTCCTTGGCACCGACCGCGCCGCCGCCGATCGCGAGGGCGGCGAGGACGCGCTGATCGGCGGGGCGCGCGCAGCGCGGGTCGGGGATCAAGAGCGGCGCCGACGGCACGAGTCGCAGGGTGGTCCCCTCGCGCTCGATCGTCCCCGCCGCGTCGAGCGTGACCCGCGTGCGGTGCAGCAGCGTGCGCATGACCGCGTCGTGCTTGGCGGTCGTGAACGCGAAGCCGTACACGGCCGCAAACGCCGCCTCGAGCTCCATCGCCGGCGCGAAGGCGAGGGCCGCGAGCAGCGTGAGGCTGCGGTGCTCGTTCGCCGCCGCGTCCCCCGGCTCCCACGCCGCGACGTCGAGCAGGGCGCGCCCCGCCGCGAGCACCCGCCGCGCCGGGCGCCCCGGACGACACAGGACGAAGGCGACCGCCCCATCGCCCTCGCGCGGATCGACCACCCCGTGGGGCGAGAGGGTCTCGGCGCCGCGCGCGAACGCGGAGGTCGCATCTGCCTCCGGGTCGAGCGCGTCGGCGATCGCGCGGGCTTCGGCGGCGAGCGGCGCGAAGCCCTCGAGGCGCGCCTCGTACCGCGCCCGCGCGTCCGCGAAGGCGGCCCGCTCGCCCGAGCGCGCGGCGTCGAAGAGCGCGGCGAGCGCGAGCGACGGAGACCCCGCGTGATCGGCCGGTGATCCGCCCGCCAGCGCGAGCTCGTAGGTCACCCAGGGTCGCCACGTCGAGGGCACGACGTCGAGGAGCTGCCCCGCGATCCGCGCGGCGAGGTGCGGCGCCCCGGCGTGACGTCGAGCCCGCGCGAGCACCGCGCTCGCGAGGTACTCGCAGGACAGGAGCGACTCGGTGCGCGCCATTCGGCTCGCCCGCCGCGCGCGCCCGAGCGCCTCCTCGACGTCGCCCGTCGCGAGGGCCGCGAACGCAGACCACGCCGCCGCGTCCACCACCGAGCTCGGCTCGCGCGCGCGGCGCCGCAGCGCCTCGAAGCGGGCGTGGGCGAGGGTCGCGTCGCCGCGCGCGAGCTCCACCAGGCCGCGGTGCTCTTCGGCGAGCAGCTCCGCGAGGCCGTCGTCGCCCTCGGGGCCCTCGGGCCACTCGAAGCGGTGCGCGAGGAGCTCGGCCCGCACTCGCTGCGCCAGCACGATGGCGCGCGCGTCGTGCGCGCCGTCGGCCGGGGTCGCGGGCGGACCCAGCTCGGGCGCGGCGACCCAGAGCACCGCCTGCAGCGCGGCCCGCCACGCGCGCGCCGCGTCGGTGGCGCCGCCCTCGGCCGCGAGGAGCGCCTCGGCGGCCCGGTAGTCGCCGGTCTGGGCGCGCGCGTAGGCGTCGCGAAGCTGGGTCAGCTCGTCGGGCGGCGGCTCGGGGCTCACCGCCCTAAGGTACCGCGACCAGGTCACCGGCGTCGGCGAAGGGCGAGCGCGAGCCCGAGCAGCGCCAGCAGGCCGAGCCGGCCCGCGCCGAGGCCGCGTCCGGGAGCGGCTGCGCAACCGCCGGGGCAGTCGTGCGCGCCGCCGTCGGCCGGCGGGTTGCCGCCGCCGGGGCCGGCGTCGGTGCCCCACATCCCGCCCCAGGAGCCCGCGTCGGAGCCCCACATCCCGCCCCACGTGCCCGCGTCCGTGCCGGGCGGGACCACGCCCGCGTCCGTGCCCGGCGGCGGCATCGTCGGGCCACCCATCAGCCCGAAGAACCGCGCCTGGTACGAGGTCGAGCAGATGTTGGCGTCGGTCACGTAGGAGGCGGTCATGCCGCAGCCGTTGTCGGGGTCGACGAAGGTCGCGTGGCCGGCGCCGGTGATCTCCCAGGTCTCGATGCGCCCGCCGCCGAACGTGGCGTGCGGGTAGCCGTCGACCATCTCGGTCGCGTCCGGGGTCGCGCTGGCGCCGGTGAGGTCGGTCCACTGCTCGAGCACCTCGGTCTGGTTCATCGGCGCCACGATGCCGTCGCTCGTCCCGTGCCAGATGCTGAGGCGCGGCCACGGCCCGCTGTGGCTCGACGCTGCGCGGACGAGGTCGCCCCACGCGCTCGGCGCCTGATCGCGCCCGGGGCTCTGGCACGAGAACGCGCTGCCGACCGAGTTCGCGCAGCGGTAGGGGATCGCCGCGGTGACCGCGCCGGCCGCGAAGCGCTCGGGCCAGGTCGCGAGCATCACCATCACCATCGCCGCGCCGGCGGAGTGGCCGGTGATGAACACGCGGCTCGCGTCGACGCCGAGCGACGATTGCATGTGGTCGACCATCGAGATGATCGACTGGTTCTCCCCCTCGCCGCGGCGCATGTTCGCCTCGTCCCCGTACTCGCCCGCCCAGTTGAAGCAGGAGACCGGGTTGTTGGCCGAGGTCTGGGCCGGGTAGACGACGTAGAAGCCGTGGGCGTCGGCCAGCGGCTCCCAGCCGGTGCTGCGGAAGGTCGTCACGTTCTGCGTGCAGCCATGGAGCGCGAGGACGACCGGCGCGCCGGCCGCGGGCGCCGGGCTCGGCGTGTAGAGGTGCATCTGCAGCGCGCCCGGGTTGGCGCCGAACGACGAGACCTGCTCGATGGTGCCCGCGCCGGGCTGGGCGAGCGCGACACCGGGCAGCGTCAGGACGATCAGGGCGACGGCGAGGGAGCGAGACATCGAGGGACCTCCGGTTGGTGGTGCCTCGTTCATACCCGCGTTCGAGCGTGTACGATCGATGCGCGCAACCGCCGTGACACGTTCCGAATCCGGCCCGATCGACGCCGGCCGGCGCGCGTCACTCGAGGATCGGGACCATCACCACGCGCGCCTCGAAGTCGCGCACCGTCCAGCGGCGCATGCGCCAGTCCTCGTAGCCCTCGCGCGCGACGCGCAGGGTGAAGGCGCGGCCGCGACGGCGGGGCACGGGGACCTCGACCACGTCGCCTCGGCGCATCGACGCGAGCTGCGCGGCGCTGAACACCTCTCCGTCGAGCGACACCGTGGCGCCGTCCGGGAGCTCGCGCAGGTGCACGTAGATCGTGTGGTCGTCGGCTCGACGGAGCGCGCCGTCGACGTCGGAGGGACCGGCGTCCGCGGACCCAGCGGCGACGGGCGCTGGATCCGGCGAGGCGATCCACGCCCGCACCCAGAGCGCGGCCGGGATCAGGAGGAGCAGCAGCCCCGCGAGCGCCGCGAGGGTCCACCGCCCGCGGCTCGACGCGCGCTCCGGGTCGCGCGGATCGAGATCGGGGATCCTCAGCGGACGCCGCGACGGCGGGGGCGCGGCGCCGGGCCGGAGCGCGCGCAGCGCGGCGCGCATCGACTCGGCGTCCTCGAAGCGCGCCGACGGCTCGATCGCCATCGCGCGGGCCACCGCGTCGCTCAGCCCCACCGGCACGTCCACCCCGCGCTCGCGCAGGGTCGGCGCGCCGCCCCGCAGCACCTGCAGGCGCACCCGGTTCGGGTCGTCGCCCTCGTAGGGCAGCTCGCCGCTCAGCATCTCGTAGAGCACGATCCCGACCGCGTAGAGGTCGGCCCGGTGGTCGACCGTGGCGAGCCCCGCCGCCTGCTCGGGCGCCATGAACTCCGGGGTCCCGAGGATCATCCCCGGCTCGGACGGGTCGCGGTCGCGCGTCGGCGCGAGGTCCTTGCTGATGCCGAAGTCGATCAGCTTCGGGTAGCTGCCGTCGGTGTCCCTCGTGAAGAGGACGTTCTCGGGCTTGAGGTCGCGGTGCACGATCCCGACCGCGTGGGCGGCGGCGAGCGCGCCGAGGATCTGGTCGACGAGCGCGAGCGCGTCCTCGACCGACATCGGCGCCTCGGCCGCGACGCGGTCGGCGAGGGACTCGCCCTCGAGCAGCTCCATGACGATGAACGGGGTGCCGTCGTCGGTCGCGCCGAAGTCGAGCGTCTGCACCACGTTCCGGTGCTTCACGCCGGCCGCGATCCGCGCCTCCTCGAGGAACCGCGTCCGGCTGCCCGACAGCCAGCCGCCGTCGACCGAGAGCAGCTTCACCGCGACGCGAGTCTCGAGCGCGACCTGCTCCGCCTCCCACACCGCCGCCATCCCGCCCTCCTCGAGGAGGCGGACGAGCCGGTACTTGTCGCCGATGAGCTCGCCGGGGCGGGCCATAGGCGCGCATGGTACTCGGCCCGCACGGGGCTACCATGCGTCGGATGAGCCCGTGGCGCGCCCTCCCCCTCTTGACCGCCTGCCTGACCGCCTGTCTGACCGCGTGCGGCGACCCCGGCGGATCGGACGCCGGGACGACGCCGCGACGAGACGCGGGCACGGTGGAAGGGCGCGACGCGGGGTCGGACGCGGGGGGTTCGACGCCCGAGACGGTGACCGTCGGCCACCCGCGCGAGCTGCGCGGCGTCTGGATCGCGACCGTGTTCAACATCAACTGGCCGTCGCGCACCGGCCTCGGCGCGGCCGCGATGCAGGCGGAGATGGAGGCGCTGCTCGACCACGCGCAGGCCGCAGGCATGAACGCGGTGTTCCTGCAGGTACGCGCAGAGTCCGACGCCTTCTACGCCTCCGATCTCGAGCCGTGGAGCCGCTTCCTCACGGGCACCCAGGGGCAGGACCCGGGCTACGACCCGCTCGCCCACGCGATCGCGGAGGCCCACGCGCGCGGGCTCGAGCTCCACGCTTGGGTGAACCCCTACCGCGCGCTCGCGAGCGCCGACGCCGCGGTCGCCGCCCCCTCGCACGTGACCCGCGCCAACCCTGGGTGGACGACGCCCTACGGCCGGACCCACTGGTACGATCCCGGCGACGCGGCCGGCCGCGCGCACACGCTCGACGTCCTGCGCGATCTGCTGACCCGCTACGACGTCGACGGGCTCCACTTCGACGACTACTTCTACCCCTACCCCGAGTCCGGGGTGGCCTTCGACGACGACGCGACCTACGCCGCCTACCAGGCGGGGGGCGGCGCGCTCGGCCGGGCGGACTGGCGACGCGACAACGTCCATCGCATGGTCGAGGCCGTCCACGCGCTCGTCCGCGAGGTGCGCCCCGCGGCGCGCTTCGGCATCTCGCCGTTCGGGATCTACCGCCCGGGCATGCCCGCGGGCATCACCGGGCTCGACGCTTACGACGCCCTCTACGCCGACCCGCTGCGCTGGCTCGACGAGGGGTGGGTCGACTACCTCGCGCCGCAGCTCTACTGGCCGACGACCCGCGCGGCGCAGGACTATGCGCGCCTGCTCGACTGGTGGGCGGATCGCGCGAACGCGGCCGACCGCGACCTCTACGTCGGCAACTACCTCGCGCAGCTCGGGACCGGCGCCGAGTGGAGCGTGGCCGAGATGCGCACCCAGCTCAGCCTCACCCGCGCCGCGCGCGACCGCCGCGCGCTCGGCAACATCCAGTACCACGTCGGGCCGCTGGCCGAGGATCGCGACGGCATCCGGGGCGTGTTCCAGGACGAGATCTACGCCGCGCCCGCCGCCTCGCCGCCGCTGCCCGGCGCCGACGGCGCCCCGGCTCCACCGTCGGCCGGCGCGAGCGGCGCCGAGGTCACGATCGCGCACCCGAGCGCCGACGCCCTTCGCTACTTCGCCGCCTACGAGCGGGTGGGCGCCGAGTGGACGCTGCGCCGGCTGGTCCCCGCCTCCGAGCGGACGGTCACCCTGTGGTACGGCGCGTGGGCGATCAGCGCGATCGATCGCCGCGGCGTCGAGAGCCCCGGCGCCCTCGTCGACGTACCCGAGGGCGACCCGCCGACGACCCCGACGCCGCCGCCAGCGGGGAGCTGCACCCACAGCTTCGGCGGGGTCTACGCCGACCGCGGCTGCTCGCCTTCGTTCCAGTGCTGCGACGGCCGCTGGGTCGACCGCGCGGTCGGCTGCGGCGCCTGCGTCTGCGAAGAGGCCACCGGCGAGGTCGGCTGCCAGCCCTGACGCCCGGGTGCGCGCGGCCCGAAGGCTTGACCCGGGGGCCCGGGTGCGCTCCAGTCCCCGTCCCATGCGCTTCGAGGACGTCGTCATCGCATCGCTCGCCAGCGTGGAGGCGCCCCACCGCGTCACCACGCAGGAGCTCGAGGGCCGCCTCGCGCCCCACCTCTCCAAGCTCGGCCTCCTGCCCGGGACGCTCGAGGCGCTGAGCGGCATCCGCGCGCGCCGGTTCTGGGACGGCGGCACCCCGCCGAGCCAGGCCGCGACGATGGCCGCGCGCCGCGCGATCCAGCAGGCCGACGCGCCGCCCGATCGCATCGGGCTGCTCATCAACACCAGCGTCTGCCGCGACTTCGTCGAGCCGAGCACCGCGTGCCTCGTGCAGGGCAACCTCGAGCTGCCCTCGACTTGCCTCAACTTCGACGTGAGCAACGCGTGCCTCGGGTTCCTCAACGGGATGAGCCTCGCGGCCCGGATGCTCGAGCGGCGCGACGTCGATTGGGCGCTCGTAGTGGACGGCGAGAGCTCGCGCTTCGTGGTCGAGAAGACCCTCGAGCGCCTCATGGCGCCGGACGCGAACCCGCAGACCTTCCGCGAGAACGTCGCGACCCTCACCCTCGGCTCGGGCGCGGCCGCCGCCGTGCTCACCCGGGCCGAGCTCGCGCCCCACGGCCACCGCTTCGTCGGCCTCGTCAGCCGCGCTGCGACCGAGCACAACCACCTCTGCCGCGGGCAGAACGACTGGATGAAGACCGACGCGACGGGCCTCCTCCACGCGGGGGTCGAGCTCGGCCGGGAGACGTGGGAGGCAGCCGAGGAGGAGCTCGGCTGGACCGAGGGCGCGCTCGACCTCGCGGTGATGCACCAGGTCTCCAAGGTCCACACCGAGTCCATCGCCAAGCGCCTGGGCCTGCCGCTCGAGCGCGTGCCGGTCATCTACCCCGAGCACGGCAACGTCGGCCCGGCCTCGGTCCCCATGACGCTCGTGAAGGCGGCGTCCGAGGGTCGCCTCGCGCGCGGCGCGCGGGTCGGGCTGATGGGCATCGGCTCCGGGCTCAACTGCGCAATGGCCGAGATCCTCTGGTGATCGGCGCCGCGATGCGTCCGATCCCGCGCTCGCTCTACCCGTTCGAGGGCCACCACCTCGACCTCGGGGGCGTGCGGATGCACTACCTCGACGAGGGCGAGGGCGACCCGGTCGTGATGGTGCACGGCAACCCGACCTGGTCGTTCTACTACCGCCGCCTCGTCACCGCGCTCCGCGGCACGAACCGCTGCGTGGTGCCCGACCACGTCGGCATGGGCCTGTCGGACAAGCCGTCCGACGCCCGCTACCCCTACCGGCTGCGCCGCCGGGTAGACGACCTCACCCGCCTGCTCGAGCACGCGGGCGTGCGCGAGCGGGTCACGCTGGTGGTGCACGACTGGGGTGGGATGATCGGCATGGCCTGGGCCGCCCGGAACCCGGACGCGATCGCGCGGCTGGTGATCCTGAACACCGCCGCCTTCCCGCTCCCCGCGCGCCGCTCGTTCCACGCCCCGCTGCGCCTCACGCGCACGCCGCTCGGCGGCTTCCTCGTGCGTCGCTTCAACGCCTTCAGCGCGGCCGCGACCCGGCTCTGCGTCACCCGGAAGCCGCTGCCCCGCGACGTGCGCCGCGCGTACACCGCGCCCTACGACAGCTGGGACAACCGCATCGCGACGCTGCGCTTCGTGCAGGACATCCCGCTCGCCGAGGGCGACCCCGGATACGACATCGTGCGGGACACCGCGGCCGCCCTGCCTCGTTTCCGCGACACCCCGACCCGCATCTTCTGGGGCGAGCGCGACTTCGTCTTCGACGCGCCCTTCCTCGAGGAGTGGGAGCGCCGGATGCCGCACGCGGTGGTCCGACGCTTCCCCGACTGCGGGCACTACGTGCTCGAGGACGCGGCCGACGAGATCGTCCCCGAGGTCGTCCGCTTCGTCACCGAGAGCTAGCTCTCGCGAGCTGGCCCAGCGGTCGCCGCCGTCAGAAGACGACGTGCTGGTAGGCGAGGTAGCCGATCAGCGGGGCGGCCGCGCAGGCGAGCAGCACCCACTCGCGCGAGCCGCGGCCGCGGGCGCGACCGAGCAGCATGGGGAGCCAGAGCCAGCCGAGCTGGGCCGCGCCGGCGGTGGCCGCGATCTGCGCCGTCCAGCCCCACGGGCCGCCGGTCGCCAGCGCGCCCAGCGTCCCGGCCGCGCCGATCCAGCACGCGCCGACGCCGAGCCCCGCCGCGAGGAGGATGAGGATCGGGACGCGCCGGACGTGCCGACCGAAGAGACGGGGCACCAGCAGCCCGAGGGCGACGCCGCCGCCGGCCGCGAACCCGGCCGTGGCGAGGACGGTTGGGAGGGACAGCGGGCTGACCGCGCCGAGCGCGAGCGAGGTGACCGCGCCCACGAAGGCGAGGTCGCGCGCCCAGAGGCGCGGCGCGCCGAGCCGAGGGAGGTCGGGAGAGGTCGTCGTGAGATGCATGGCCGGCCCTGCATCAAGCCGCATGCCAGGCGCGGGACGTGCTGGTCGGGGGCCCGCGACACGATCGGGCCGAGCCACCGGCCGACAGCTCGTCACCCCGCCGCCCGGGCCCGTCCATTCTGGCAGCGCGCCCGTGTCCAGCCGTGAGGACGCGTCCTCGGGGGCCCTGTCCACCGGGGTGGACAGGCGTTGGAATTCCATCCCCCGAACGAGGGTTGGCACGGGTCCTGAGAAGCACCGGGGAGGAGGTGCTCATGGAGAATTTTGCGGCGGAAGAGCTCTACGTGTTGCAGGCGGACGGTTCGGTGGACGTCTCGACCTGGTCGGGGGCTCGCCCGACGCCGCCCTGGGTAGACCGGGTCCTCGCGGCGCTCGAGGGGGAGGAGCGCTGCCAGCTCACCCTGGAGGACGAGGGGCTGAGCCTGCAGGCCTGGCGCCTGGTGGCCCCGGGGGAGGCGCCGAGCGCGGACGGGAAGATCCTGGTGCTCGTCCGTCGGCGGCCTGCGTGGATGCAGGGCTGCACGCTGACCGCGCGTCAGCGCGAGATCAGCGAGTACGCGGCCGGCGGCGCGACGGTGAACGAGATCGCGAGCCACCTCGAGATCAGCCTCCACACCGTCCGCTCCCACCTCAAGGCGGTGTACCGCGCCCTCGGGGTGTGCAACCGGGTCGAGCTCGCCCGCGCCCTCACCCTGATGTGAGGATGGGAGGGAATTGTCGGGGCCAGGGGGCGTAAGGAGAAATCGGAGGCGGCCGGTCGATCGTTGAAATCGTCCTCGCCTTGCCGCGTACTACTTCGTGATGAGCACCGACCGCCCCGAGCCGCGCGCCAACGACAGCCACTCCGTCTGGATGGGCTACGCCCTCTGGATCCTCGGCTTCCTCGGCGCGCACCGCTTCTACTACGGCAAGCGCGCCAGCGGCGTCCTCTACATGTGCACCCTCGGTCTGCTCGGCGTCGGCTGGGTCTTCGACCTCTTCTGGATGCCCATGCTCGCGCGCTCCGCGCGGCGCCGGTACTACGACGGCCCCTACAACTACGACTTCGCGTGGATCCTCCAGAGCTACCTCGGGGTGCTCGGCCTCCACCGCATGTACCTCGGCAAGTGGGCCACCGGCCTGCTCTGGATGTGCACCGCCGGGCTCTTCGGGATCGGGTACGTCTACGACTACCTGACGCTCAACGAGCAGATCAGCCTGGCGAACAAGTCGTCTGCGCGGCTCACCGGATGACCCCAACCGCCCCGCCAACCTGGCGAACGAAGGCCCCTCGCGTCACGCGGGAGGCCTCAGCGGTGTCTGGCATCCAGCGCGCCGCGCGCAGAGGAAGGTGGGACCATGATCGAGGAGCTGGCTGAACTAGCCATCCCCGGGCTGACCGGGGATGTCCACGTCAACGTTCAGATCGACGGGCTGGCCACGACGCCCGGTCGGGACGCGTCGGTGCTCTACGAGGAGCGCGTCGGGGGGCTCCCACGCTGCTCGGTGAGCATGTCGCTCGGCGGCGCGGTGGACGACATCCGGGATCTGTTCGGCAAGGAGGCCACCGTCGCGATCCAGCGCGGGATGCTCGCGCCCCCGCGGTCCTTCCGGGGCATCGTGCGCAGCGGCTCGATGCGCGCCGGCGTCGCCCAGCTCGAGCTCGTGCCGGCCCTCTGGCTGCTCTCGCAGACCCGGGACTCCCGCGTCTACCAGGACATGACCGTCCCGGAGATCGTGCAGAAGGTCGTGAACGAGCTGCTCGGCGACCGTCGCTACGAGGTGCGGCTCGAGCTGACCGAGAGCTACGCGCCGCGCGAGTACGTGGTGCAGCACCGGGAGAGCCACCTCCAGCTCCTCGTCCGGCTGATGTTCGAGGAGGGGATCTGGTTCACCTTCGACCCGGACGACGACCACGAGATCCTGGTCCTCGCCGACAGCAACAAGAACCGGCCGCTGATCGAGAACGGGCGAGAGGGCGTGGTCACCGTCACCAACGGAGACCTCGGCGCGCGCGAGCAGGCGCGCCCCCTCATGGTCCGCCGCTCGGTCGGCGCGAGCGAGGCGGTCGTCTCCGGCTTCGACTGGAGCAACCCCGGCCTCCACGTCGAGGGCAGCGAGTCGGGTCGGACGCGCCTGCCCCTCGAGGTGCATCAGCACGACGCCACCCACCACGGCGGCTACAACGGCTCGCAGTACACGACCCACGACGCCGACCGTCAGGCGCGCCTCACGCGCGATCGCCTCGCGCTCGGGCGCACGAGCTGGATGCTCGAGACGAGCGTCGTCAACGCGCGCTCGGGCCAGCTCCTCGAGCTGATGGGCGGCGGCGAGCAGGACGGCCGCTACTTCGTCATCAGCTCGCGCCTCAACGTCCACGGCTCCACCGTCCTCAGCACGCTCCAGGTGGTCCCCGAGGAGCTGACCTACCGGCCGCCGGCGCCCGGGCGGGGGCGCATGCCCGGCCCGGAGACCGCCACGGTGGTGGGCCCGGGCGAGGTCCACGCCGACAAGCACGGCCGCGTGAAGGTCCAGTTCCACTGGGACCGGCGCGGCCAGAACGACGAGCACTCCTCGGCCTGGATCCGCGTCGCCCAGGCGTGGGCCGGCGGGGGTCATGGGACCGTGTTCATCCCGCGCGTCGGGGCCGAGGTCGTCGTCAGCTACCTCGGCGGCGACCCGGATCGCCCGGTGATCACCGGCGGCCTCTACAACGGCTCCAACGCCCCCCCGGTCGATCTCCCGGGCGGCGCGATGACGGCCGGGTTCTCGTCGTCCTCCGGCTCGCTCCTCATGGACGACGGCGGCGGCTCGGTCGCGCTCTCCTCCAAGGGCGACATGACCGAGAGCGTGGGCGGCGGAAAGTCCGTCTCCGTCGGCGGCCCGGCCTCGATGAGCTACTCGGGCGGCGTCGCGACCGAGGTCTCGGGCGGGCTCGCGGCGCAGACCTTCGGCGGCGGGGCGCTCACCACCATCGCGGGGGGCGAGACGCGCTCGGTCAGCGGCGGCTCGATCCTCGAGATCGCGGGCACCGCGCTGAGCAAACACGCCGGCGACGTCATCCGCGAGATCGTCGGCAAGGCGGCGACCAAGATCACCGGCGAGCTGGGCGAGGAGATCGAGGGCGACGTGAAGCGGCGGGTCCGCGGATCGGTGACCGACGAGATCGAGGGCCCGCTCACCCAGCGCGCCGAGTCGGTGACGCAGACGATCTCGGGCGCGCTCGGGATCACCGCCAACGCGGCCGCGTCGCTCCAGACCGCGGGGACGCTGACCGTCGTCTCGAGCGAGGCAACCTTCACGTCGCACACGAGCTTGACGCTCGACTCGCCGGCGCTCGAGCTCACTGGGCAGTCCTTCACCCGGGCGTTCGCGGCCGACACGGTGATGGCCCAGACGGTGACCACGATAGCGAGCGCGCTCGTCACGACCGCGGAGCGCGCGATCAGCGAGCGCGGCGTCGTCCTCGACAAGGCGGCGAGCGTGATGCAGGAGCTCGGCTCCCGCATCGAGAGCGTCGGCACCGACGTGCGCCAGGCCAAGGTCTCCCTGGGGACGGCCGACATCCTGATGATCGGCTGACGCGATGGGCTGGGATGCACCGCGGGACTACGTCTCGGGATCGCGCTTCGACTCGCGGCTCGAGGTGGGCTTCGGGATGATGTCAGCGTCGCTGACGCTGAACGTCCGGACGAAGCTGTGGGACCCCTGGCAGTCGGGTCAGACGCTCGGATTCGACAGGGGAACCGGGCAGTTCACTCAGGTCTCGGGCACGCCGCCGAGCAACGTCATCACGTCGCAGCCCTATACGCCTCAGGAGAAGGCCGGCTACGAGCGTCGGTTCAAGGAGCTCATCGAGAGCTTCCTCGACAACGTGTTCCTCCTGACGCCCATCGAGGGCTCGTCCGAGTACGGGGCGCCACCCATTCGGTGCCGGATCAACATCATGTACGTGCGCGAGAACCAGGACGCGCACCTGAACGCGATGCTCTTCCACCCTCCCCCGTCGAACCGGCGCGCCGTTCCGTCGCGGGTCCAACAGATCGGCGGCCAGCTCGGCAACCGGTATCCCAACGACTGGGACGCCCTCATCTCGACCGACGGGATGAACGCGTGGGACCCCTGGCAGGCATGCCGGGCGATCTCGCCGACGGACGCCAACCTGCTCGGCATGACCAACCCCGCCGCCTGCCCGACGACCGCGAGCGGTCAGGCGCACTACTCCGCGCTGCACGAGTTCATGCACTACCTCGGCTTCTCCCACTCGGGCTACCTGGACCCGCGCCTGGGCGGGCTGGCGCTGACGAACGCGACCAGCGGCGCGTTCCGTCAGCAGTACGGTCATCCCGCGGAGATGCCGGACGCGTGGCGGGACATCATGGGGGCGGGCAGCGACCTGTTCCACTACCACGCGCTCCCGTGGATCCGCCGGCTCGAGGAGCACGGCGTGCTCGCCTCCACCGGCGGCGCGCTGGTCGGCGACTCGATCTACGGCGGAGGCGGCGCCTCCTACGAGGTCAGCGTCAACCACACCTCTCAACAGCTCCCGGCGCGGCCGCTCACCGACGTGGTCCGCGCCTACGAGGTCGGGATGCGCAGCTGTCAGCGGTGCAACCAGCTCACGACCCAGTGGCCCGACAGCGACTGGATGTGGGAGGAGCCGCAGGCCGACGTGCCGTAGCGTTGGGCCTCGCTGCGCCTCATCGCCCCCTTGTCGACCGGCGACCTGCGGCCGCGGGATCCGCCGGCGACCGGGGCGACGTGCGAGCCACCTCGGTCCGTCGTAGCCTCGCGCCCGATGCCCGAGGCGCAGCCCGCCCGCTCGTCCGACGAGCCCGAGATGAACATCGCGGCCCACCTCCCGAGGGTCGCCGCGGCGCAGCCCTACGCGCCCGCGATCTTCTTCCCCGACGGACGCGACCGCGGGGGGCGCGTCCGGTACACCCACTTCACCTACCGGCAGCTCGACGAGGCGTCGGACCACATCAGCCTCGGGCTGCGCGCGATCGGGCTCGAGCCGGGCGCCCGGGTCGCGCTGATGGTCCGGCCGTCCCTCGAGCTGTTCAGCCTGGTGTTCGGCCTGTTCAAGGCCGGCCTCGTGCCGGTGATGATCGACCCGGGCATCGGGCTGACCCACCTCAAGGCTTGCCTCGGGCGAGCGCGGCCCGAGGCGTTCATCGGCGTCTGGGCGGCCCAGGCCGCGCGCCTCGCGCTCGGGTGGGCGCGGGCGAGCGTCCGCACCGTCGTCACCGTGGGGCCCCGGCCGCCGTGGGGCGGTCACACCCTCTCCGCGATCCAGCGCCGCGGCGCCCGCGAGCGCGGCGCAGCGCTCGTCCCGACGGAGGGCTCCGACCTCGCGGCGATCCTGTTCACGAGCGGCAGCACCGGCCCGCCCAAGGGCGCGGTGTATACGCACGGCAACTTCACGGCGCAGACCGAGGCGATTCGCCAGATGTACGACATCCGCCCCGGCGAGATCGACCTGCCCACCTTCCCGCTGTTCGCGCTCTTCGACCCGGCGCTCGGGATGACCACGGTGATCCCCGACATGGATCCGACCCGCCCGGCGAAGGCGGACCCGGTGAAGATCGCGGGCGCGATCGACGACTTCGGTGTCACCAACATGTTCGGCTCGCCCGCGCTCCTGAACACCCTGAGCCGCTGGGGAGAGAGGGAGGGCCGTCGGCTCCCGTCGCTCCGCCGCGTGATCAGCGCGGGCGCGCCGGTGCCGACGGCCGTGATGCGGCGAATGCGCGCGATGCTCGACGCCGACGCGCAGCTCGTCACCCCCTACGGGGCCACCGAGTGTCTGCCGGTGAGCACGATCGAGAGCCGCGAGGTCCTCGAGGAGACGGGCGCCCGCACGGCCGAGGGCGCGGGGGTCTGCGTGGGGCGCCCGGTGTCGAACGCCGAGGTGACGATCATCGCCATCGACGACCGCCCGATCGCCCGGTGGGAGGACGCGCGCCCGCTGCCCGACGGGGAGATCGGCGAGATCGTGGTCAAGGCGCCCCAGGCCACCGAGCGCTACTGGGACGCCGACGACCACACGGCCCGCGCGAAGATCCGCGACGCGGACGGGGCGGTGCGCCACCGGATGGGCGACCTCGGCTACCTCGACGCCGACGGCCGGCTCTGGTTCTGCGGCCGCAAGTCGCAGCGCGTCGACGGCGCCGAGCGCCGCTGGACCACCGGCCAGGTCGAGGGCGCGATCAACGCCCACCCCGACGTCTTCCGCAGCGCGCTCGTCGCGGTGCGCGGCGAGCCGGTGGTGTGCGTCGAGCTGGAGCGCGGCGCGCGCTGGTCCCCCCGCCTCGCGCGCGAGCTGGCGGAGCGCGCGGCGCGCGTCGAGGCGAGCCGCGGGGTCACGCGCTTCCTCCCGCACCCGGGCTTCCCCGTCGACATCCGGCACAACGCGAAGATCCGCCGCGAGGAGCTCGCGCGCTGGGCGGAGCAGGCCCGATGAGGGTCCTGCTCACGGGGGGCGGCGGGTTCCTCGGGGGGGCGACCGCGCGTCGGCTGCGCGAGGCAGGGCATGAGGTCCGGAGCTTCAGCCGCGGGCGCTACCCCGCGCTCGAGGCGCTCGGGGTCGAGCACGTGCAGGGCGATCTCGCAGACACCGAGGCGGTGACGCGCGCCGCGCGCGGCTGCGACGCGGTCGTCCACACCGCGGCCAAGGCGGGCGTGTGGGGCGCGTTCGAGGACTACTGGCGCGCGAACGTGCTCGGGACGCGCAGCGTCATCGCGGCCTGCCGCGCCGCCTCGATCACGCGGCTGGTGCACACGAGCTCGCCCGCGGTGGTGCACGACGGCGACGTCCACGGCGGCGACGAGTCGATGCCCTACGTGTCGCGCTTTCACTCGCACTACCAGGAGACGAAGACGCTGTCGGAGCGCGAGGCGCTGGGCGCGCGGGGCGAGGGCCTCGCGGTGACCGCGCTGAGGCCCCATCTCATCTGGGGCCCGGGCGACCCGCACATGGCGCCGCGCATCCTCGCGCGGATCCGCGGCGGCCGCATCGCGCTCCCACGGGGGGGCGCCGGGCTCATCGACACCCTCTACGTCGACAACGGCGCCGACGCGCTCCTCCACGCCCTCGAGCGCCTCGAGCCCGGCGCGCCATGCGACGGGCGGGCCTACTTCATCACCAACGGCGAGCCGCGGACGACCGCGCGGATGGTCTGCGATATCGCGGCCGCGCTCGGCCGGCCGGCGCGCCCGGTGGCGATCCCCATGCCGGTCGCGCGGGCCGCGGGTGCGGCGCTCGAGTCCGCCTTCACCTGGGCCCGGACGCGGCGCGAGCCGCCCTTCACCCGGTTCAGCGTCGAGCAGATCGGCGGGACGCACTACTTCGACATCGGCGCGGCCGCCCGCGACCTCGCGTGGACGCCGCGGGTGTCGATCGACGAAGGGCTCGCCCGGCTCGCGGCGCGCCGCGCGTGACTCAGCCGGGCTCGAGCTCCTCGAGCTGGCCCTCGAGCTCACCGAGGAGCTCGGTGTTCTCGCGCCGGCGAACCCCGATCAGATAGGCCGCCGTGATCACGAGGCACGGCACGCAGAGGATCGCGTAGAAGGCCGCCGTCGGGCCCCAGATCCAGTGCGCGGGCCCGGCGAAGAGGATGAACGCGAAGAGGAAGGGGATGCGGCGCCAGTCGCGCTCGAGGATCTTGGCCTCGTCCTTCAGGCGGTCGATCTCGGCCGCGATCAGCTCCGCGCGCGTGGCTCCCATCGCCCGCTAGACTTGGGCCCCTTCCGGCCACGGGTCAAGCGATGGACCGCCCCGCGGGTCTTCGGGCATCATGGGCGCGAGATGGACCCCAAGGACCGCAAGCTCTACGTGCAGATCCTGGCGCAGATGCTCATCGCCGACGGCGTCCTCGCGG
>JAUHXR010000191.1 GCA_030426845.1 Polyangia bacterium | reverse complement strand
CGAGGGCCCCGGCCCGGCAAACGGCGCCGAGGGGGGCGGCGCGGCCCGCGGCCGGGGCGCCTCGCGCGGGAGCGGGGGGCTCGCGGGGAGATCGGAGGAGGTCGGGTTGGCGAGCGACGGTGTCGGCGCGACCCCTGGATCACGGATCGCGCCTCGGGCTGGCGCCGCGCTGGCCGGCGAGGGGACGGACGGCGAGGGGACGGACGGCGAGGGGACGGACGGCGAGGGGACGGACGGCGAGGGGACGGACGGCGAGGGGACGGACGACGAGGGGACGGGCGGCGACGAGGCCGGCGCGGGCTCCACCCAGAGGTCCTCGGCCGCGCGCCGGAGCGCCCACGCGGTAGGGACCAGCAAGAGGACGGCGGCGGCGGCGAGGATCGCCAGAGGCACGCGTCGCGCCTCGCGCGCGTCGAGCTCCGCGACGATGGCGTCGAAGCCCGCGTCGAAGTCGGCGTCGAAGTCGGCCTCTAGCTCCGGGTCCTCGGCCGGCCGCTCGCCGAGCGCGCGGGCCTCTGCGTCGAGCGCGGTGAGGTAGGCGTCGAGGGGGTCGTGGCTCATCGGTCGGCTCCTACGCCCCGCCGGGTCAGGGCCTCGCGGAGCGCCGCGCGCGCGCGGAACACCCACGTGCGCACGGTCGCCTCCGGGACGCCGAGGATGCGGGCGGCCTCGACGCGGCTGTAGCCCTCGACCACGCAGGTCACGAAGGCGAGGCGATGACGGTCGGAGAGCGTGTCCATGGCGCGGGAGAGCTCGACCGCGAGCTGGCGATCGTAGGCCTCGCGCTCCGGCCCCGGCGTGGGCGAGGGCGGCTCGGGGACCGCGCTCTCGCGCCGCTTGCGCGCGGCGCGCCGGATGTGTCGACGCGCCTTGTTCGCCGCGATCGACACGAGGTAGGAGCGGAGGCTCCCCTCGCCGCGGAAGCGGCCGATCGCGGAGGGGAGCGCGACGAACACGTCGTGGGTCAGGTCGCGGGCCGCCTCCTCGTCGCCGGTGAGGCGGAACGCGAACGCGCGGATCGCGCCGGCGTGGCAGCGGTAGCACTCGCGCAGGGCGGCGCGGTCCCCGCGACGCAGCGCCGCGAGCGGGTCGGCCGCGTCGGCGGAGAGCACCAGGCGCTCGGTCGTCGCGCCCATCAGAGGAGGGTGCGCACGCTGAGCTGCCCACCGAAGCGGAGCGGCTCGTTGAAGGTGTCGTGGACCGCGTACCGGACGACGGTCGTGGCCACGTGGGCGGCGAGGCCGACCTCGAGCGCGTCGACGATCGCGAAGTACACGCCGACGCGGGCCGCGCCGTACGGCACGATCGGGGTGGTGAGGAAGGACTCGTTGAGCGGTGGCTGCACCAGGCCCGGGTGAAGCGCGCCGAGGTCGACGCCGACGACGAACGAGACGAGCTCGACCTGGGCCTCGAGCTGAGCCGACGCGGCGTACCAGAGAGCGAGGTCCAGGTCGGGCGCCGGGCCCACCGGCCCTCCGCCCAGGCGCCACACGTTCTCGAAGCCGAGCCGCGCGCCGACGGAGAGGTGGGGTCCGACCGGATAGGCCATCACCGAGAGCTCCGTGTGGAGGTACTCCAGCGGCGGGGCGTTGAACGCCTGGACGCGACCTCCGACCCCGACGTCGAGCCCGATCGCGACCCAGCGCGGCTCCTCGCGCTCGACGACCTCGACCTCGGAGACCTCCTCGAGCCTCGGCGGCGGCGCGAGGGCGTCGGCCACCGTCGCGACGCGGGGCGCGACGACCGGCGCGGGCCCGGTCGGTAGGAGCGGCGTGACCTGATCGCGGGCGAGGTTGCCCGCGAGGAAGGCGATCGCCATCAGCAGCGCGCGAGGATCCTCGGAGGCCGCGACCGCCCGGACGAGGCGCGAGCCGTCGGGCGAGACGTGCTCCACGATCAGGCGCTCGTCCGCGTCGAGCCGCACCACGAGGCGCCCCGCCGCCTCCGGCGCCTCCTCGGGCGACACCGCCCGCGCCTCCAGCTCGGCCCCGATCGCGTCGCGCACCTCGTCGGCCCCCAGCGGGAGCGCGCCCACGTCCACCACCACCACCGGCGCCTCGGGCGCAGCGATCGGCTCGGTCCCCGGCGGCGCCTCGACCGCGACGACGGTCGGCCCGGCCTGGGCCGACGCCGCGCAGGGCGCGGCGAGAGCGACGAGAAGGAGCACCCACGGCATGCGATTCATGTCGAGCGGTGCCGCGGACCCCCGCCAGCGTTTCAGAGAAAACTGCGCGGTCCAGCGACGAGGTGGCGTCGCGGCGGACGGCGTCCCCGTTCACGGGTTGGCTCGGGGCGAGCTTCGCTCAGGGCCCCAGCGCGCCGAGGTTGTCGCACCCGAACGACTCGCCCATCTCGCAGGCCCGGCGGTAGAGCCGCCGCGCCTCCTCCGGGTCGCTCGGACCGCCGACCCCGCGCTCGAGGAGGTTGCCGAGGTTGTTGCAGGCCATCGGCTCGTCGTCGTCGCACGCGGAGCGGTACCGGGCGCGCGCCGAGCCACCGAGACCCTGCTGCTCTTCGATCCAGCCGGCGTTCGTGCAGGCCGCCGGGTCCCCCGCCTCGCACTCTTCGGCGAAGATCTCGTGGGCGCCGTCGAGGTCTCCGTCGTCGAGCCGCGCCTGCGCCTCCGTGAAGCGCTGGTCCGCGTAGAAGAAGATGCCAGCGAACACCGCGAGCCCGACGAGCGCGGTGCCGCCCAGCGAGATCGCGAACGCGCTCCACCCGGACGCGACCGCGCCGCCCGCGCGCTTGAACGCCTCGAAGCGCTTCGCGCCGGACTGGCGGAAGTACAGCATCGCGCCGATGTTCACCGCGATGCCGAGCCCGTTTCCGACGCCCTCGGGCGCGAAGGCCAGGAGGGTGATCGCGACCGCGAAGAGGACGAGCCAGGCGACGACGCGCGGCGCGACCCGGACCTCGTAGCCGAGGCGGCGCCGGTTGAGGGTGTCGACGACCCCCGCGCCGCCGAAGCCGAGGAGGAACGAGAACGCGCCGACGACGGCCGGGTTCCACGGCTTGTCGCAGCTCGCGAGGATGCACGGCCGGCAGAGCTCCTGACCCTCGAAGTCGAGCAGGGACGCCTCGTCGTGGAAGTCGCCGCACCGCGGACAGGCGACCGCCGAGTCGTCCTCGGCCTCGTCGCGAGCCTCGTCGCGAGCCTCGTCGCGCAGCTGCTCCTCGATGTCCTCCTCGTCCATGGGCCCCGCTCCTCCGCTACCCCGAGAAGTCGTGCTCGTGCAGGCGCTTGAGGACGAAGAAGTTCGTCGGGATCCGCAGGCCGAGGTTGAGGTAGGCCTTGCCGAGGAGGAGGTCGGGGTCGTCGGGGTAGACCTGGACGAGGTAGTCGCGCAGCGGCGGACCGAACAGGCCGTTGCCCCCGAGCGAGTAGTCGAGCAGGAGCGCGTTCGGGTAGAGGCTGTCGCGCGCGCCCTCGACCACGCGGTGCACGCGGTAGAAACCGAAGCGCTTCGGCGCGCCGTTCTTCATCTCCATCACGTGCTCGGCGTCGTCGGCGTTGCCCGCGGCGGGGATGTTGTAGCCCTGGATGAACGGCTCGGGCCCGCGGTCGCGCGGCGGGCCCTCGAAGAAGCCCTTCACGAACTTGCGGATGCCGATGAGCCGGTAGATGCGCGGCGTGTTGCCCCCGCCGAACTCCCAGCCGGCGAGCGACTCGAAGCTCGGGGCGACCCCGTTGCGCATGATGAGCTCGCGCTCGGCGTTGGTCGCGCGCTGGAGCAGGTCGAGCCAGGTGAACCGCTCGCCCTCGCGCGAGAGGATCGCCTTCGGGCGCTCGGCGAGGGCCGTGCCGCTCACGCGGTGTGCTTCTCGATCAGGTTTCCGAGCCGCGGCACCGCCGACTCGACGTTCTTCTTCGCCTGGCCGCGGAGCTTCTCGTAGGTCTTCTTCACGACCGTGTTCGTGCTCCGCTCGGCCTTGCCGTCGGTGATCGCGAGCAGCGCATCGGCGACCCGGCTGCGGTTGGCCACGAAGTGCGCGCCGACCGGCTTGTCCGCCTCGGCCGCCTCCCGGTAGATCGGGTCGACCGCGTCGGCGAAGTCGGGGAGCAGGCCGTCGACCACGCGCTCGACGAAGCCCGGCTTCACGCCCTTCACGGCCTTGTAGCCGGCCTTGATGGCCAGGCCCGAGAGGCCGCCCTTGTCGGCGACCTCGGCGTCGATGAGCCCCAGGCAGTCGCGCACGACGTCGCGCTTGCGCTCGGGGCTGTTGAGGACCTCGGCGAGCTTGCTCATGACGCCGGATGTATTCCGGTTCGGCGCGGCTGTCGAGCGCGAGCCGGGCGGCCCGGCTCCGGACGGGGCTCAGCGGCAGGCGAGCAGCCGTGGCTCGCCACCCCAGGCGGCGAACCGCGCCGCCGCGTCAGCCTCGATCTGCGCGCGCGTCCGCGGCCAGCCGCGCCCGCTGCCACCGAGCACGAGGGTGAGGTTCTCCTCCGCCTCCGTGCCGCCGCTCCGCGGGCTCGTGTTGTCGTACCCGAGCGCCTCGGCGAGCGCGATGGAGCCCTCGCCGAGGTGGTGCGCTGGCCCGGTGTCGGCCCAGATCGCGAAGGCTGTGCGGCCGGTGCGCCGGTTGTGCACGACCGCGAGATCCCCGAGCCGCACGCCCGCCTCGCGGAGGAACTGGCGGTTCGCCGCCCCACCCGGCAAGACGATGTACGGGATCGAGCTGGCGTCGACGTAGCGACGCGGGTCGCGCTCGGCGCGGGAGCGGTCCTCGAGCGACGTTCGCGAGACGAAGAAGCCGGGGGCGGGATCGGCGGGACCCTGCACCACCGGCTGGCCCGCGGCGTCCGTCACGAGGCCCCACCAGGAGCCCGGGCGGCCCGCGTTGCCCAGCCGGTCGAGGCCGAGCGCGCCCGGGTGATACGCCCGCGGGGCGCCGTCGGCGTCGATCGAGAGGCTCCCCACGAACACCACGTTCGACTCGTCGGTGAGCCGGCGCAGCGCCCGCCCTCCGACGTCCTGCTCGGCGCTGACCGCGCAGCTTCGAGTCGGCTCCGACTCCGATGCCTCGTCCGGCGCGGCGGCCCGGGCGGTCCCGCCCTCCCCCGCGCACCCCAGCATCAGCCAGCCGCACGCGGCCGCCCATCGCATCGCGTTGGTCATCGTGATCCTCCGACGGCCGCAAACCGGGGGGACCGCGCGCGCTATTCCGGCGTCTACTCCTCGGCCGCGGCGGGCTCGGGCTCGGGGACGTCGGCCACCGCGCGACGATCGGGGACCGCCTTGCCGAGGACCCAGCGCGCGAACCAGGTCCGCCACCACTCCATCAGGAGGTAGAAGACCGGGACCACCACGAGGGTCAGGACGGTGGAGCTGATCACGCCGCCGATGACGCCCATCGCCATCGGCGAGCGGAACTCGCTGCCCGGCCCGTCGATCAGCGCGGTCGGCAGCATGCCCAGGACCATCGCGGCGCTCGTCATCAGGATGGGGCGCAGGCGCGCCGGGCCCGCGTGGAGGATCGCGCGCTTGGGATCCCAGCCCTCCTCGCGGACCTTCACCGCCGCGTGGTCGATGAGGAGGATGCCGTTCTTCGTGACGAGGCCCATCAAGAGGATGAAGCCGATCGTCGCCCCCATCGACAGGGTCGAGCCCTGGAGGAAGAGGGCCACGATCGCGCCGACCACCGCCATCGGGAGCGCCATCATGATCGTGATCGGGTGGACGAACGACTCGAACTGCGACGCGAGCACGAGGTAGATGAAGATGATGCCGAGGACGAACGCGAGGAGCATGTTCGAGTTCGACTCGTTCATCATCTTGGCGTCGCCCTGCAGGTCCCACGTGACCCCGCGCGGCATCTCGAGCTCGCCGACCTCGCGCTCGAACTCCGCGACCACGTCGCCGAGCGGGCGGGTGGTCGACGCGGTCAGCGAGATGACGCGGCGGCGGTTGGCCCGCTGGATCTGCGCCGGCGTCTCCGAGCGCTCGATCGAGCCGAGGTCCGCGAGCGGGACGAGACCCTCCGGGGTCGGGATCTGCATGCCCGCGATGCGCTGGATGTCCGAGCGATCCTCCTCGCGGAGCCGCACGCGGATGTCGATCTCGTCGTCGCCGTCGCGGTAGGTGCCCGCGACCTCGCCCTCGATCGCGGCGCGCACGCTGCGGGCGAGCATCGCGAGCGGCACCCCGAGCTGCGAGGCGCGGTCGCGATCGATGCGGACGCCGACCTCGGGGCTGCCGGGCGAGTACTGGAGGTCGACGTCGGTCGTGCCGGGGATCCGGCGCATGATGTCGAACATCTCCTGCGCGGTCGGCTCGAGGTCCTCGTAGTCGTCTCCGAGCACGTCGATCTGGATCGGGTAGGCGCGCATCCCCTCGACCATCGACGGCGGGGTGATCGCGATCTCCGCCTCGGGCATGTGGCGCTGGATGATCGCGCGCGTGTGCTCGCGCATCTCCTCGAGGTTCTCTTCGCGCTCGTGCTTGCCCACCGTGACGATGCGGTAGGTGATCCGGTTCGACTGCTGGGTGACCCCGACCTGCGAGTAGACCGTGAGGTAGCGCGGGTCCGCGGTGAGCTCGAGCTCGGCCGGGAGCGACTGGCGCGCGCTCTCCTCGAGGCGCGTGCCGGCCGGCAGCTCGATGTCGACCATGTACTGGCCGCGATCCTCCTCGGCCGCGAACTCGCTGCCCATCAGCGGCACCAGCGAGCAGCTCCCGAACAGGCCGGCGAACGCCATGAAGATGACCGCGCCCATCGTGATGCGCCGCTTGAGCAGCCAGGCGAGGAGCGCGCCGTAGAGGCGGTCGAGGTGATCGTAGAAGACCTCGAAGGGGCGCTTGATCTTGTCGCCCCAGGTGGGCGCGCGGTCCGGCTCGTGGGGGCGCGCGAAGCGCACCGAGAGCATCGGGTCGAGCGTGAAGGCGACCCACGCGCTGATCACGGTCGCGCCTGCGATCGTGATGCCGAACTCGCGGAAGAACTGCCCGACCATCCCGGGCGTGAAGGCGACCGGCACGAAGACGGCGCAGACCGCGGCGGTGGTCGCGAGGACCGCGAGCGTGATCTCGCGGGTCCCCTTGCGCGCGGCCTCCTCCGGCCCGTAGCCGCGCTCGATGTACTTCATGATGTTCTCGCGAACGACGATCGAGTCGTCGATCAGGAGGCCGATCGCGAGCGACAGCCCCAGGAGCGTCATCATGTTGAGCGTGTAGTCGAGCACCCACATCAGGAAGAACGCGCCGATCACCGAGGTGGGCAGCGCGAGCGACGTGATGAACGTGCTCCTCAGATCGAGGAGGAAAAGCAAGATGACGAGGATCGCCATCGCGCCGCCGAAGATCAGCGCGATCTCCACCTCGTGCGCGTTCTCGAGGATGAACTCCGCCTGATCCATGATCAGGTTCGCGCGGACGCCCTCCGGCAGGTCCATCGTCTCGAGCTGCGTGCGCACTCCGTCCGCCACCTCGACGGTGTTGGCGTCGGAGGCCTTGAGCACCTCGAACACGACCGACGGCTCGCCGTTCGCGCGGACGAGCGTGGTGTCGTCGACGAACCCGTCGGTGACGTCGGCGATGTCGCGGAGCCGCACCATCGAGCCGCCCGACGCGTTGCGGATGGGCAGGTCGCGCAGGTCCTCGAGGCTCTGGAGCTCGCCCAGGGTGCGCACCGCGATGCGGCGCTCGCCCTCGTCGAAGCCGCCGCCCGGGACGCTGATGTTCTCGGCGCGGATGCGGTCGGTGATCATCGCGGGCGTGATCCCGAGGGCCATCGCGCGGTCGAGGTCGATGCCGACGTTGATCTGACGCTCGCGCCCGCCGAGGACGCGGATGCTCGCGACCCCGGCCACCTGCTCGAGGGTGGGCTTGAGGTCGTCGTCCGCGAAGCGGCGAAGGGCCTGCGGATCCTGCTCGCCCCGGAGGGTGTAGAGCATGATCGGCGCGGCCCCGATGTCGACGCGGGCGACCGACGGCTCCTCCACGTCGCGCGGCAGCTGCGCCCGGATCTGCGCGACGCGCTCGCGCACCTGGGTCGCCGCCTCCATCGCGTCGACGTCGAGCTCGAACATGATGACGACCTGGGAGACCGACTCGCTCGAGTAGCTCTGGATGCGATCGACGCCCGCGACCGAGACGACCGCGTCCTCGATGCGCTCGGTGACCTCGCGCTCCACCTCGGGCGGGCTCGCCCCGGGGTAGACCGTCTGCACCGTCACGATGGGGAAGGAGACCTCGGGGAAGAGGTTCACCCCGAGCGAGGTCAGCCCCATGATGCCGAGCACCACGATGGCCGCCGAGATCATCGTGGTGAAGACGGGGCGGCTGATCGCGACGTCGGAGAGCGTCACGGGAGCGGCTCCGCGTTGGCCTGGGCCGGTGGCGGCAGCTCCGGGCGGATCACCACGCCCGGCGTGACCTCGGCGGGGCGGAGCACGACCTGGTCCTCGGCGGAGAGGCCGTCGTAGACATCCCAGCCGCCGCCGCTCGCGATCTCGGCGCTCACCTCGCGCACCACGACCCGCGAGCCCTCACCGACCAGGAGCACGGTCCCGTCCGGCCGCACACACGAAGAGGGCAGGCGCAGCACGGGGCGCGGCGCGCCGAGCGTCACGCGGCCGCGGACGAAGGCGTTGGCCACCAGCTGCTCGCCCTCGTTGGGCACGCTCACCTCGACCGGCGCGCGGCGGGTCGCCGCGTCGAGCGAGCGCACCACCGTGGCGACCGTGCCCTGGACGTCGGTGCCCTCGATCGCGACCGGCACGCCGACCCGCAGCGCCTCGAGCTCGCGGCGGTTCACCGTGGTGCGCAGACGGAGCGAGGTGAGGTCCTCGATGCGCACGAGCGAGACGCCCGGGTTCGCGGCGACGCCGACCCCCGAGGGCACCTGCGTCACCACGCCGTCGAACGGGGCGCGCAGGACGTGATCGGCGCTGGAGGCCGCGACCTGGCGGCGCCCGGCCCGGGCCTGCGAGAGCTGCGCCTCGGCGATCGCGAGCTGCTGCCGCGCGGTCGTCAGCTCGCGCTCGGGCATCGTGCCGCGCGACACGAGCGGCTCGAGCATCTGCACGCGGTCACGGGCCATCTCGGCGCTCGCCTCGGCCACGCGGATCGCGGCCGCGGACTGGGCGGACTGCGCCCCGACGCTCGAGCGGTCGAGGGCGACGAGCACGTCCCCCTCCTCCACCAGCTGGCCGAGCGCGACGTCGACGCGCGCGACCCGCCCCGGCACCTCGAACGCGAGGTCGGCGGACTGGGCCGGCTCGAGGTTTCCCGTCAGGACGATCACCGGCGCGGCCTCGGCCGCGGTCGGGCGCACCACCCGCACCTCGGCCGCCTGCCCGGCCGCCTCGGCCGCGGCCGCGCGCTCCGCCTCGATCGCGTCCTGCTCACCCAGCTCCTCGCCGAGCCTCGAGAAGAGGAACGCGCCGAGGCCCGCGACCGTCAGCACGCCCACGAGGAGCGCGATCCGCAGGACGCGGGGGGGCGGCGGGCGCAGGGGGGCCTCTTCCATGGCGTCGGTGATAAGGGCGCTTTACTGGAGAGTCAAGCGGAGCTAAGTGAAGACTAAGCGATGAGCGCCTCGGCCCCGACCTCGACCCACGACGCGCTGCTCGATGCGGCGGCGCGGGTCTTCGGCCGCGCCGGCTACCGTGACGCCACGGTGCAGGCGATCGCGGAGGAGGCCGGCTTCACGCCGCCGACCGTCTACGCTCACTTCGGCAGCAAGCAAGGGTTGTTCGAGGCCCTCGTCAAGGGCCTGATGGAGTCGCTCTGGTCGACGGTCGGGCGGCAGCTCCCCGACGGCCTCAGCCTGGCGCAGTTCCTCGAGCTGCGGGTGGGCGCGCTGCTCGAGCTGGCCGCCCGCCACCGCGACATCTTCTCGCTGCTCATCCTGCGGCCCCACGACGTGCCGATCCTCGACGCGCACGCGGAGGAGGACCGCCGGCTCGAAGCGCACTGGCGCACGGAGCTCGCGCGCTTCGAGGGGGAGCTCGGCGACCGGACGGTCGAGGAGGCGGCGCTCCTCGTCGACGGCGTGCTCTATGCGTTCGTGAAGCAGTGGATCCGCAGCGGCGAGCCGACGCTCGCGCCCAAGACGCGGCGCATCGTCGCGCTGATCCTCGGCGGCCTCGAGGGCTGAGGCGGTCCGCGTCCGCGCGCCGCGGACGATCCGGAGCGCCTCAGATCGCGTCGGTGAGGTCGAGCACCGAGAGGGTCGTGGTCAGGATGACCGCGACGATCGCCACGCCGACGAGGATCCCGATGGCCACCCCGTCGGGCACGTCCTCGCGCTCGACCGAGAAGGTGAGCGCGGCCGGCGCCTCGGGGACCCACCGGAGGCTCTCGCCCGCGAGCCACTCGTCGGCGCGGAGCCGCAGGCGGTCTCCGGGGGCGAGCACGGTGGGGCCGATCGCGGGGCTCTCGACCCGCACCCGCGTATCGGCGCGATAGACCTCCTCGAGCTCCGGCGCCTCCTCGGTGGGCAGGCGCGTCGCGACCTCCTCGAGCCGCACGCCGCTCCAGTAGCGCGCGCACCCGCTCGCGAGCACAAGGCCGAGCGCGGCGGTGGCGAGCCCCCGGCCGACCCGCCTCATCGCCCGCGCTGGCGAGGCCGCCGGCCGGTCCGCTCCTCGGGGCAGCCGTCGCGATCCTGGTAGCCGTCGAGGTCCTCGGCCTCCTCGGGGCACTCGTCATCCTCGTCCGGCACCCCGTCGCCGTCGACGTCGGCCTCGGGGCAGCCGTCCTCGTCCGCGAATCCGTCGAAGTCCTCCGCCTCCGAGACGCACTGGTCGGCGGAGTCCTCGATCCCGTCGCCGTCCGTGTCCGTGTCCGGGCAGCCGTCGTTGTCGCGGTCGCCGTCACGGTCCTCCGGCGTGTTGGGGCACGAGTCGTAGCCGTCGCGGATCCCGTCGCCGTCGTTGTCCTCCTCCGGGCAGCCGTCCTCGTCCTCGTACTCGTCGAGGTCCTCGGCCTCGTCGGCGCAGGGGTCGGTCGCGTCGGGGACGCCGTCGCCGTCGTTGTCGAGCTCGGGGCAGCCGTCCTCGTCGTCGAAGCCGTCCATGTCCTCGGGGTCGCCGGGGCAGCCGTCGATCGAGTCGAGCACGCCGTCGCCGTCGCTGTCGCGATCGGGCGTCGGCGCGTAGGTGAACCCGCCGAAGACGTGGGCGACCGGGACGCCCGCGCCGTAGACGATGCCCGCTCCGCCGCCGAGGTTGAACGAGACCTCGCCGATGTAGAAGCCGACCGCGCCGCGCAGCTCGGTCGGCGCCTCGCTGTCGAAGCGCTGGCCGAAGCTGGTCGCGCCGGTGGCCTCGACCAGGACCTCCATCCAGGGCACGAAGCGATAGGCCGCCGCGAGACCCCAGACCGCCTCGAAGCCGACCTGGCTGCGGATGTTCTGCTGCTCCTCGCGGAACGCGAAGCCGAGGTTGAGCGCGAGGCGGAAGCCGTCGAAGTGGAAGCCCCCGATCGCGTGCGCGCCCACGTTCGGCGCGCGGTCCCCGACGAAGCGCTGGTCCGCGACGTAGTAGCCGAGGGGCGCGCTCACCCAGGCCGCGGCCGAGAGCATCACCCCGTTGCCGCTCGCGTCGGGGTCGAGGATCCGGAGCTTGAGCGAGAGGCGCGGATCCGACAGGCCGGCGAAGCCGCCCGCGAAGGCCGCGGTCTGGGGCACCGGGCGGCCGCTCGTGCTGTCGAGGTAGGTGTAGCCCTCGCCGTCGCCGTAGAGGACGATCGGGAGGTTCAGACCGATCTGGAGCCGCTCGAGCAGCACGAAGCCGCCCCAGAGCTGCAGCGTCAGGAGCGAGGAGACGATGTCGGTCTCCTGGTTCATCGAGCGCTCGCAGACGGAGCCCGTGGTGGTCCCGGTGGCGCAGTTGAGGTCGTCAGCCACGAACGGGCGGTGCCCGTAGCCGAGCGTCGCGCCGAAGGTCGGGAGCAGGTCCGGGCCGACCTGGGCGCCGTCGACCATGACGAAGTTGTTCGGGCCGGGCGCCACGTAGAAGCGGTTCACGTTGAAGCTGTCGAGCGGATACGGCGGCCCCGACTGGGCGCACGCGAGCGCGGGCGTGAGGGCCGTGAGCGCGAGTGACGTGAGCGCGAGGGTCGCGCCGAGCGCGAGAATCCCGAGCGAGGACCTGGCGAAGCGAGGCGGCATATCCGAGGGCGACTCTAGCAGAGTGCGGGTAGACCGCGGCGAGACGGACCGTGAAGGATCGCGGGGTGCGCCTCGCCGGGTTTGGCCCGCGCGGACCGTCCGTCGACTTCCGCACGGGCGTCCGCGCGATGTACCCTTCGCGTGTGGCAGACCAGGGCGACCTCGTGGTGATCGGGCCCGACGGCGCGATCCAGGTCGTCGGCCGGGGCGCCGAGCGGCGCCTGCGCGACCGCGCCGGGCGCTACCACCTCGTGGCCGACGCCCCGGGCCTGGTGGTGCTGCGGGCCGAGCCCGACGTGCTCGGGCACGGCGCCCGCGTGCAGATGGCCGGCGAGCTCATCGGGCGCACCGCGGTGCTCGAGATCGTGAACATGATCGCCCAGGCGAACTGGCGGGGCGAGCTCCACGTGTTCGACGGCGAGCACCTCCGCGTCCTCTCGATCGAGCAGGGCGTGCTCAAGTACGCGATCAGCGACGACCCCGAGGACCGGCTCGGCCAGGTGCTGTACCGCGGCGGCGCGATCACGCGGGCCCAGCTCGACGCGATCCTCCGCGAGGTCGGGCCCGAGCGGCGCCTCGGTCAGCTGCTGCTCGCCGAAGGGCTCGTGACCCAGGAGCGGCTCTACGCGGAGCTCCAGAAGCAGATCGAGCAGATCTTCTACGCGTCCCTGCTCGCCCGCAGCGGCCAGTACATCTTCCGCCTCCCCGACGAGTCCGAGGACCCGCCGCACCACACCGTCCACCTCCCGATCCAGGCGCTCTTGATGGAGGGCGTGCAGCGCATCGACGAGATGGCGCTCTTCCGCGAGCGCATCCCCTCCGACGACGTGTGTCCGGTGGCCACGGCCAAGACCGCGACGATGACGCTCGACACGAACGCGCGGCTCGTCCTCACCTACGCCGACGGCGACCGGACGATCGACGACATCTCCCGGGAGACCGGCCTGGGCGAGTTCCTGACCGTCAAGACGGTGTACGGCCTGCTCCAGCAGGGAGGCATCCAGCTCCGCCCGAAGCGGCAGCTCGACGCGCGCGCGATCAAGCTGCTCGTCCGGAGCTTCAACGACGTCCTGAGGGACATCTTCATGGCGGTCGCGACCTACGGCGGCATCGACCAGACGCGCTCGACGCTCGAGGCCTGGATCCAGGGGAGCGGCTACGGACCCGTGTTCGGCGACCAGGTCCACGAGGACGGCACCATCTCGGCCGACCACGTGATCGCGGCGCTCGGGACGGTCGAGGCCGACAACCCGATGGAGGCGCTGCACCAGGCGCTCCACGAGCTCGCGGCCTTCGCGCTCTTCGCGGCCACCACCACGCTGCCCCGCGACCAGGAGCTGGCGCTCTCGCGCGACGTCAACACGCGGCTGAAGCGGATCCGCATCTCATGAATCGCGGCGGGCCGCCGCCGGGCGCCGGCCTGGCGCTCGCGGCGTGCCTGGCGATCAGCGCGGCGGGCAGCCTGGCGATCCCGAGCCCCGCCGCCGCCCAGTCCCGCCTCCGGTGGTCGGACGACTGGGCGCGCGTCCACCCCGCGAGCTACGTCGTGACCACCTCGTCGGTCGCGCTGACCCTCCTCGTCGACCGCCTCTACGAGCCGCCTCCGGTCGCGCGGCTCCGCGGGCCCGCCCTCTTCGACGCGGACCTGCGGGCGGCCCTCGCCGCCGAGACGGACGGCGATCGGGAGGCAGCGGCGACGCTGAGCGACGTCCTGCTCGTCGGGCTCCTGCTCTGGCCGTTCGTCGACTCGATCGGGGTGACCGGCCTCGGAGATCTCAACTCCGACGTCTTCTGGCAGCTCTCGAACGTCGCCCTCGAGGTCCTCGCGGCCGACTTCGTGGTCGGATCGCTCGTCAAGCTCTTCGTCGATCGCCAGCGACCGCACGGGGACCGATGCGCCGACGGCGACGCGGCGCGGGACCCGGGCCGGTGCGGGCGGCGCGGGGTCACGCGGAGCTTCTACAGCGGGCACGCCTCGGCCGCCTTCGCGAGCGCGGGCCACCTCTGCATGAGCCACGCGCATCTGCCGCTCTACGGCGGACCCGCGGGCGACGCGCTCGGCTGCGGCGCGGCCATCCTCACCGCGTCGATCGTCGGCGTGCTGAGGGTCGTAGCGGACCGCCACTACGCGACCGACGTCCTCGTGGGGGCGGTGCTGGGTCTCGCCACCGGGCTCCTGTTACCGTACCTGCTGCACTACGGATGGGACCCCTCCGACGACCTGGCCGGCGCGCCCGCCCCGCTCGCTGGCTCCGCGCCCGCGAGGCTCTCCTTTGGGGGCTCCTTCTGAGCGGCTGCGGGCCGATCTACGCCCTCTCTTCGAGCTACCTCTACCACCCGCCCTCCGGGGCGCCGCCGGCCATGAGCGGCGAGGTCGAGCGGTGGCGACGCGCGATCGACGGAGGCGAGGTCCACGCGCTCTACGTAGCGCCGCCCGACGGCGCGCCGGCCCCCGCGCCGGCCGTGATCTTCGCGCACGGCAACGCGGAGCTGGCCGAGGAGTGGATCGAGCGGCTCGCGCCCTACCGCGCGCTCGGCTTCGCGGTGCTGGTCCCGGAGTACCGCGGCTACGGCGGCGCGGCGGGCGAGCCGAGCGAGGAGGCGATCCTCGACGACTTCGCGGCCTTCTACGACCGACTCGCCGAGCGGCCCGAGGTCGACCACTCCCGCATCGTCCTCCACGGGCGCTCGCTCGGCGGAGGGGTCGTGGGCGCGCTCTCCGAGCGACGGACCGTCCGCGCGCTCGTCCTCGAGTCGACGTTCACCAACGTCCCCGATCTCGCGAGCCAATGGATGGCGCCCGCCGGGGCGATCCGGGACCGCTTCGACACCCGCGAGGTGCTGCTCTCGAGCGCGACCCCGACGCTGATCCTCCACGGCGTGCGGGACGAGCTCGTCCCCTTCCGTCACGCGGTCGAGCTGCACCGCGTCGCCTGGGACAGCGAGCTGGTCGCGTTCGAGGCCGGCCACGACGACCTCCCGCGCGGCCCCGCGTACTGGGCGAGGATCCGTCGCCGCCTCGTCCGAGCGGGGGCCTTGCCGCCGCAGGCATCGACCGTCGGCGGCGGCTGACCCCGCCTGCTACGGTTCGGCCATGAACCGAACCAACGACGAGATCCGGCTCACGCGCCTCACCGAGAGCGGGGGCTGAGCAGCCAAGCTCGATCCCAAGGACCTCGTGAAGGTCCTCCGCCACGCGGCCACCGGGGCACCCGACGGGTGGGTGGTCGCGGACTCCGACCTCGACGACGCGGCGGTGCTGCGGCTGGACCCGTCCGTCCCGGACGCGCCCTACCTCGTGCAGACCGTCGACTTCATCACACCGGTCGTCGACGACCCATTCGTGTTCGGTCAGGTCGCGGCCGCCAACTCGCTCAGCGACGTCTGGGCGATGGGCGGCGAGCCGCGCTTCGCGCTCAACGTGGTCGCGTTCCCGAGCGACCTCCCGCTCGAGCTGCTCGGCCAGATCCTCGCGGGCGGCGCCGACAAGGTCCGCGAGGCGGGAGCGGTGATCGTCGGCGGGCACACCGTGACCGACCGTGAGCCGAAGTACGGCCTGTCGGTCACCGGCGTGGTCGCGCCGTCCGCGGTGACGAGCCAGCGCGGCGCGCGGCCGGGGGACGCGCTGATCCTCACCAAGGCGCTGGGCACGGGCCTCCTGGTCGGCGCGGCCCGAAAGGACGAGCTCGACCCCGACGCGGCCGAGGCGCTCGTCGCGTCGATGACCCAGCTCAACCAGGCGGCGGCCCGGGCCGCGCGCGAGGTCGGCGTCCACGCGGCCACCGACGTGACGGGCTTCGGGCTCCTCGGCCACGCGTGGCACATCGCCCGCGCGTCTGCCGCCACGCTCGTGATCGACGCGGGCGCCCTGCCCGGCCTCCCGACCGCGCGCGCGCGCGCCGCCGCCGCCTCGCTCGGGGGCGCGGCCGGGCGCAACTTGACGTACGTACGCGAGCACCTCTCGGGGGAGGCGCCGCACGAGGGCCTGCGCCTGGCGATCGACCCGCAGACGTCCGGGGGGCTGCTCTTCGCGGTGCCCGAGGCGCGCGTCGAGGCGCTGCGCGAGCGGCTCGAGGCGGCCGGCGCGCTGGCGGTCCGCGTCGGCGAGGTGGTCGACGGCCCGGCCGGCCTGCGCTGGCGCTGAGCGCGCCGCGCACGGGGCGCGGCTGGCCGTCTGGAGGGACCGTGCGCTTCGGGCGCGGGGGCTCTTGGGGGGCGCGGGCTTGGGGGGCGCGGGCACGGGGAGCTCTGGGAGCTTGATTCGCTACCGGCGCGATGCGGATCCCGGAGCGCCATGCGTTCGGATCGGCGTCGGGTGTGACGAGGCGATGCTCAGGCATCGTCGAGGAGCGGCTGGCCGCGCCGGACGGCTGTCCCGCCCGTGATTTGCGGCGGTTTCAAACCGATTGGCGCTCTAGCGGGGCGCTTGGGGCGCTGGCTAGAGCTGGGACAGGATGTTGTCGAGCATGAGGTGGCCGTACGCCACGTTGCCGTGGTAGTCGCCCGGCTTCTTCTTCGCGACCAGGGCCTCGCGCAGGGTGCCCTCGCCTGGGTTGTAGACCTCCGGCGGCGGGAGGTGGCACGGGATCGCGCGGGCCTCGAGCTCGGCCGCGAAGCTCGCCTCGAAGCGCGCGTGGAACGCGAGGGTCTCGCGCCCGCGCTGCTCTGCGGTCTGGGTGTGCTCGAGGAAGCTGCGCGGCAGCGGGCAGCAGGCGGCGACCGAGAAGCGCACCTCGGCGCGCTGGAGGTCCTCGTAGAAGCGCAAGACGTTGCGCGTGAAGTCGGCGACCAGCGCCGCGGTCGCGGCTCGCGTGACGTACATCTTGGCGCCGGCGTCGTCGATCGAGCAGGTGTGCCGGGCCCAGTTCTTCGCGAGCATCGCGCTGCTCGGGTGGAAGCCCAGGACGAACACGAAGCGGCGCGGATCGGAGCGCTCGAAGCGCGCCGGCGTCGGCGCGACCGCCTTGGAGAAGAAGCCGCGCGCCCGCTCGCCGAGGAGCTCGACCGCGCCGTCGTCGGCCACGCGGTGCAGCGGCTCGAGCAGCTTGTAGCCGTGGTCGAGCTGAGCCGCGCGCACGTCGGCGAGGGGCCCGTCCGGCGCGGCCCGCTGCCGCTCGAGCAGCGCCTCGCGGATCGCGATGGTGTGCGAGTCGCCGAGGATGCAGAGCATCGAAGTCAGAGCCCCTGGTCCAAGAGCATCTCCTCGCAGATCACGTCGTCGTCGGCCGGGTCGGGCTGCGCGGCGACGTCGCGCGCGGGCCTCGCCGCCGCGCCGTCGTGCGCCGAGGGGTCGTGCTGCGCGAAGAAGTGCCGCATCACGAAGTCGACCCCCGCCGGGCTCACCGCGCGCATGTTCGGCTCGTAGAACATCCCGCGCATCGGGGGCGCCGCGATGATCTCGTAGGAAGGGAAGTAGTCGACGAAGTCGTGCTCCGCCGCGAGCTGCCCCGCGACCCCGCGGAGCACCGACTTGGAGTAGGAGGTCGCGACCATGACGTGCTCCTCGGCGCGCGTCGCGGTGAGCGGGACGGGCGAGACCGTGAGCATGACGTTGACGGTCGGGTTCACGCGGCGGAGGTGGCCGATCGTGGCCCGCAGGTCGTCGTAGACCTCGGCGAAGGTGAAGTTGACGAAGCGGTGACGCGCGGGGTCGAAGGTGCCGCCCGCGGTCCCCGGGCACAGCGGGAACACCGAGCCGTCGAGGGTGGAGACCCACGCCTCGGTCAGGCCCAGGGTGAAGACGAACAGGTCGGACTCCTTGAAGACCCGACGCACCGCCGCGAGGTGCGACTCGCGCGCCGCGATCAGCTCGGCCTCGCTGTGGAACGGCGTGGGCTCGAGGGCAGGCCGGAACGGATCGCGGAAGCCGTCGGGATCCCGCCAGACGCTCTCGACCGGCTCGCGGCCCCCGAACGCTCGCTCGAAGGTCTGGAGCAGCTGCCGCGTCGTGTAGATGTTGCAGTAGCGCGCCGAGTAGACGCCGTAGTTGAACGCGCGGGCGACCTCGGCCCGCAGCACCGGCGGGGCGGGCTCGTAGTCGCAGAAGCGGAAGCCACTCGCCGCGAGCCGTCGCGCGATGTGCTGGGCGAAGCAGCTCCCCGCGGTGACGATCCGATCCTCGGGGGTGATCGCGAACTTCTTGCGGTAGAGGTCGGTGACCGTCAGCGGGTTGCGGGTGCCAACGGCGCGGCGCCAGAAGGCGCGATCGGGCAGGTCGCGGTACGGGTGATCGCGGCGGGGCTCCGGCGAGGCGGCGGCCGGCGCCCGAACGGAGGGCGAGGCGGCGGCGGGCGCGGCAGAGGGCGGCGCGGCAGAGGGCGGCGCGGCAGGGGGCGGCGCGGCAGAGGGCGGCG
>JAUHXR010000190.1 GCA_030426845.1 Polyangia bacterium | reverse complement strand
CGACGAGCTTGCGGAAGAACGTCACCCAGCGGTCGATGCGCGAGAACTCGTCGTTCTCGATGATGTAGCGCGCCTCGCCGGTGAGCTTGAGGTGATCCTCGATGAGGGTCTCCGCCTCCATCACGAGGCCGTAGTTGATCGTCGTCGGCACGAAGTAGACGGGCCGCTTGATGCCGAAGACCTGGTTGCGCGCGAAGGCCTCGACCGCGGTGCCGGCGAGGCCGAGCTTGAGGTGCCGCTCGACCATCCCGCTGCGGCTCCGCGTGCCGCCGGGGAAGAACAGCGAGTGGTAGCCCCGCTCGATCATCACGCACGAGTAGGTCTTGAGCGCGTCCTTGTAGAGGCGCGACTTCACGCGGCGGTCGACGCGGTAGGCGCCGAGGTTGTGCATGAAGAAGCTGATGATCGGGTTGGTGAACAGGTTCTTGCCGGCGCCGTAGACCACCGGCGCGAGCCCCGAGCGCATGAGCGAGTAGCCGAGCGCGAGCGAGTCGAGGTTGCTGCTGTGGGTCGGCACGTAGACGAGGGTGCCGAGGCGCTCGAGCCGCTTGAGCCGGTCGACGTCGCCCTCCACGGTGAGCATCTCGTCGAGCGCCGGCGCGCCCGTGCCCATCGCGGCGATGTCGCGCGGCAGCGCGGTCGGCTTCATCACCCCGGTGAGCAGCGCGGGCGCGGTCTTGGTCGCGAGCTGATAGACGCGCGGGTCGAAGTTGCCCGCGATGTCCTTGGCCATCCGCTCGCTGATCGATCGCAGCGCGTCGCGCTTGGCGTCGTCGCTCATGCGGGCGATGCGCCGCAGCAGCCCGCGCCAGTAGCCGAGCTCGTTGCGGGCCTCCTCGTCGCGCTGCTTCTCGAGCCTCTGCGTCTCGTGGAACGCGACCTCGTTGAGGGTGTACTCGAGCGAGTCGCGGTCGCGCGCGTAGCGCTCGACGAGCCGGCGGACGACCTCGCGCACGATGTCGTCGCGCTCGTTGTTGAACCAGAAGATCGCGGGGTCGTCGGGCTCGGGGACGTAGGGCTTGAGCCGGGGCAGCCGCACCGGCCGGGTGAGGAGCTTCTTCATCTCAGACCACCTCGAAGTAGCGCTTGAGCTCCCAGTCGGTCACCGCGCGGCGGTACTCGCGGACCTCCCAGTCGCGGCTGCGCACGTAGTGGTCGACGAACGCTTCGCCGAGGATCTCCTTCGCCGCCTCCGAGCGCGACAGGGCCTCCACCGCGTGCTCGAGGGTCATCGGCAACGGATCGCCCGCCTCGGTCGCGTCGCCCTGCGCGGGCGGCGGCGGCGCCACCGCGTTGCGCGCGCCCCAGAGCCCGGCGCCGAGCGTGGTCGCCATCGCGATGTAGGGGTTGATGTCGCTCGCGGTCTGTCGGTACTCGACGCGCGTCCCCTTGCCGCCGGGGATCACACGGACCGCGCAGGTGCGGTTCTCCACGCCCCACGACGGCGTCATCGGCGCCCAGACCCCGGGCACGTACCGCTTGTAGGTGTTCACGAACGGCGAGTAGAGCGCGGTCAGCTCGCCCGCGAGCTTCACGAGCCCGCCGACGTAGTGCATCCCGAGGTCGGTCAGGCCGTGCGGTGCCTTGGCGTCCTCGAAGAGGTTCCGCTCCTTGGCGCTGTCGAAGAGGCTCTGGTGGATGTGCCCGCTCGAGCCGGGCAGCGACGGGTTCCACTTCGCCATGAACGTCACCGCGAGGCCGTGGCGGTGCACGATCTGCTTGAGCGTGGTCTTGAAGAGCGCCGCGCGATCGGCGGCCTCGACCGCGTCGGTGTAGCGGAGCGCCGCCTCCCACACGCCGGGACCCGTCTCGGTGTGGAGGCCCTCGATCGGGATATCGAAGGCCTCCATGGTGTCGAGGATGTCGTGCATCAGGTCGGCGTGCTGACCCTCGCGGACCCACGAGTAGCCGAACATCCCCGGGCTCAGCGGATCGAGGCCGGAGTAGCCCTTCGCGCGCAGCGACTCCGGATCCTCGCGGAAGATCCAGAACTCGAACTCGGCCGACATCAGCGGCTTGTAGCCGGCCGACTCGGCCTGGCCGACGACTCGCTTGAGGAGGTTGCGGGGGCAGGCCGCGTGCGGCTTGCCCGTCGCGGCGTCGTAGAAGTCGGCGAGGAAGCACGCGGTGTCAGGCTCGTGCGGCAGGACCCGGAACGTGCCGAGGTCGATGCGCGCGAGCGCGTCGGGGTAGCCCGAGTGCCAGCCGGTGACGGTCGCGTTGTCGTAGAGGTTGTCCGCGACGTCCCAGCCGAAGATCACGTCGCAGAACCCGAAGCCGTCGCTCGCCGCCGACTCGAACTTGTCGAGGTGGATGAGCTTGCCGCGCAGCACGCCGTCGACGTCGAAGCCCCCGACCTTGACCTTGCGGATGCCCCGCTCCGCGAACGCCCTCGTCAGCTCTTCACGCGTCACTCTCGCCCCCTCCGCTCGATCCCTCGGGAGCGGCGATTCTGCCAGAAAACCGGCTCGAGATCGTCAGTTTGAGGCCCTCGTTTCCGTCTGTGTAGGCAGAGCGAACGCAAGCGAAACGAAAGGGAAATCATGCTCAAGATCGGAGACCGCGGACCCGCGGTTCGGTTCCTTCAGGAGAAGCTCGTCAAGCTCGGCTACGAGCCGGTGGTGGTCGACGGGATCTACGGACCCATCACCCGCTGGGCGGTGCAGAACCTCCAGGCGATGTTCGGCTACACGGTCGACGGCCTCGTCGGCCGCGGGACGGCTCGCCTCATCGACGCGCAGCACGGCTACGGGTGGAACGCCCGCGCCGGCAACGCGCAGCTCTGGGCCCTCAAGGCCCAGGGGCTCCTGACCCACGGCTCGAACAAGCCGGTCTGGAGCTAGCGCTCCGGCAGCGCGCCGCTCGCGAGCCCAGCCGCTCGTGAGCGAGCCGCTCCAGAGCGAGTGGAGTGGGGGGCGGCCGCTCTAGCCGTCGAGCTACCCGCAGCGGTCGCCCCCCTCGCCCCCGAGGCAGAGCGCGCCCGTGAGGGTGAGCGAGTCGCGGCACGCGAGGCTGTCGCCGCGCCCCGAGAGGCAGAGCGCGCGCGACAAGGAGACGTTCGAGACACAGTAGGCCGGGGCGCGATCGCCGCTCAGGCAGACGCCCTGCGCGATCGAGCCGTCTGCCGGGCAGGCGCGCGGGTCCCGGCCCCCGCTCATGCACATCGCCCGCGCGAGGGGCAGGTCGTCGCGGCAGACGGCTGGCGCGCGTCCGCCGGCGAGGCAGAGGGACTGGGGCAGCGGCAGCTCGGCGCGGCAGTAGACCGTGTCGCGCGCGCCGGCGAGGCAGATCCCCTGGGTGAGGGTCAGCGCGCGGCCGCAGTAGACGGCCTCGCGCTCGCCGCTGAGGCAGAGCGCCTGGGCCAGGGTCGGATCCCCCCGGCACTCGAGCGAGTCCCGTGGGCTCGACAGGCAGATGCCGTGCGCGAGCGAGCGCACGCCCGCGCAGTAGATCGGGTCGCGGCCGCCGCTCTCGCAGAGCGCCCGGCCCAGCGCCGCGGGGTCGGGGCAGCGGTCGGGGTCGAGGCCCGCCGCCTGGCAGAACGCCGCGGCGATGTCCTCGGCGACGTCCGCCTCGTCGCAGCCCGCCTCGTCACAGCCCGACCCTGCGAGCGCGGCCACCAGCACGGCGAGCCGCGGTCGCGCGGCGCGCGCCTCCTGGGTCAAGGGCGCGGCGATCGGCTTGCCGGCGGGTCGCGCCTGCGGCGCGGTCGGATCGTGGTCGGGCAGGGTCGCCCGCGCCGGCGCGGCGCAGGCGGAGAGCGCCGATCCCAGGGCCAGCGCCACGGCCAGCGCGCGCGTGGCGGCCAGCGCGTGCGTGGCGGCCAGCGCCCGAGTCGCCAGCGCCCGAGTCGCCAGCGCCCGAGTCGCCAGCGCCCGCCGAGCCCGCCCCGCCCCTGAGCGTCGCTCGATCCGGCTCGCCTCGGTGCCCACGGCGGGACAGGCAGCAAGGCGCGCGCCACCTGCGCGTGGTCGCCGCGCGCTCGCGATCTGTCGCCGAGGAGGAGGCGCCGGGTAGGTCGCGCGTCCCCGGCGCGTCTCAGAAAGGGAGGCCGAGCTGGGTCGCCTTGGCGACCGGTGCCGAGGCGTCCGGGGCCTCGACCTCGAAGGTCTGAGGGACGTCCGGGCGCGCCGCGTGCACCTTGACACCCTCGGGCACCGCGGCGCGGGCCCGCTCGAGGGCGACCATCGGGGAGTTGCACCGCTCCGAGAGGTGCAGCAGCACGACCTCGCGGGCCGCCGGCCCGAGCCGGCCGAGCAGCGCGGCCGCCTGGTCGTTCGACAGGTGGCCCGTGCGCGACGCGATCCGCCGCTTGAGGAAGTCGGGGTAGGGACCGCGGCGCAGCATCTCGGGGCAGTGATTCGACTCGAGCATGACGAGCTGACAGCCCTCGAAGTGGCCGGCGAGCCCGTCCGGCACGTGGCCGAGGTCCGTCGCGGTGGCCACCCGCGCCCCGCGGTCGTCGAAGACGAGGGCGACGTTGGGGGCGTCGTGGGGGATGGGCGTCGGCTCGACGCGGAGCGGCCCGACGTCGAACGGGGTGCTCCGGCCGAACACGCGGCGGCGCGCCCCGTAGAGCGGCATCCGCCGCGCGGTCGCCTCCGTGAGGTAGACCGGCGCGCTCCATCGCTTGGCGCAGGCGTCGGCCTTGCCTGCGTGGTCGCCGTGAGGGTGGGTGAGCACGATCGCGTCGAGCTCCACCACCTCGCCGAGCGCGAAGCGCATCCGCTCCTCGAGCGCGCCGGGCGCGACCCCCGCGTCGACGAGCACGTGCGTGCCCCGCGCGCTGATCAGCGTGGCGTTGCCCGCGCTCCCGCTGCCGAGGATCGTGACCCGCACCCGCCCCATGATGCGGGAGCCGCGCGCCCGGGCAAGGCCCGACGCAGGATCCGCCCGATGACGACCCGGGTCGTCGACAGGCGGGCGGCGACGGCCGCGCTATCCCGGCTCGAGGCCGAAGTCGGGCTCGTCGTAGATCCGATCGAACAGCGCGGCGTGCTTCTGCTCGATGGCCTTGCGGCGCACCTTCAGCGTCGGGGTCAGCTCGCCCTCCTCCTGGCTGAAGTCGCGCTCGAGCAGGACGAGCTTGCGCACGCGCTCCACCCGCGCGAGCCGGCGGTTGCCGCGGTCGACCGCAGCCGCGATCCGCGCGCGGTACGCGGGCAGGGCGACGACGCGGGCCATCGCTGCGTTGAGCGCCTCCGAGCGACCGGCGGGGTTCTCCATCAGCGCGCGGGTGTGCTCGGCGATCTCGGCCTCGCTGACGAGCCCTCGCTCCGCGCCCCACGCGAGCGTCTCCAGCGGCGCGGGCGTGACGAGCGCGCTCACGAAGGGCCGGCGGTCGCCGTGCGCGTGGACCTGGCTGATCAGCGGGTCCTCGTGCTTGATCGCGTTCTCGATGTTGGCGGGCGCGAGGTTCTTGCCGCCCGCGGTGATGATGAGGTGCTTCTTGCGGTCGGTGATCCGCAGGTAGCCGTCGGCGTCGATCACCCCGACGTCGCCGGTGTGGAGCCAGCCGTCGACGACCGTCTCCGCGGTTGCGGCCTCGTTCTTGGCGTAGCCGCGGAAGACCCACGGCGCGCGGATCAGGACCTCGCCGTCGTCCGCGATGCGGTGGTCGCCCGGCGCGATCACGCGGCCGACCGTGCCGAGCCGCACCGCGCCTGGGCGGTTGGCGTGCGAGATCACGGTGGACTCGGTCATGCCGTAGACCTCGTAGACCGGGATCTTGGCGCCCCAGAAGAACTCGAGGATCTCGACCGCGGTCGGGGCCGCGCCGGTGAGCATCTGGCGCACGCGGCCGCCGAAGGCCGCGCGGACCTTCCGGAAGACGAGCCGGTCGGCGAGCGCGTGCTCCACCGCGAGCCGCGGCGGCAGGGGGCGCTGCGCGAGGAAGTAGGGCGCCGCGCGCCGGCCCACGCGGTCCGCCCAGTCGAACACCCGCCGCGCCGCCGGCGGCTTCTTCTCGAGCTCGCCGTGAATCCTCGCGTAGGCCTTCTCGAAGATCCGCGGCACCGAGCCGAAGAGCGTCGGGCGCACCGCGCGCAGGTCGTCGAGCACCGTCGCGGTGCTCTCGGCGTAGGCGCCCGGGATGCCCTGGGAGAGCCGGCCGTAGAAGCCGAGGACGCGCTCCGCCGCGTGGGCCATCGGGAGGAAGTGGAGCGAGATGTCCGACTGCAGGTACGGGAGGTGCCCCGCGGCCGCGGAGAGCAGCGAGAGGATGTTCCGGTGCGAGATCATCGCCCCCTTGGGCGGCCCGGTGGTCCCCGACGTGTAGATGAAGATCGCCGTGTCGTCGGGGTCCGTCCGATCGACCGTCGCGCGCACCTCGGCCTCGTCGAGCGGCGCCGCCTCGAAGCGCCGCGGCGAGGTCACGCGCGGGTCTCGATCTGCGAACGCCGAGAACAGCGCGTCGGTCCACGGCACGATCGCGCGCAGGTCGGGCGCCTCCTTCGCCGCTTCGAGGGTCGCCTCGAGCTCCGCCGGCTCGGCGACGAAGATCACCTTCGCCTCGGAGTGCGTCAGGAGGTAGCGGATCTGCTCGGCCGACTGCTTCGGGTAGACGCCGAAGCTCACCGCGCCGGCGAGCTGCGCGCCGAGATCGTAGGTCGCCCAGCGCGGCTGGGTCGGGCCGAGCACGCCCACGCGGTCCTGCGGCGCGACGCCGAGCGCCCGCAGCCCGCGAGCCACCCTGGCGGCGCGCGCGTAGAGGTCGGCCCAGCTCGTGGGCGCCCACCGGCCGGCCGTCTTCTCGAAGAGCGCGGGCCTCGACGCGCTGCGCGCGGCCCGTCGCCAGAACATGTCGCCGACCGTGCGGGCGCCGGGGGCGGTGCACCGCGCGGGCACCTGCGGGCCGAGCTCGAACATGAGCCCACGGTACGGGACGCCTCGCCGCGGCGTAAAGCGCGGCGCCCCAGAGCCATCGCTCAGAGCCCGTAGCGATCGAGCCAGCGGTAGAGGGTCATGCGGCTGATGCCGAGGTCGCGCGCGGCCTGCGAGCGGTTGCCGCCCGCCTCGCGCAGGGCCCGCGCGACGAGCTCCCGGTCGAACTCGCGCAGCGCGCGTCGCCGGCTGAGGCGCTCGCCCTCGAGCGCGAGATCGGCGGCGCTCAGGGTGTCGCCCTCCGACACGAGGACCGCGCGGCGCAGCGCCTGCTCGAGCTCACGCACGTTCCCCGGCCACGCGTGGCGCCCCAGCGCGCGCAGGGCGTCAGGCGCCACGGTGACCGGGCGCATCCCCGGCTCGGTCGCGATGCGCGCGAGGGCGTGCTCCACCAGGAGCGGGATGTCGCCCGGCCGGTCGCGCAGCGGCGGGAGCTCGACGCGCGCGCCCACGAGGCGGAAGTAGAGGTCGCGCCGGAAGCCCCCGCGGCGCACCTCCTCCTCGAGGTCGCGGTTCGTCGCCGCGACGATGCGCGCGTCGATCCGGATGGGGCGCTCGGCGCCGACCGGTCGCACCTCCTGCTCCTGGAGGACGCGGAGCAGCCGGGTCTGCATGCGCTTGGGCATCTCGCCGATCTCGTCCAGCAGGATGGTCCCGCCCTCGGCGGAGCGGAACAGGCCGGGGTGATCGCGGAGCGCCCCGGTGAACGCGCCACGGACGTGGCCGAAGAGCTCGCTCTCGAGGAGCCCCTCGGGGATCGCGCCGCAGTTGATGCTGAGGAACGGTCCGTCCGCGCGCAGGCTCCGCCGGTGGATGAGCCGCGCGAAGAGCTCCTTGCCGGTGCCGCTCTCGCCCTCGAGGAGCACCGGCAGGTCGCTCTTGGCCACGCGCTTGGCGATCCCGACGGCGACGCGGAGGGCGGGCGAGCGCCCAATGACGCCGGAGTCCGGCAGCGCCTCGGGCGCGGGCTGGGAGGCGATGCGGCTCTCGAGCCGCTCGAGCTCCACGGCGCGCCGCTCGTTCTCGCGACTGACCGCGTCGTGCGCGCGCTCGAGCGCCTCCGCGCGCTCCTCGGCCTCGCGCCGCAGCCGCGCGCTCTCGAGCGCGAGCCCGATCACGTCGGCCACCGCCTCGACGACCTCGCGGGCGCCGTCGTCGAACTGGGCCACCTCGAAGCGGTGGTCGAGGTAGAGCGCGCCGACGATCCGAGACGGCGCGCGGATCGGGACGCAGAGGACCGACCGCACGCCGAGGTCGACGAGGCTGCGCGCGTCCTGGAGCGTCGGGTCGTCGGTCGCGGCGGCGGTGAGCACGCTCCGCCCGCTCTCCATCACGCGGTCGGCGACGGTGCGGCTGAAGCTGCGCTTCTTGCGCCGGAGCGCGTCTCCGTCGAGGTTGCGCGCGACCACGACCTCGTCGGCGCGCCGGTCATGCGCGCGGCGCAGGAGGAACGCGCGCTCGGCGCGGGTGAGCGCGATCACCTCGTCGAGCGCGTCGGTGAGCAGCGCGCGCTCGTCGCCGGCGAGCAGGACGCGCCGGGTGAGGCCGACGATGCGGCGTGCGACGGTGGGGAGGCCGCCCGCGGGTGACGGTGCGCTCGAGGCCGGCGCCTCCGCGAGCGGGTGCCGCGCGAGGAACTTGTCGCGCAGGCCCGGTGGCAGGTGCGCGGCGAGCCCTCGGACCTGCTCGTCCCGCTCCGCGCGCGCCGCGCTCGCGCCGAGCCCCGCGCGCTCGTCGAGCCGCGCCAGCAGGGTGAGGGCGCGCACCGCGAGGAGCCGATCTCCGTCTTCGACCGCGCGACGCTCGGCGCGTCGGGCGAGCTCGCGCGCCGGGCCGACCCGCTCGGCCTCCGCCTCGGCGCGCGCGGCGAGCAGGTCCGCCCGTGGCCCGAGCCCGGCCGCCTCGAGCGACGCGCGCTCCGCCTCGAGGAACGCGCTCGCCGCCAGCGCGCTCCCGGGGTCGATCTCGAGGCCGAGCTCCCAGGTCAGCAGCTCGGCCTCCAGCGCCTGGCGCCCCATCCGCGCCTGCTCGAACCGGTCCTTCGCCTCCATCGCGAGTCGCAACCCCTCTTGCGCAGAGCCGATCGCCTCGAGCTCCGCGCGGACGAGGACCGCCTGGGCCTCGAAGAAGCGGTCGCCGGTCTCCGCCGCACGAGCGGCGCCCTCGGCGAGGATCGGGCGCGCGTCGTCCGCCGCGCCGAGCGCGACGAGCAGCGTCGCGTGATTGACGAGGGCGGCGCCGAGGAACGCGGGGCGCTCGAGCGCGCGCGCCAGCCGCGCCGCCTCGCGGTAGTGATCGAGCGCGTCGGCGACCGCGTAGGTCTGGTGCTCGCTCGTCGCGAGGTTCACCACGTAGGCCGGGAGCGCGGCCACGTCGCCGGCACGCTCCGCTGCGTCCAGCGCGCGCCGGTAGCTGTCCCGCGCCTCGAGCGGTCGCCCGCCGAGACCCGCGGCGGCGGCGCGTCGGGCCTCTGCGTGCGCGACGAGCGCGGGCGCGTCCAGGGCCGCGGCGTCGCGCGCGGCCCGCTCTGCGTGGGCGGCCGCGCCCTCGGCGTCGCCGCGTCGGAGCGCGAGGTCGCTCCGCACCACCTGGAGCCGGACCGCGGTCGCGCCAGGGGCCTCCGGCGCCGCCGCGAGGTGAGCCTCCGCGCGGTCGAGGTCGCCCTGCGCGATCGCGGCCATCGCCGCCACGAGAGAGAGCCGCGGCCGAGGCCCGAGCGCCTCGGCTGCACGCTCGGCCCACGCCTCGGCTTCGGCGTAGCGGCCGAGGCGCTCGAGCCAGAACGCGACATCGATCCGCAGCGCCTCGGGCAGGCTCGACTCGCGCGCCGCCGCGACCTCCACCGCCGCGCTCGCGTCGCCCACCTGCGCGAGCGCGCGCGCCCGGAGCGCGTCGAGCGTGGCGCCCTGGCGCGCGCCGAGCGCCTCGAGCGCCTCGTGGGCGCGGCCGTCCTCCACCCACGCCTCGAGGGTCGCGAGGTCGGCCGCGGGGGGCGCCGCGCGCCGCGCCGGTGACGTCGCGCGGGTGAGCTCGGCGACTGACGCAGCGGGAGCTTCGGCCGCGCGGGCGGCGAGGCGCACGAGCGCTCCGGCGCGACCGTCGACCGCGCGCAGCGCGTCGGTCACGAAGCGGGGAGACGCCCGCACGCCGTGGCCGCGCAGGGCTTCGCGCGCGTCGCTCGCGTCGAACGGGGTGAGGCGGTGGACGGCGGGGTCGGCGCGGAGCAGCTCGCGAGGGAGCGGCTCGAGCAGGCCGACGAGCACGATGGTCCCGGCGCCGATCGCGCCGAGCGCGGAGGCGCCCCGCGCGACGCCCTCGAGGAGCGGGCCGGTGAGCGCGTCGGCGTCGTCGCAGAGGATCGTGATGCGGCGGGCCGCCGCCGCGGTGATCGCGCCCGCGACCGCGTCGGCGATGGAGGTGCGCTCCGGCGCGCCGAGGCTCGCGCCGAGTCGCATCCACGGGCCAGGGCCCTCGCGCGCCGAGAGCTCGACGGTCGCGTGTCCGTCTTCGAGCGCGCCCCGGCGGAGCTCACGCACCAGGCGCGTCCGGCCCGTCCCCGGCCCGCCGACCACGAGCTGCGCGCGCCCGGTCGGCGCCGCGAGGGTTGCCCGCGCCGCGGAGAGCACGGCGTCTCGGCCCCGTAGCGGCAGGCCGCCCGCGCGATCGACGGGCCGCACGGTCGCGGCGAGCGCCGCGAGCGCCTCCTCCGCGGTGGCCGGGCGTCGGTCCGGCGCCTCCCGCGCGCAGGCCTCGATCAGCGCGGCCAGCGCCGCGTCGCGGGAGACGAACGCAGCGAACGTGGCGCCGAATGCGAACAGATCGCCGGCCACGCTCAGCGCGCCGCCCGCCTCGTACTCCGGCGCCAGGTAGGGCCGCGTACCTCCGCGCGGAGGCTCCCCCAGGGCGCCGCACTGCCCGAGGTCGATCAGCCGCAGCCGCCCGGAGGGCTCGACGAGGCAGTTGGCCGGCTTGAGGTCCCCGTGGGCCAGCCCGCGGCCGTGAAGGTAGGCGAGCGCCCGCAGGAGCTGCACCGCGAGGCCTCGGGCCGGGGCCGGGTCGGCGGCGAGGTGCGCGTCGAGCGGCTGGCCGTCGATCGGCTCGAGCACGAGGCGCTCGCCGTCCAGATCGCGCAGGGCCCGCAGCGCGGGGTGCGTCAGTCGGAGCAGGTGGGCGCGCTCGCGCGCGACCGACTCCGCCCGCGCGGGCACGTCGGCCCACTTGAGCACGCAGGGCCGCCGTCGGATCGCGTCTCGCGCCCGCGCCACCCCCGGCGCCCAGGTCTCCTCCACGGTGTAGCGAGGCTCCGCCATCTGTCTCGAAAGGGTGACACATGCATGTCACAGGTTACAGGTAGCTCAGCGCGCCTAGCTCCCAACGTCTTGAAATTGCTAGGTTGAGCTCGCTCCCCAGGCGGCACCTGCGTTGCAACTCGAGGCGGCAACCCTTTCAGCCCCGGGAGACTCACGTGAGCCAATCCGAGCGTTCCTTCCTCTGCTACGTCGCGCTGGCCGTCCTCGCGCTGGCCGTGTCCGCCTGCTCGAGCGCCGAGCCCGGGCAGGGCTCCTTCGCGGTGACGCGCTGCTCGCCGTCCGGCCACTGCTCGGCCGGCGGCCGCTGCGAGGCCGGCACCTGCCTCCAGCCGTGCATGACCGACGCGGAGTGTACCGGCGCCGCGACCTGCGTCGCGGGCGTGTGTCTCGAGTCGTCGGCCACCGCCTGCATGACCGACGCGAGCTGCGCGATGGGCGAGGCCTGCGTCGACGGTCGCTGCGCCCCGCTGCCCTCGCCCGTGATGTGCGGCAGCAACGCAGACTGCCCTCGCGGCGCGAGCTGCGTCGACGGCGTCTGCACCTCGATCTGCCACCCCGAGGACTGCGACATGGTCGACGACGACTGCGACGGCATCGTCGACGAGCACTGCGCGAGCCCGCCCCCCGCGTGCATGAGCGACGCGGACTGCCCGATGGGCGAGGTCTGCCTCGGCGGCGCGTGCGGCACCTCGCCGGCGGCCTGCATGAGCGACGCGGACTGCGCGATGGGGCAGGCCTGCGTGGCCGGCCTCTGCCAGAGCTCGCCGGTACGCGACGCGGACGGCGACGGCTACCCCGCCGCCCGCGACTGCAACGACACGGATCCGCTCGTGAACCCCGGCGCTCGCGAGCGCTGCAACATGATCGACGACGACTGCGACGGCCTCCTCGACGAGGGCTGCGGCGGCGCGAGCTGCATGGGCGACGCGGACTGCCCGAGCGGCTACGCGTGCCAGATGTACACCTGCGTCCCCGCCCCGCCGCCGCCGACGGCCTGCATGACGGATCGCGACTGCGCGATGGGCGAGTCGTGCGTGATGGGCGTGTGCCAGTCGAGCCCGCCGCCTCCGCCCGCGTGCATGACGGATCGGGACTGCGCGATGGGCGAGTCGTGCGTGATGGGCGTGTGCCAGTCGAGCCCGCCGCCTCCGCCCGCGTGCATGACGGACGCGGACTGCGCGATGGGTGAGTCGTGCGTCATGTACACGTGCACCTCGAGCCCGCCGCCGCCGCGCGCGTGCATGGCGGACTCCGACTGCGTGATGGGGCAGGTCTGCCAGCGAGGCGCGTGCGTGGCCCCGCCCGCGTCCTGCGCGGCGGACTCCGACTGCCCGGCCCACCATGTCTGCCTGATGGCCACCTGCTTTTCGGCGCCTCCGCCGACGGGCTGCATGACGGACGCGGACTGCCCGATGGGTGACCGCTGCGTCAGCGGCGTCTGCGGCGGGGTCGACGCGGACGGCGACGGCTACGCGGCGCCGGCTGACTGCGACGACGCGAACCCGAGCGTCTATCCTGGCGCGGTCGAGCGGTGCAACATGATCGACGACGACTGCGACGGCGTCGTCGACGCGATGTGCGTCTGAGCGGCTGACCGATGAGAGGGCGGCGGACAGTGGGATCGATGCTTCGGCGCGCGGCGTGCGCGCTCCTCGGGCTCGCGCTCGTGGCGTGCACCGCGACGCCGGTGCCGATCCCTCCGTCCGCCGATCCCGATCGAATCGAGGTGTTCGCCGACGGCGAGGGCCGCAGCGTGGTGCGCGGTGAGCCCGGCGCGATCTCCGGCCAGGCCGAGATGCTCCGCGCGAGCAGCTCGGAGGGCAGCGCCGAGGGCGACACCGGCGACGACGGCTCGTTCTTCCTGGTGGTGCCCGGCCTGCCGAGCGACGTGTTCTACCTCGAGGGGCTCTTGCCGACCGAGGACCGCTTCCTCGTCGCGGTGACCGGCGGGCCTGGCGGCGACGCCCAGGTCGCGGACCCCGGCGGCGACGCGGACGGAGACGGCTCACCCGACGCGGTCGACTGCGCGCCGATGGACCCGATGCTCTCCGGGAGCCGCTGCGCGCCGCTCTGCGTAGCCGAGCGGTGCGACGACATGCGCGACAACGACTGCGATGGAGACATCAATGAGGGTTGCGCAGGCACGGTGTGCGGAGGCGGCGCGGACTGCGCGGTCGGTCATGAGTGCGCGGGCGGGGTCTGCGCGGTGATCGCGTGCATGACGCAGGCGCAGTGCCCCGCCGGCTTCGTGTGCCCGATCGGCGTCAACCAGTGTACCCGCCTCGGTCCAGACGCGGACGGCGACGGCTTCCGGGTGCCGGAGGACTGCGACGACGCGTCCCCCGCGCGGCACCCCGGCGCGCCCGAGCTCTGCGACATGATCGACAACGACTGCGACGGCCTCGTCGACGAGGACGGTGCGTGCATGAGCGGCTGCAGGGTCGACTCCGACTGCCCGCTCGGCTCGGTCTGCCCGATGGGTCAGTGCCAGGCCATGGCCTGCATGGTCGACTCCGACTGCCCGATGGGGAGCGCGTGCACCGCGGGCGTCTGCGGCGCGATGCGGGTGGACGGGGACTCCGACGGCTACGCGCCGCCCGCGGACTGCGACGACGCCAACCCGGCGGTGCGGCCCGGCGTCCCCGAGGTCTGCGGCAACATGGTCGACGACAACTGCGACGGCGTGCTCGACGACGGCTGCATGAGCTCCTGCGCGACGGACGCGGACTGCCCCTTCACCTTCCAGTGCCTGATGGGCACCTGTATCCGGTCCGCTTGCATGGTCGACTCCGACTGCCCGATGGGTGCGCTCTGCGTCGGCTCCGAGTGCCAGGCCACGACCGGCGCCGACGCCGACATGGACGGCTCCTCGCCGCCCGCCGACTGCAACGACATGGTCCCCACCACGTTCCCCGGCGCGGCCGAGCTCTGCAACATGGTCGACGACGACTGCGATGGGCGCATCGACGAGAGCTGCACGATGATGTAGCGGCTCTCCGCCCTCGAGGATGCGGTGCTCTCCGGGGCTCAGCGCCGGGCGAGAACCGAGAGCCTGCGCGGGCTCAGCCGCCGTCCATCGGCGGCGGTCCGGCGTCTACGGCCGGCACGCCCGCGTCGCCTACGCCCGCGTCCGAGGGCACGCCGCCGTCCGCGCAGATGTTCGTGATCGCCGGCCCCGGGGTCAGGCCTGCGTAGCGAACGCGGTAGCCCTCGAAGCCGACGCCGAGGCTGATCGCGTTGCAGATGACGCCCTCGCCCCCGGTGCCCGGCTGGGTGCGGACGTCCGCGATCGCGTCGAGCGTGTTGGCGAGGATGTTGTAGTCGGGGTCGCCGCGGCAGAGGCCCACGTTCTCCGCGGTCGCGAGCAGGTCGAGCACCGCCCAGCGGCCGGCGACCTGGACGCCCTCGAGGCGGGAGCCGTCGGCGTTGATGTGGCCGACGAGCACCGCGTCGGTGAGGGTGACGAACACGCCGGCGACCATCGACGGGAAGACCAGCTCGAAGCGGTCGGGCAGGCGGGCGACCACCGTCCGGTCCCTGACGTAGGCGTTGTCGTCGCGGATGAGCGGCCGGTCGGCGTCGCCCTCGAAGAACGTGTCCTCGCGCAAGAACGCCCAGTCCCGGCCGTCGTAGACGGGCAGGAACGGCTCACCGGCGACCCGCGGCTTGAAGTTGACGATGTCGAAGGTGGGGACCGAGCCGTCGGCCTCGGCGGGGACGGCGAAGATGGAGGTCGTGATCGCGACGTCGACGCGCTGGTCGTCGTCCATCCCGTTCCACCCGCGCACCCGCACGAGGGGCATCGTCCCCTCCATGTCGGCGGAGCGCGCGTTCATCTGGAGGCCCATCACGGCGGTGTCCACCAGCGGGAAGAGGTCGGCCCCGAAGGAGTTGTCGATGCCCTCGTTGCCGTCGCTCGGCGCCTGGCTCCGGCGCATCGGGCGGCACTCGGAGGCGAAGGCCGGCTCCTCGGTGCAGAGGCCATCGAGATCGAAACCGACGTTGCGCCACTCCTCCTCCTGGTCGAGGAACACCTCGCGCAGGCCGAAGAGGTACTCCTCGCCGTCGTCGCCGTCCGGCGTCGGGGGGCGATCGGGAGGGCGCCGAAGATCGCACGCCGGCGGTGGGCCCGCGTCGTTGGGGACCAGGTCTGGGTCGTAGACCTGGCAGCCGGCGACGAGCAGACCGGCCAGGAGCGCGGCGGAGGATGGTGAGCGACGAAGCAAGCGGACCCCTCGCCCGAGGATACCAGCGCCCGGGCCGGGCGACACGATCGTGGCCCGTCTCGCGTCGGCGCTCCGCCCGCTCAGCGGTACGGGTTGAGCATGAGGTCGTCGTCGCCGCCCGCCGGGGGACGCGGGTCGCGCGGCTCGGGGCGCGGCTCGGGGCTGGCCGGCGTCGCGGCCGGCTCGCCCGCCGGCTCCTCGGCCGCCTCCGCGCGGCGCCGGCGGCGACCTCGGCGCCGGCCCGAGCGCCCGCTGCCCTCGTCGCTCGCCTCCTGATGGCCCTCGGCGTCGTCGCCGAGATCGCGATCGGGATCGTCGTCGCCAAGGTCGCGGTCGGCCGTTGCTTCGCCGGCCGTCGGCTCCTCGCCCGGCGCGGCGACCCGCGCGGGCTCGGCTGTCGCCTCGTCGCTCGTCTCGTCGCTCGTCTCGTCGCCGTCGGTCGGCCCGGCCGCCGCAGGTCCGGACCCCGCGCTGGCCTCCGACGGCGGGCCGGCGACCGGCCCCGACGGATCCACCTCGTCGCCGCCTCCCAGCAGCACCCAGGCCCCGGCGATCCCGCCGATGAGGCCGCTCGCCACGACCGCGAGCACGATCGGCAGGCGGCTGCGGCGCCGCGGCGGCACGCTGATCTTGGAGGGCTTGGCGCCGACCGTGAGGTCGAGGTCGTCTCGGGCCCGGACCTGGCTCGGCGTCGTCGGCTGGGAGCCGGACTCCATCGGGCGTGGGAGCACGCCCGGCGTGAGCTCGCTGCGTCCCGAGGCCTCGATCGCCGCGCGGAGCGCCGCCCGCTCGCGCTCGATCTTGTCGCCGAGCCAGAGGTTGACCTCCTTGCTCACCGCGCGCGGGGTCGCGACGCCGCCGAGCGAGCGCGCCGCCTCCTCCACCGCGTCGAGGAACTCCTCGGCCGTCTGGAAGCGATCCTTGGGCTCACGCGCCAGCGCGCGCGCGATCACCGCGTCGAACGGCGTGAGCGTCTCGTCGAAGCGGCTCGGCGGAGGCACGTTCGGGTTGAGGATCTTGTTGAGGACGTCCGCGTTGTTCTCGCCGCGGAAGAGCCGGCGCCCGGTGAGCGCCTCCCAGAGGACGATCCCCACGCTGAACAGGTCGGAGCGCTGGTCGGCCATGCCGGACGCGGCCTGCTCGGGCGCCATGTAAGACAGCTTGCCCTTGAACTGGCCGTCGCGCGTCGACGAGAGCCGGACCTGCGCCTTGGCGATGCCGAAGTCGGTGATGCGCGCGACGCCGTCGCTGCCGACGAGGAGGTTGTGCGGCGAGACGTCGCGGTGGACGAGGTCGAGCGGCGCGCCGGTGGTGTCGGTCAGCTCGTGGGCCGCCTGGAGCCCGGCGAGGCCGTCCATCACGATGCGCGCGACCACCGGGACTGGGAGCCGGCTGCCGCCCTTGGCGGCGGAGCGCAGGAGGTGACCGAAGTGGTCGCCCTCGACGTACTCCATGACGAGGAAGTAGCCGTCGCCCTGGGTGTCGCTGATGTCGAGGGTGCCGACCGCGTTCGGGTGGCGGAGGCGGGCCGCGAGCCGCGCCTCGTCGAGGAACATCGAGATGAAGTCCTCGTCGTGCGCGATGTGGGGGTGCAGCACCTTGATCGCGACGAGCCGCTCGAAGCCCGCGACGCCCTGGGCCCGCGCCACGTAGACGCTCGCCATCCCGCCGGAGGCGAGCATGTGGAGGACCTCGTAGCGCCCGAGCTGGCGACCCCGCATGTCGGTCGAGCCGGGCGCGGCGGGGACGAGCGGCTGGGGAGCGGGGTCGGCCATCAGAGTCGTCCTCGGAGCCCCAGGATGGCTTGATCCGGGCCGATGTCGAGCCAGGCCTCCGCGCTCGCCTCTTCGGCGGAGTCGTCGTCCGAGTCGTCGTTGGAGCCGCCGCCGTAGTCGGTGAAGAGGAAGAGCACGAGGGTGGCCGCGGCCGCGACCGAGGTGCTCGCGATCAGCCAGTTCGTGCGGGCCTCCCGATCGCGGCCGTCCTGGAGCCCCTCGAGGGTCGGGTTCGCCTCGTAGGCGGGCACGCCGTCGAGGGTGTCGATGCCGCTCCAGATCGTGACCCCACCGAGCCCCGCGGTGACCACGAGGGCGGCGACCGAGATCCACAGCGGCACGCCGCCGCCGCCGCCGGCCTCGTCCTCGGTGCCCCCGCCCGGCGGGCCGCCGCCCGGGCCGTCGCCCGGGTCGGTCGCGGCCGGGGCCTCGAAGGTGAGCGGCAGGGTCTCGCCGGCCTGGCCTTCGATCTCGCGTGTGACGTTGCCGGTGTCGAAGGAGGCGACGAGCGTGTGGGGCGCGCCGGGCTCGACGAAGAAGGAGGAGCGCCCGACGAGGGCGCCGTCGATCTCGAGCGCGCAGGCCTCGCAGCGCACCTCGACGCGGACGTACCGGTTCGCGCCGGCGAGGGCCCCGGCGGCCGCGCGTGCGGCCCGCGGGTCGTCCGGGTAGGCCTCACGGAGGGTGAGCGCGAGGGTCGCGGCGCGGAGCGGGTTCTCGGCGCGCTGGTGCGAGCGGATGGCCTGGATGAGCGCGGCGGGCGCGGGGGCGAGCCGGTAGGCGGTCTCGAACCAGCCGGCCGCGGTCTCGAAGTTCTCGGCCAGGAACTCGGCGCTGCCCCGGTCGTAGGCATCGGCCGCGGAGGCCCGATCGCGCGCGCTCGGCTGCGCCTCCGCGACCGGCGCGAGCCAGGCGCAGACCAGCAGCCCGGCGCAAAGGCCGAGGCAGACCGATCCTCTGGGACCTGTCGCCATCCCCGCTGCGATCATGGCGGGCTGGCCGCGAGAGCGTCAAGAGCGCTTCAGCCCGAAAGGCCCGGTCGGTCGCGGGGCCCTCCAGGCCGCGATCACATCGCGGAGGTCTCGAAGGTGTGCCGGATCAGATCGTGGGCGAACGGGTTGTAGCTGTAGTCGCCGCTCTTGAGGCACGCGATCACGTAGATGACGATGAGCGCGACGGTGAGCGTGGACACGAAGAGGATCATGAAGCGGGTGCCGTCCCAGGCCTGATCGACCGGGGAGAGCTTCCCGTGCGCGCTCTCAACCTGTTCCGCCATGACTGACTCCG
>JAUHXR010000517.1 GCA_030426845.1 Polyangia bacterium | reverse complement strand
GCTACGCGGGGTCGATCACGATCGCCCCCACGTGGCGGCTCTTCCATTTGGCGCGCATGGCGTCGTGGACGTCCGCGAGGGCGAAGCGCTCGGCGACGCGCGGTGTGATCTCGCCCGCCTCCGCCCACTCGAGGATCCTCCGCAGCCGCTCGACCCGCAGGCTCGGGTCCTTGTGCGCGCTGATCACCGCGGGGCACCCGAGCACGTCGAGGCTCTTCATCATGATGAGGTTGGTCGGCAGCACGTTGGCGTTGGGCGCGCCGCGCTGCCCCTTGCCGCGCGCGACGAACGGGGTCGCGGCCCAGCCGACGATGAGGAAGCGGGCGCCGAAGCGCACGCAGCGCAGGCTCTCGAGGCTGATGTCGCCGCCGACCGGATCGAACACCACGTCGACGCCGCGGCCGCCGGTGAGCTCCTTCACCTCGTCGCGGAAGCGGCGCACCCCGCCGCCGTTCGCCGCCACCGCGATCACGTGATCGGCGCCCTCGGCCCGCACCGCGTCGAGCTTCGGGCCGCCGCGCCCCGTCGCGATCACGGTAGCGCCGGCGCGCTTGGCGAGGTGCACCGAGGCGAGGCCGGTCGTGCCGGACGCGCCGTGGATGAGGATCGTCTCGCCCGCCGCGAGGCGCCCGCGGTGGTGGAGGCAGTGGTACGCGGTCTCGTACGCGCCGAGGAGCGCGCAGGCCTGGTCGAAGGAGAGCCGCGAGGGCTTGGCGATCAGCGCGTCGGCCGGCGCGAGGGCCCAGGTCGCGAAGCCGCCCCAGCGGCGGTGCGCGCCGAGCGAGCGCGGTCCGGTCGCGAAGCCGTCGGCGATCACTGCCTGGCCCACCTCCACCGCGTCGACACCGGGACCGACCGCCTCGACCTCGCCCGCCCACTCCATGCCGGGCGTGTAGGGCACCTCCGGGACGTGCTGGTACTGACCGCTCAGCATCAGCAGATCGACCCAGTTGACGTGGGCGCGGCGCACGCGGACGCGCGCCTCGCCGGGCCCGGGCTCCGGGCGCTCCATCGGGACGACGGCGAGGTGCCGATCGAGCCCGTCCATCGGGGTCTCGCCGAGCTCGCTCAGGACCGCGTGGCGCCCCTCGGTCATCGCTCGCTCGGGGTCGCGCGGCCGAGCGTGCCGATGCGCGGGGTCGGCCGCTGCTGGCCGTCGACGGCTCGCTCATGGCCGGTCGCGGCCGGCTCGCCTACGTGGGCGGCGGTCCCGAAGGTGCGCGCGAGATCGATCAAGGGGCCGACCCCCTCGGCCGGATCGAGCCCGAGCGGGCGCGGCTCGCGGGCCAGCCGGAGCACCTCGTCGACGTAGACGCCCTGCGCGCCCCACACCGCGGTGAGGGAGCCCGGCACGTTGCGAGCGAGCGCGCGCGCGATCTCCGCCGGCTCGAAGGTGGGCGGGGCGGTCGCGTCGACCACGACGAGGCGCGGGCTGTGGCCGAGGATCTTCGCGTGCATCGCGACCACCCCGCTCGCGGTCGCCACGTCGAGGGCGTCGCCGAGCGCGAGGCGCAGCCGCCGCTCGAGGCCGTCGTCGCTCGCGAGGATCAGGACGTAGGGCTGGAGCGCGAAGAGCGGCGGGGTGTCCTCCGGCGGCGGGGGCGGAGGCGGCGGGGGGGGCGGCAGCTCGCTCGCGACGATCATCGCGAGGATCGGCGCGAGGTGAGCGGCCACCGAGCGGGCGCTCTGCGCGTCGACCGCGCGCTCGAGGGCGCGGCTCAGCGGGCCGTGCACGAACGCGCTCAGCGATCGGCCGTCCACCGGGATGTCGCCGCCGTACTCGCCGAGCGCCTCGAAGATGGTCTCGGCCACGAGCTCCTGGGGGAGGATCCCCTCCATCGCCTCGCGGAGCAGCGCCATCGCCGCGTCGGCCGACAATCCCATCGCGGGGACTGTAGTGCGGAGCGCACACCGGTAGAAGGGGATCCCGCACGCAGCGGCCACAGCGCCGCGCGCCGGCTCAGCCGCGCCGCTTCTTGCGCGCCAGCAGCGTCTCCGCGAGCGAGCCCGGCTCCCCGCCCGCAGCGGGCGGCTCGTCGTCCGGCGGCCCATCGTTCGCCGGCGCGTCGCCCGCGCTCGAAGGTGGGGCCTCGACCTCGCGCGCGGCCTCGCGGGCCCGGGCGAGCTCGGGGGCGATCGCGCGGCCCGGCGCCGAGTCGGAGAGCGCCGCCTCGCGGGCCGCTCCGCGGCGAGGCCAGGGGAGCACGAGCCGCCGCAGGACCACCGACAGGAACAGGAGGAGCATCGCGCCCAGCACGAGCGGCCGCCACAGCGGGGCGTGCGAGACGATCGGCGGCGGGCGGTCCACGAAGACGTCCTCGAGCGAGGCGCGCACCTCGCCGCCGGTCAGCGAGGCGATCTGGCCGAGCCGCGCGTCGTCGGTCCCCTCACCGCGCAGCTCGTCCCCGCGCGAACGGACCACCCCGGCGCTCCCGACGAGCGCCTCGCCGCGTTCGCGCACCGTCACGAGGTAGGGCCCGGGCGCGCTCGCCTCGAAGTCGGCCTCGTAGCGCCCGGCCGCGGTCTGCCGCAGCGGCACGTCGACGCGGTGGCCGCCCGGCCCCGCCACGCTCGCCGCGAGGTCGAGGTAGTCACGCGTGCGCCCCGCCTCGTCGATCGCGTCGACCCTCACCTGGCCGATCCCGTCCGACAGGCTCACCGACACCTGGGCGTCGCGCCGCTCCGGGGAGCGCGCGAGCGCGCGACCGAGCTGACCGAAGAGCGACGCGTAGCCACCCCAGCCGAGCCACGGGCGGCCGAAGGTCGCGCCCAGATCGGTCGCGAACACCGCCGATCGGCCGACCCCGTGCTGGTGGATCAGGAGCAACGGGTCTTCCTCGCTCGCGGCAAGCAGCACCGAGGCCGACGGCCGCGGGTTCACGAGCGCGTAGCCGCCGAGCGCGGGCGCGGAGGCGAAGTCGACGCCCTCGGTCACCTCGGACCGGGCCGCCAGGCGCGGGTGGAACGCGCCCTCGGCGAGCGCGGCGCGGCTGGCCGCGATCGTCTCCTGGGTGAAGATCCGCGGGAGCTGGGTCAGGTCCTCGACGATGTAGAAGCGGCCCCCGCCGATCCGGGAGAGCTGCTCGAGCTCCGGGGTGTCGGGCCCCGAGCCCATCGAGACCACGCTCGTCGTGATGCGACGCGCCGCGGCCGCCCGCACGAGCGAGCGCGCCCGCACCATCTCCTCCGAGTCCTGCCCGTCGCTGAACAGCAGGAGGTGCTTGAGCTGGGTCGGCTGCGCGCCGAGCACCTCGTAGCTAGCGTCCAGCGTCAGGTCGACGAGGATGCCGCCGCCGCCTGGGCCCGCGCGCCGGATCGCGGCCGCGATCTGCGCCGGGTCGTCCACCGGGCGCATCGGCTGGGTCCACTGCACCTCCGTGTCGACGTGGGCCACCGCGATGCGGTCGAAGGGCGAGAGCAGCATCGCGCTGCGCG
>JAUHXR010000189.1 GCA_030426845.1 Polyangia bacterium | reverse complement strand
GGCGGCGAAGGCGTACGACCGATGCTGCATCCGTCCCTAGTTCTGAGGCTTTGGCCGGGGCTTGCAAAGTTTCCAACGTGCGCCGTCCCGCGGTCGATTCCGCGCCGGCCGCGCGGACGGCTCCCGAGCGCGTCCTCGCGGCCGCGCCTCGCGTCCCCCGAGCCACGCGCGCGCACCACGCCCGCGAGGCCGCCCCGTGGACCCGCGAGGAGAAGCCCCGTGATTCCAGCGCGTTGAGCCTGAGGCCTCGCGACGTCGGGCCGACGGCACGGCTCCTGCTCTTCTCCGACGCATGCCGACTCGACCCCTCCGCGCCGCGCTCGTCCTGCTCCTCGCCGGCTCCCTCCTCGGCTGCCAGGCCTTCGCCCCGAGGATCCACCCCGGGCCGGGCGCCGAGGCCTCCACCTCGGGCGTGGAGGAGGCCGAGGAGGTCGAGGCGCCGGACGTCATGGCCGCCGAGCTGGAGGCGCCGCTCGCCCCGGCCACCGTCGTGGCGGAGGCGCCGGTCGCCGGGCCGCGTGAGGATCGCTTCCTCGGCGCCGACGACGCCCCGATCCTCGAGGTGCTGGCGCACGGCGAGATCGCGCGGATCGAGCGCGGCCGCGGCGGGCGGAGCCTCGGGTTCAAGATCTGGTTCGCCGACGGCTCGCGCGCCTACTTCAAGCCCGAGCAGAGCGCGGGGAGCACCCGCTGGTACGCCGAGATCGCGAGCTACCACCTCGACCGCGCGCTCGGCCTCGGGCGGACCGCACCGTCGGTGGCGCGCACCCTCCCCTACGACGTCCTGGCCCGCGCGGCGGGTCGCGACGCGCGCCTCGACGAGATCGTCGCGCGCGACGGCGAGGTCCGCGGCGCGATGATCCACTGGATCGAGGGCCCCCTCACCCCGGCCCCGCTCGCCGAGGGCTGGGAGCGCTGGGTCCGCGTCGACGCGCGCCTCCCCGCGGTCGACCCCTACGTGGCGCCGCCCCACTACCGTCGCGCGCTCCGCGCCCGGCCGACCCGGCACGCGGTCGCCGAGGCGCCCGATCGCGAGGACCGCGCAGCGGAGCTCAGCGACCTCGTCGTCTTCGACTACCTCACCGCCAACCAGGACCGCTGGGGTGGCAACTACACGAACGTGCGGACCCAGGGCGAGGGCGGCCCGATCGTCTACCTCGACAACGGCGCCGCGTTCCGACCCGGCCGGCACCAGCGCGACGGCCTCCTCGACGCTCGGCTCGAGGCCGTCCAGCGCTTCGGCGCCGACACCCTCGAGGCGGTGCGCGCCCTCGACGTCGACGCCCTCGCGGCCGAGCTCGAGGACGCGGGCGTGACCCTCAGCGCGCGCCAGCGCCGCGGCCTCGCGGAGCGCCAGGCCCACGTGCTGGAGCACGCGGAGGCGATGCGGGCCGCGCACGGCGAGGCCGCCGCCCTCTGAGGCCGCTGGCGCTCGACCCTCTGGGGCGTACGTCTGCGCCCGTGGATCGGGGGGAGCGGCGGCTGTTCGCGCGGTGGGTGATCGGCTTCACCCTCGGCGAGCTCATCGGCTTCGGGCTCATCCCCGCGCTCGGCGGGCTGCTCGCCTACGCGGCGACCGACGGCCTGTCGACCGCCGCGCGGGGGCTGGTCCTCTACGCGGTGGCGATCGTGGGCGGGCTCGGCGAGGGCGCGGTGCTCGCCGCCTTCCAGCTCCGGGTGCTCCGGGACGCCCTCCCCTCGCTCGATCGGCGCCGTTGGCTCCTCCACACCGCGGCCGCGGCGAGCGGCGCCTGGGCGCTCGGGATGCTCGGACCGACCCTCGACGACCTGGTCGAGCTCCCCGTCGCACTGCGCGTCGCCCTGACGGTGGTGAGCAGCGTGCTGATCCTGCTCAGCATCGGGTCGGTCCAGGCGCGCCTGCTCCGCGGGCTCGTCCCGCGCCCGGGCCGCTGGCTGGGCGCCAACGTCGCGGGCTGGCTCGTCGGCCTCCCGTTCACCTTCGTCGCGCCCGCCCTCGTGCCGGACGACGCGCCGATCCTCGTGTTCGCGGTCGCCTTCGCGATCGGCGGCGTCCTGATGGGCGCGAGCGCAGGGGCGATCACCGGCCTCGCGCTCGTGCGCCTGCTGCGCCCCGCGTCGCCCGATCAGCGCGCGTCGATCGACAGCGACGCGTAGAGCGAGCGGCCGGGGAGCGGGAAGCCCAGCAGGTCGACGCCGCGCGCGTCGAAGACGTCGCGCACCCCGAGGTCGAGCCGGACCCGGCGCTCCCAGAGCTCGACCGAGAGGCCGAGCCCGACGCGGGTCCGGGCCGCGATCGTGGCCGCGTTGGCCGCGTCCGCGAAGGCGTCGCCCACGTGGGCGACGTCGGCGTAGACCACCAGGCGATCGATCGGGCCCAGCGCGAAGGCGCGCGCCTCGGGCCGCGCGTAGAGGCTGAGCCGCGGTCGATAGGGGAGCCGGCGCTCGGCGCCGAGCCAGGGCGTCCAGGTCTCGAGCCACGTCGCGGCGACCGTCAACGCGACGTGCGGCGTCAATGTTCCGCTCGCGCCGATCTCCGCGCCCGCGAGCGTCGCCGAGTCGACGTTCTGCGGGGTCGAGAGGAAGCGCGAGCTGCGCGTGTAGCGGATCAGATCGCTCGCCAGCGTGACGAAGCCCCGCAGCTCGGCGCGCCCCCGGAGCGGGCCGGCGACGCCGCGCAGGGCGACGCTCGCGTCGAAGCGCTCGGCGCGCTCGGGGGACAGGCTCGCGTCGCCGCGGAGGAACGCCCGGTCGCCGAAGAGCTCGACCGGGGTCGGGGTGCGAGTGGCGCTCGAGGCGGAGGCCGCGAGGGTCAGCCCCGGCAGCGGCTCGAGCGCGCCCGCGAGGCGGAAGGTCGGCACCGCGTCGAGTCGATCGGTGAGGGTCCCCGCGGCCTCGGCCCGCAGGTCCGCGAGCCGCGACGCGACCACCCCGAGGCGGACCGACGGTCGCAGCTCGTAGCGCGCCGACCCGGTCCGGCCGTGGAGCCGCGCCTCCACGCCGAAGCGGCCCCGGTCGCGCGCGCTCGACGGCGGATCCGCGGCCGCGAGCGCGTCGCGCGGCCACAGCTCCTCGTGGATCCAGAGGCCGACCCCGATCACCTCGAGCCAGTCGAGCGCGTCGCCGCGGGCCCCGGCGCGGACCACCGTGCGCAGCGCGTCGTCGCGCGCGTCGCGCGGCACCAGCCCGATCTCGGCGTCGGGGTCCTCGAGCGCGCGGCCCCGGTAGGCGAGGCCCGCGGCGAGGCTCAAGGTGAGGTCGCGCTCCACGCGCTCGTAGCCGAGCCCCAGCAGGAGCTGCCCCTCCTCGCGGCGCGCGCGGTCGGTCGGGTCGATCGCGGGCCCGGGGACGCCCCCCTCGCGGTAGAGCCCGAGCGCGAACCCCTCGACGCGGTCGGCGCCGCTGTGCCAGCGCGCGTGGGCGAGGGCCGAGGCCTGGGTCACGTGGGCGTTCTCGCGGCGTCGCTCGACCGCGTCGTCCGAGCCGTCGAGGAGGGTCGCGTCGGCGACGTAGGGGAAGTCGCCGTCGCTGCGGCTGACCCCCGCGCTCGCGAGCCAGTCGACCTCACCGTCGACCTCGCCGTCGGCCCCCCCGTCGACCGCGCCCGCGCTCGCCCGCGCGTGCAGCAGCCCGAACGACCCGGCGCCCGCCGTCCCCCGGGCGACCGACGCGCCAGCGCCGCGCGGCACGAGGCGGACCACGCCGCCGATCCCGGAGGCGCCGAGCCAGGTCGGCGAGCCTCCGCGGTAGACCTCGACGCGGTCGAGCGCCCACAGCGGGATCACCGAGAGGTCGAACGCGCCGCCGTCGACCGCGCTGATCGGCAGCGACCCGAGCATCACCTCCACCTGGTCGCCGTCCGAGCCTCGCAGCGACAAGGTCGACGGGCTCCCGTAGCCGCCGGTCGAGAGCGGGCGCGCGCCCGGCACCTCGCGGAGCGCGTCGGCGAGCGCCTCGTCGGCGCGCGGTCGATCGGTCGCGTCGACCTCGGTCGCGCTCGCGGTGGGGTCCTCACCCCCGGTCGAGGCGATCGGGCGCTCCACCTCGGTGGTCACCCCGAGCTCCTGGGCGGACGCGAGCCGTGGCGCGAGCGCGAGGAGCGCGAGGAGCGCGAGGAGCGCGACGCGACCCAGGAGGAGGCGGGTCACCGGTCGATCGTCAGGCGCGCGATCTCTCGCGGGGGCAGGCCGCGGCAGCCCGCGGTCGGGATCGACGCGCGCTCCTCGAGCCCGACGAACCGGCGGACCTCGCCGCGGGCCGCGTCGGCCACGAGCAGCAGATCGCGCGCGGCGTCGTACGCGCCCTCGTGCAGGACGTAGGCGTCGTCGGCCTCGAAGAGGAGGCGCGGCTCGCCGCCCGCGCGGTCCACGACCAGCGCGCGATCGACGGTCTGCCCGAGGTCGCCGCTCGCGATCACGAGCGCGCGCCCGCCGGTCAGCGGCACCGCGCCGGACTCGACGACCGGTCCGCCCGGGTGGTCGGCCGCGGCGTAGCGCGCGACCTCGCGGAGCGCGCCCTCCGGCGTCAGCTCGAGCCACGCGATCCCCGCGCCGTCGCGTCGATCCGCGGCCTGGCCGAACGTCGCCCCCGCGCAGCTCACGAGGACCCGCGCCGGCTCGTCCGGCACCGGGTCGAGCTCGCCGCAGTTCCGCAGGCCGGGCAGCGGGTGGGCGAGGACCGCGTGCGTCTCGGGGTCGACGAGGCCGACCGCGCCCTCGGCCGCCTCTTGGAACGTGGCGCTCAACCGCTCGGCGCCGACCACCACGCGCGCGAGCGCGCCCGCGCGAACCCAGGCCAGGCGGCGGGGCCGCGCGAAGGTGCCGGCCTCGACCTCGAGCGGGGCGAGCGAGACGCGATCGATGACCTCGCCGCGGGTCACGTCCACCACCGCGAGGTCGCCGCCGCGCGGCGGGTCGGCGCCGTGATCCACGCCCGGCCGGCTCACCCAGGCGAGGCGATCGTCGATCCGCAGGACATCTTGCGGGTTCGCGCCGAACCCGGCCCCCACGTCGACCTGCGCGCGGACGGGCGGCCCGCCGCAGACGTCGAGGAAGCTGACGACGTCCGTGCCGAGACGATCGATCACCACGAGGGTGCAGTCGTCGAACGGCGCGCTCGGGAGCGAGACGTCGCCGCTGAGGGTCGCGACGAGCCCGGTCGCGGTGGTTCCCGAGTCGAGCCACGCCTCCTCGAGCGGCGCGCCCTCCGCGTCGAGGAGCGCGATCGCGGTCGCGCCGTAGTCGCTGCTCACCACCGCGTAGCGCGGCGGGGCGGCGAGCGGCGCGAGGGCGGCCGGCGGGCAGCGCGGCGCACCGTCGCACCCGCACGTCACGGCGAGCCAGAGCGCGACCCGCGCCAGCCGCCGCGTCCGGCGGCCTCGGGTCACGCGCCGTCCTCGACCAGGTAGCGCGCGGCCACGCCGTCGATGTCCGGCCCGTCCGAGACCGGGTCGCGAGGGAAGGCCGCGTCGGTCTGCGGGTCGATGTGGTCGGACGCGGGGCTCAGGCGGAGGAAGCGGAAGCCCTCCTCGCGGATCCTCGACGCCTCGGCGCCGTCGCCGAGCGAGGCTAGGTCGAAGGTGTCGCCGCCCGCCGCCGGGTCGAACGGGTCGAGCGGGTTCGTCTCCTCGTGCAGCGCGACCGGGGTCCGGCCGGCGAAGCCGACCCAGTCCTCGCGCCGGTAAGAGTAGGCGCCCGAGTCGGCGGCGTCGTAGCGGTGCGGGAACGCGACCCACGCCGCGCCGTCGCGGCTGACCTCCACGACCACCGGGTCGACGAACGTCCCGCCGAAGAAGTCGAAGGGGTTCTCGAAGACCGCGAGGTCCGGGCCCGGGCCGTCGACCGCGCGGCGCCCGGTCCACTCGAGCACGAGGTGCTCGCCCGGGCGGATGGAGAACACGTCGAGGCTCCCCTGGGACGCGCCGCCCCCCCGCACCCCGTTGGTCGCCAGGCTCGGGTCGCCGAACACCCCCTCGCGCGCGCCCGGCGCCTCGACCACCGCGTCGGCGATCCCGCCGGCGGGCGGGGCCACGCAGGCCTGGAGAGGGCACGCGCCCAAGAGGCACGCGCACACCACCACACGAACATCATCTCGCGTCATCGGTCGGGCCCTCCCTCGAGGCCAAGAGACCTTGCTGGCGCTCGAGGGAGGTCTTCGGGCTCGTAGACGCGCGGCCGAGGCCGCTCCTACTGGTCGCCGCTTCCCAGGGCCGGGGCCCCAGTGCTCATTGGCGACGGTCGTTTCTACACACCGCTGCGGGGCAGCCCCGGGTTCACACCGGGTTCCCTGTCCAGGAGCGCCTCGACCATGGCCCGGCCGGCGAGCCCGGTCAACGCCCTCCCCTCCGGGCCCCTCGGCGGGGCTCGCGAATTTTCTTCGACGGATCGGGAGGGGCCTGGCCACCCAGTGCGTGGTGGAGGAACTCTTCGGGAGGGTCCATGAGCTCGCTTCGATTCAACTTGGTCTTGTGCTTCTCGCTGCTGGTCACGCTCGGCGCTACCGGCTGTGGTCTCGTCCACGTGGGCGGCGACCCTGACGCGGGAGGGGGCGGCGGCGACGCGGGCCCTGGGCCCGTCTCGTGCGGGCCCGCGACCTGCACCCAGGGTCAGGTCTGCTGCAACGCGAGCTGCGGGATCTGCACCGCGCCGGGGATGGCGTGCACGACGATCGCCTGTGCTGACACCTGTACCACCAACGCCGACTGCGGGGCGGCGGAGTACTGCGGGATCGCCGACGCCTGCCCGGGCGCGGGCGCGACCGGCACGTGCGTCCCCCGGCCCGACGGCTGCGGCGCGGTCTACGAGCCGGTCTGCGGCTGCGACGGTCGGACCTACGGCAACGCGTGCAACGCGGCCGCGACCGGCGTCAACGTGGCGAGCGTGGGCGAGTGCGGCGGCGGCGGCGTGTGCGACGCGGACGACGCGCGAGGCGAGGGCTTCTGCGCCGCGATCGTCGGCATCGCCTGGAACGGCGCCTCGTGCGTGAGCCTCGGCGGCTGCAGCTGCGTGGGCACCGACTGCGGCAAGTACTCCAGCATGGAGGACTGCGAGACCCAGCACGCGAGCTGTGGCAGCGGCCCCTGCGGCCCCGATGACGCCCACGGGGACGGGCTCTGCGACGCGATCGTCGGGATCGTCTGGGACGGCACACAGTGCACGGGCATCAGCGGCTGCTCGTGCGTCGGCCCCGACTGCGGCAAGTACATCGACATCGCCGACTGCGAGCGGCGGAACCTCGCCTGCCTCGGCTGCAGCGGCGACGCGGACTGCGACTCCGGCGAGTGGTGCCGCTTCGGCCGCGCCGCGATGTGCGGCGCGGCCGGCCGGGGCACCTGCGAGGGGACGCCCCCGCCCGGCTGGGCTTGTGACACCTTCCAGCCCGTGTGCGGCTGCGACGGCCTGACCTACGACTGCGACGGCCACGCGAACGCGCTCATGCAGTCGGTCGCCCACGACGGCCCGTGCGCGCCCAGCTCGTGCGCGGCCCAGGAGGCGCGCGGCGATGGGGCGTGCCTGCTCTTCCTCGGCGTCCGCTGGAACGGCACCGCCTGCGAGAGCGTCAGTGGATGCACCTGCGCCGGCCCGGACTGCGCCGCGCTCTACCCCGACAACTCGGCTTGCGAAGCGGCGCACCTCGGCTGCAGCTCACCCCCGGGCGGCACCTGCGGCGGCTTCGCGGAGAGCCCGTGTCGCCCCGACGAGTACTGCGACTACCCCGACGGCAGCTTCTGCGGCGGCGACGACTCACCGGGCGTCTGTCGGCCGCGCGGCTCGGGGATCTGCCCCGACATCTTCATGCCGGTCTGCGGCTGCGACGGCATCACCTACGGCAACGCCTGCGAGGCGGTCTTCGCGGGCACCGACGTGCTGATGGCCGGAGGGTGCTCGATGCCGGGCACGCCGTAGCGCGCCGACGCGACCCCCGTCGCTCGGAGAGGCTCGCGGGGTTCGCCTCGCGGGCCTCGTCTCGTTCGGCCCCACGCTCGGCCGGATCGGCGGGGGCACGATCACGCTGCTACACCTCGAGTCGCGTGTGCACGGTGATCGCGATCAAGGGCGCGCGGCCGGACCGGCCGCTGGTGGTCGCGGCGAACCGCGACGAATTCTACGCGCGTGAGGCGACGGGCCCGCGCGTCCTCGCGGAGGGCCCACGCGCGGTCGCGGGCCTCGACCGCGAGAGCGGCGGCACCTGGATGGGGGCAAACGCGGCCGGGCTGTTCGCCGCGCTGACGAACCAGCGGGACTGGCACGGGCCGGATCGCTCGCTCCGGTCGCGGGGCGAGATCGTCACCGCGGCGCTCGCCTGCGAGACGGTAGCCGACGTCGAGCGGACGCTCGCCGCGGTCGACGGCCGCGAGCTCAACTCGTTCAACCTGATGTTCGGCGACGCCCGGGCGCTGCGCGTCGCCTACGGCCGGCGCGAGCGACGCGAGGTGACGGTGGAGCCGCTCGGCGACGGGCTCTGGGTGCTCCCCAACGACCGCATCGGGAGCCCCGACTTCCCGAAGGCCCGCCGCGCCCGAGCCCTCGTCGAGCCGCACGCCGGCGCGCCGTGGCCGGAGCTCGAGGCGAGCCTGCGCCGCGCGCTCGCCGACCACGACCGCCCGCCCGAGGCCTCGCTCCCCACCCCGCCGGCCGACTCGCGCTTCACGGCGGCGCTGGTGCGCGAGCTCCAGGCCCTCTGCATCCACACCCCCGCCTACGGCACCCGGAGCAGCACGATCCTCGCCTTGTCCGAGCGCGGGGTGGAGCGTTATCTCTACGCCGAAGGCCCCCCGTGCACGCACCCGTTCCACGACGTCACCTCGCTGCTCTCGCCGCCCTCGGCGCCGTCGGCCTGACGCTGCTCGCCGGCTGCGACCGCGAGCGCCCGCGCTTCCAGGTGAACAACCGCGACCCGTTCCAGATCGTGCGGGACGACGTCCTCCGGAGCTACCTCGCCGAGGCGCTCGAGCACGCCGGCGACCACGATCGCCGGGTGCTCCTGGTGTTCCTCGCGGACTGGTGCGAGGACTGCCACGAGGTCGTGCAGCTGATGCAGCAGGAGCCGGCGTGGGACGTCCTGAGCGAGGGCTACGAGGTCCTCTACGTGAACGTCGGCCGCTTCGATCGGCACAGGGAGCTGATCGCCGAGCACGAGGTCGATCGCATCGCGACCCTCGTCGTGCTGGCCCCCGACGGCGCGCGCGTCGGGCGGCGCACCCTCGAGCCGATCACCGGCGAGCAGCGAGGGCTGACCAGCGCGGATCTCGCCGCGTGGCTCGAGCGCCCCGCGCCGCCACCGGGGCGGTAGACTCCGCGCCGTGGAGACCTCCACCACCCTCTTCTTGCTGCTGATCGTGGCGAGCGCGGTCGCGATGATCGCGCGGCGCCTCCACCTGCCGTACACGGTGACCCTCGTCCTCGCGGGGCTCGGGCTCGGCGCGCTCGACGCGCGCGTGGACGCGGTCGACCTCGACGCGGTCCGCCTCACGCCCGATCTGCTCTTCGACGTGTTCCTGCCCGCGCTCCTCTTCGAGGCGGCGTTCCACCTGAGCTGGCCGAAGTTCCGCAAGAACCTCCGCGCGATCCTGCTCCTCGCGGTGCCCGGGGTGTTCGCCGCGATCCTGATCGCGGGCTTCCTCGCGTACACCCTCGAGCCGCTCGCCGCCGCGTCGCTGCCGCTGATGGTCGCGTTCCTCTTCGTCGCGATGTGCGCGGCGACCGACCCGGTCAGCGTGGTCGCGCTCTTCAAGGAGCTCGGCGTCCCCAAGCGGCTCGCCGTCCTGATGGAGGGCGAGTCCCTGCTGAACGACGGCGTCGCGGTCACCGCGTTCATCGTCCTCGCGACGGTGCTCGGCCTCACCCACACCGACGAGGAGGTGAGCGCGTTCTGGGCGGTGCGCTTCCTCTTCTGGGAGATCGGGGTCGGGATCGGGATCGGGGTCGGCATCGGGCTCGGCGTCTCCTACATCACGACGCTCGTCCACGATCACCTGATCGAGATCATGCTCACCACGATCGCGGCGTTCGGGAGCTACCTGCTCGCGGACGCGACCCACGCCTCGCCCGTCCTCGCGGTGGTGGCGGCGGGGATGGCGACGGGCAACGTCGGCGCGCGCTACGGGCTGACCCCGAGCAACAAGATCGCGGTCGAGTCGTTCTGGGAGTACGCGGTCTTCGCCGCGAACAGCTTCGTCTTCTTGCTGCTGGGCAAGGAGATCGACCTCGCGTCGATGTTCGGCCACTGGCTCGCGATCCTGATCGCCTGGGGCTCGCTCATGGCCGCGCGCGCGCTGGTCATGGCGGTGGTCGACCTCTCGCTCCGGCGCACCGAGGAGCGGCTGCCCAAGCGGTGGAGCGCGGTGCTCGTGTGGGGCGGCCTGCGCGGGAGCCTCTCGATGGTCCTCGCGCTCAGCCTGCCGGAGAGCTTCGAGCACCGCGCGATGCTCATCGACCTGACCTTCGGCGTGGTGCTGGTGTCGATCCTCGCGCAGGGCCTGACGATGAGCCCGCTCCTCAAGTGGGCCGGGGCGATCAAGGGCGGCCGCGCCCACCATGAGTACTCCCGTCTCCGCGCGCGGCTCAAGGCGACGCGCGAGGCGCTGCACACCCTCGACGGGTCGCTCGCGGACGGCGAGATCCACCAGGCGACCTACGAGGCGCTCAAGGAGAGCCTCGGGGGCCGCCAGGTCGCGCTCGAGTCCGCGCTCGCCGAGCTCGAGCCGGGGGCGACCCTCCAGGCGGAGGAGCTGGCGCGCACCCGTGAGCGGCTCCTCGACGTCGAGCGCCACGCGATCCAGGAGGCGCAGAAGGCGGGGGTCATCGACGACGCGGTCGCGCGCGAGCTGCTCGACGAGATCACCTCGCGCGGGCTCGCCCTCGAGGACGAGCGCGCCACCCGCGAGGCCGCGCCGCAACCAGAGGCCCCCGGGAGCGCGCAGGCCGGCGCGGCGGACGGCGAGGAGGAGTAAGCCACGCCAAAGCGCGGCTCGGGCTTGAATCGAGCCGCAGAGCGCCGGTAGCTTGCCTGCCATGAAGCGCGTTTGGCCGGTCCTCGGAGCCCTCCTCCTCTTCGTCGCTTGCGACAACACCAGCCCCGACGACGCGGGCCCGGCCAACGACGCCGGGCCGGGCGGCGGGCTCGACGCGGGCCCGGCGGTGGATGCCGGTCCGGGGACCGGGGACGCCGGGCCCGGCCCCGGGGACGCCGGTCCGGGGACCGGAGACGCGGGCCCGGGCGGCCCGGACGGGGGCCCGGGGATGTGTGGGTCGGGGGCCCCGATGCCGACCCCCTTCGACTGCGCAACCGAGGACCCGCCCCTCACCTTCGGCGCGCCGATCACCGCGCCCGACAGCACCTGGACCTGGGTCGACTTCCCCGGCTCGCGCTGCATGGACGGCAGCGCCACCGGCATCGGCGTCAACCTCAGCTCCACCTCGAACCGGGTGATGATCTTCCTCGAGGGCGGCGGCGCGTGCTTCGACTCGCTGAGCTGCCTCGGGGTCGCCAACCCGAACGGCTTCGACGGCGCGGACTTCGCGACGATCACCGGCACCGCCCTGTCGCGCGGGATCTTCGACCGCACCGATACGAACAACCCGATCCGCGACTGGAACATGATCTACGTGCCCTACTGCACGGGTGACGTGCACGCGGGGACGAACGCGGCCGGCCCGAGCGGGCGCCAGCACGTCGGCTACCTCAACATGCAGGAGTACCTGGCGCGCATCGTGCCGACCTTCCCGAGCGCGACCCAGGTCCTGCTGACCGGCCGGAGCGCGGGCGGGCTCGGCGCGCTCATGAACCACGAGCAGACCCAGCGGGCCTTCGACTGCGTGCGCGTCGACGCGTTCAGCGACTCGGGCGGCCCGCTGCCCGACATGTTCCTGCGCCCCTGCCTCCAGGCGACGGTGCGCGAGGTCTGGGGCCTCAACGCGGCCATCCCCTCGGGCTGCGTCGAGTGCGGCTGCCAGAGCGACGGGGGCGGGCTCATCAACGTCTACCCCTACCTCGCGCGGCGCTTCCCGATGAGCCGCGTGGGCTTCCTGTCGACCACCGGCGACAGCACGATGCGCGGCTTCTACGGCTACGGCTACAGCGCGGGCTGCAACTTCCCCGGCACGATGCCGGCCGCCGATTACGAGGCGGGGCTCAACGGGGTCCGCGCCGCCACGAACGGCATCACGAACTTCCACACGTTCTACCTCGGCGGCACCAGCCACACCTTCACCGGCTCGCCGCTCGGCGGGACGATGTCGGGCGGGACCACCCTCGGCGCCTGGCTCGACGAGATGGTCAACGACGCCGCCACCTGGTCGGACGTCGGGCCGTAGTCCTCACGTCGGCGCTCTCGAGCCGGGGCGGGCCCCGTGGGCCGCGCTCCGTGGGCCGCGCTCAGTGGGCCGCGCTCAGTGGGCTTCGCTCCGTGGGCCGCGCTCCGTGGGCTTCGCTCCGTGGGCTTCGCTCCGTGGGCTTCGCTCCGTGGGCTTCGCTCCGTGGGCTTCGCTCCGTGGGCTTCGCTCCGTGGGCTTCGCTCAGCGGACGGCGATGGCCGCCCCGACGAACACGGTCGCGACCAGCGAGAGCACCAGGCAGGCGAGGACCACGAAGCCGGCCCAGCCGGCGAACGTGGCCTTGCCGCCCGTCAGCCCGTGGTAGCGCTCGGCCGCGTGGGTGAGCTGGAGCGCGTACCAGACCTCGACCCCGAGCTGCAGGAGCAGCCCCGCCGGCGCGCCGACGATCGGGAGCCGCTGCAGCATCGCGATCGGGTAGTGCGCGAGGTGCATCGAGCCGAGGTAGGCGGTCACCCAGTAGGCCGCGCGCGCGTCCCCGCCCCCGACGAGGACGAGCGCGACGTAGTAGACCGTCCCGCGGACCGCGGTGGCGAGGAGCGTGTAGACCGGCATCACGAGGGGCGCCGCGAGGCTCATCACGAGGACGGCGACCGCCACGTCGTCGAGCTCGCGCGAGACCATGCGCGCGAGCACCGCGACGAGGCAGAGCCCGAGCCCGCCGGCGATGAGGCCGCTGAACACGCCGGTCAACGCGTTGTGCATCAGCGCGGCCTGGAGCGACCCCGGCCGCGTGCGGTCGAGGGTGTCGCGGGGCGAGAAGACGAAGGCCCGCGCCGTCGCGTACCAGCGGTAGAGGAGGCCGCCGTCCTCCTCGCGCTCGAAGGGCACCCGCCCGCCCGCCCGCTCGCGGCAGGCCTCGCACCATCCGTCCTCCTCGAACAGGTCGGTACACAGCGGGCAAAGGAAGTTGCCACAGCGCTCGCACGTCCCGGTGGCCTGAGCGCCGGCGTGGGCGGCGCAGCTCGCGCCGTCGAGGGCGCCCTCCATCACGCGGGCTTCTGCGCGACGACGACCTTGGCGACGAAGGTGGGGACGACGTCGGTGACCACGAGCCCCGCCTGCTCGATCGGCAGGCGCAGGTCGTCCTTGAGGTAGTCCCGGTAGAAGGGCTCGTGGAAGTCCTCGGGGAAGCGGTCGAGGAAGAAGGCGATCTCGGACGCCTCGGCGTACTGGGCGGAGTCCTCGATCACGAGGAGCCCGCCCGGCTTGAGGACGCGGGCCATCTCGCGGAGCACGCGGCGGCGCGCGTTGCGCGGCAGCTCGTGGAACAGGTAGACGCTCGTCACCACGTCGAAGAGCCCGTCGGCGAAGGGCATCGCCTCGGCGTTCTCGGCCACGAGCGACACGTCGGGGATCGCCTCGAGCGCGGCGCGCGCCTCCTGCAGGTAGAACGGCGACAGATCGAGCCCATAGAGCTTGAGGTCCGGGTGGGCTGCGCCGATCTGGGCGAGGGTGCGGCCGGTGCCGCAGGCCACGTCGAGCAGGCGCCGGGGCGCGGGCGCGGCGCTCGCGGAGAGGTGGCGCGTGATCGGCGGGATCACCTGGCGGCGCATCACGTCGGCGGTGCCCGCGAAGAGGAACTCGACCCCGACGTCGTAGAGCTTGGCCGAGCGACGGCTGAGGTAGCCGTCGGTCTGCCAGTGGAACGTCCGCCGGAAGTACGGCGGGTAGCGGTCGGGGTCAGCCGCGTCGGGCAGCTCGCGCCAGCCCTCGGCCCGGCGGCGGCGCACCACCCGCGGCAGCTCGGCCAACAGATGCGGCAGGCTCCGCGCGTAGGCGCTCACCGGCACCGAGAACAGCAGCTTGCGGGGGTAGAGCCCCGCCTCCACGTTGGCGAGGTCGCGCTCGAACAGCTCGCGCAGCCGCCCGTGGAGCGCCCGCAGCCGCTCCTTGCCGGGCGCCGGCGCGTCGCCCCGCTCGAGCAGGCGCACCGCGCGCTGGGTCAAGGTGGCCGGCACGAGCATGCCGAGCTGCTGCGCGCCGTAGGCGAGGGACGTCACACCGGAGGCGAGGGAGGCCATCGGCGGCAGTATAGGGTCACTCGCCCGCGGGGGCAGGCTCGGCGCCGGGCTCGGGCGGCGGGGCGGCGGGGCGCTCGACGAGGGCGAAGCGGCGCAGCCAGCCCTGGCGTCGCTCGTGGAGCATGAGGTCCGGCTCGAGGACGTCGTTCGGGCGCTCGACGATCGAGGCGTCGCTGCCGTTGCGGAGCACCACCCGCAGGTCGCCTTGACGCCGCGCGAGGGTCAGCACCTGGGCCTGCTCGAGGCCGACCTCGAGGCTGACCTCGGTGTTGAAGCCCTGGCTCGGCCGGTTCCGTGACTCGTCCCACTGGGCGACCATCGCGTTGGCCACCGAGAGGACGAGGAGGTTCTGTGCGACCACGATCGCGCGGCCGGTGCCGGGCTCGCGCGCGCCCGCGATGACGAGGAGCACGTCCACCCGATCGCCCGGCCGGAGCAGCCCCGCGTGCGAGGACTCGGGGCGCGCCGCGAACGAGAGCGCGCGACGGCCGGCCGGGATCTCGCCGCTCAGGGTGCGCTCGAGATCGGAGAGCACCGACAGGTCCGTCCGCAGCACCGCCTCGCCGGCCCGCACCGAATTGGCGAGGGGCACGCCGATGAGGCGCCGCACGTCGCTCGCGCGCAGGTGCCGGTCCTCCACGTAGCGCTGCGGGAGCTCCCGGGTCGCGAGCCACGAGAGCTGCATCGGCTCGCCGAACGGGATGTCCTGGCGCGCGACCACGACGAGCACCCGCTCGCCGCCCGTCTCGTCGCGGATGTACGCGTCCATGTAGAGCGAGAAGAACACGCCCCCCGCGACGATCAGCGCGCCCGAGGCGATGAGGAGGGTGCGGCTCATCGGACCCGCGCAGGGTAGCAAATCCGCGCCCCGCGGGGACGCGCGAGGAGCGAGGAGCGAGCCTCAGCCGTCCTCGTCCTCGTCCGCGTCCTCGTCCGCGATCTGCTGCACGTACTTGCGCACGGTGCGCCGGTCGAGGCCGGTGATCCGCGCGACCTCCTCGTAGGTCCCGTGCCGCGCGTGCAGCATCGCGCAGTAGCGCGCCGTCAGCTCGCGCGCCTCGAGGGTCCCCGCCTGGATGCGCTCGAGGAACCGGTCGGCCGGCCCGCCGAGGCCGTGGGCGCCGGCCGCGTCCGGGACGAAGTGGCCCGTCAGCAGCACCCGCCGCACGCACTGCTCGAGCTCGCGCACGTTGCCGGGCCACGGGTAGCCGGCTGGCAGCTCGCGCTCGATCACCTCGAGGACCTGGCCCGCGACGTCCTCGTCCGTCTCCCCGACGATGCGCTCGACGAGGCTGCCGACGAGCACCTCGAGCTCGCGCGGCTCCTCGGCCACCCGGACGCGGAGCGGCGGCACCTCGATCACGTCGGAGCAGAGCCGGTAGTAGAAGTCATTGCGGAAGCGGCGCTCGCGCCGCGCCTCGTCGAGGTCGCGGTGGGTCGCGGCGATCACGCGGCCCTCGAAGCGGCGCTCGTCGTGGCTGCCGACGGGCGTGAAGACGCGCTCCTGGAGCACACGCAGCAGCTTGATCTGCACGGGGATCGAGACCTCGCCGATCTCGTCGAGGAAGATGGCCCCGTTCGGGCTGCACCGATCGAAGGCGCCGACGTGGTTGTCGACCGCGCCGGTGAACGCGCCCTTCTTGTGCCCGAAGAGCTCCGACTCGATCAGGCTCTCCGGGTACTGGCTGAGGTTGAGGTTGACGATGAGGTCGGTGAACGACGTCGGGAAGGCTCCCGCGCGCTCGTCGAACGGGACGTAGCCGGAGCGCCCGATCGCGGCCGCGGCCTGGCCCTTGCCACTGCCCGTCTCGCCGCGGAGGATCACCGAGAAGTCCTCGAGCCGGTTCCAGAGCATCCGCTCGAAGCGCGCTCCGTCGTGGGTGAAGACGTCGTTCCACAGCGCCTCGCGCAGCCGGCGCATCGACGGGCTGATGCCCGAGAGGCCCTGCACGATGAAGTAGTAAGCGCGCCGGAGCTGCCAGAAGAACGAGAGCATCCGCGCCGAGCGCTCGCGGCTCACCCCGCGGCGCCGCAGCCGCGCGAGGATGTCGGGCGCGACCGCGACGGGCACCGGCTCCGAGCCCGCCTTGAGCTGACGCTCGATGAGCGCGTCGAGGGGCTCGACGAAGCGGTGGAACGTCTCGAAGAGGACCGCGTGCTCGACGAGCCGCCAGTCCTCGTAGGGCATCGCGTCCTGGCTGAGGTCGCCGCGCGCCTCGAGCTCGCCGAGGCGCTGATCGATCGCACCGATCAGCCGGGGCAGCAGCTCGGGGTGGTCGCCCTCGACCTCGGCGATCCGCGAGTCGACCGCGTCTCGCTCGTCGCTGAACGGGTTGAGGTACGCCGCGCGCGAGACGAGCTGGAAGAACTCTCGCTCCTTCGCGTTCATCGCGCGGCAGCCTACTTCAGCCGACCGCCCCGCGAAACCGGCGCGCGAACGCAGCCAGGGCGAAAGGCGCCGGGCCGATCACCCCGCCCTTTACTCCGGCGCCGAGGCTCGCCATCGTGTCGCCCATGCGAGCCCGCGCCCTCCGCCTCCTGAGCTTCTGCCTCCTCCTCGCGCCCTCGGCGCTCACCGCCTGCGACGACGGTGACGGCGGCGGCGACGCCGGCCCTGGCCTCTCCGACGCGGGCGCGCCCGACGACCCGGCGCGCGACGACTGCGAGGCCCTCGACCTCGAGTTCTGCGTGACCCCGTGGCCGAGCGACTACTACCTCGTCGACGACCCCACGACGCCGAGCGGCCACCGGCTCAACCTCGGGCCGACCACCCTGCCGCGCTCGCGCACCCGTGGGCGGCGCCACAGCGAGCCCGCGCCGTTCAACACCCGCGACGGCTGGTCGGTCAACGGGACGCTCATCGCCTACCTCCCCGGCGCGACCGCGACCGGCCTGCCGGACCCGTCGGAGATCGCCGACTCGATCGAGATGACCTCGCCGACGATCCTGATGAACGCGGAGACGGGCGAGCTCGTCCCGCACTTCAGCGAGATCGACGAGTCGACCTACACCGAGGACGCGCCCCAAGCGCTGATGATCCGGCCGGTGGTCGTGCTCGATCACGAGACCCGGTACATCGCGGCGATCCGCGGCGTGGTCGACGCGGCGGGCGCCCCGGTCGCGCCGTCGCCGACCTTCGCCGCGCTCCGCGACGGCACCGACACCGACGTGGCCACGATCGAGGCGCGCCGCGACCACTTCGAGCAGCTCTTCGCGACCCTCGAGTCCAACGGCGCGGCGCGCGATCAGCTCCAGCTCGCGTGGGACTTCACCACCTCGAGCCTCGCCGACGACACGCAGTGGATGCTCTCGGTCCGCGACCAGGCCCTCGCGATGGTCGGGAGCGACGGCCCCGACTTCACGATCGACGCCAACCGCATCGAGGACTTCACGGTCGAGCAGAACCCGAACGTGCGGCGGCGCGTGTACGGGATGATGCGCGTGCCCTCCTTCATGGAGAACCCCCGCGGCGGCGCGCGCATCAACCTCGGCGCGGACGGGATGCCGGAGTTCCGCGAGTGGGCCGAGTACCCGTTCGTCGTGAACATCCCCCACAACGCTTCGGCCGCGAACCCGATGAAGCCGCTGCAGTACGGGCACGGCCTCCTGGGATCGCACGGCCAGGCCAACGCGCGCTGGCTCGCGCAGCTCGGCAACGAGAACGGCTACATCCCGTTCGGCGTCGACTGGATCGGCATGGCCGAGACGGACGTCGTGCCGATCACGACCGCGCTCTCGAACGCGCGGCTCCAGGACTTCGCGACCATCCCCGACCGGCTCCACCAGGGCATCGTGAACGCGCTGCTCGCGATGCGGATGATGCTCGCCGGGCGCCTCGCGGAGGACCCGGCGATGCAGCCCGACGGCGAGAACGTCTTCGACACGAGCGAGGGCTTCTACACCGGCGACAGCCAGGGCGGGATCTTCGGCGGGACCTACATGGCGATCACCACCGAGGTGCGCCGGGGGATCCTCGGCGTCCCGGGCCAGCCGTACAACCTCCTGCTCAACCGCAGCGTCGACTTCGACCCCTACCTGACCCTGATGCGCAACTCGTTCGACGACGGGGTGAACATCCAGATCGGGATCGCGGCGATGCAGCTCCTCTGGGACCGCGCGGAGCCGGGCTCCTACACGCGCCACATCCGCGAGGA
>JAUHXR010000516.1 GCA_030426845.1 Polyangia bacterium | reverse complement strand
GCGCCGGCCGGGCTCATCGCGGGGCTCGGCGGCGTGGGGGCCGCCACCACGCCGGGGGACGCTCCGGGGGCGGGGCCAGCGGGCGCCGGGGCACCGGGGGCTGGAGCACCGCCGAGCGGGCCGAAGTCGGGGGGCGGCTCGGACTCGTTGCCCGCGAAGCCGAAGAAGCTGCCGCTGCTCGGCGCGGCGTCGGCCGGCCCGAGCAGCTCGTCGAGGTTCGCGCTCTTGCGCGGCGCGCCCGCGCCGCTCGCCTGGGCGACCCCGTCGAGCGCCTCGTTCACTTCGCCCGCGATCTTGCGGTAGCGGCCGCCGAAGTCGGTGATCGTCAGCCGGTTCTCCGGGCTCGCGCGCAGCGCCGCGCTCGCCTTGAGCAGCTTGCTGAGCGGCCGGTCGCGCTCGAGCCAGAACAAGAACATCGCGATGAGGAACAGCAGCGCGCCGCCGCCGCCGAGGAACGGCCAGGGCAAGCTCGCCCACGCCTCGCCGGACGCGTGGTCCATCAGCTCCCACGGCTGCGCGAGGCTCCGCACCGGCCGCGCGACCGCGTAGCCGACGTTGGCGAAGCGCGCCGTGCCGGTCACGAGCGAGTAGACCGCGCGGCCTCCCGTCGGGAGCTCCTGCGGATCGGTGCGCCCGCCGCCCTGGAGCGCCTCCGACGCGAGCACCTCGGCGAGCGGGGCGTCCATGTCGTCGCGGGTCGGCGCGGCCTGCACCCCCGTCGGCATGTAGGACGAGAACATCGTCTCGCCGTGGAAGAAGGCGACGGACGCGCCGTCGAGCCGCGCCGAGAGTCGCTCGGCGAGCGCGTCGTCGAAGCGGTTGCCGTGGATCAGCGCGCCCACGTACTGGCCGCCGTCGAGGACCGGCCGCGCCGCCATGCGATAGACGCCGTCGTTGTAGACCCAGACGTCGTCGCGCACGTAGCCCTCGAGGGCCCGCCGGACGAGCGGGAACTGCTCGAGTCCGGCGCCGTCCGGGATCTGGCCCGGCGCGATGCCGGCCACGATCCAGCCCTCGTCGTCGACCGCGAAGAGCAGGTCGCCTCGCAGCTCGTCGAGCTGCCCGTTGAGCTCACCGAGCTTGGTCCGCAGCCCGTTCGCGAGCTCCTCGTCCACCGCGCGACCCGTCCGCGCGCTCGCCCGCCGCAGCGCGCTGCGCACGTCGGTGTTGGCCGCGATGGGCGCGATGGCGTCGATGCGCGCGCGCGCGTCGAGCTTGAGGATCGCCTCGACCTCGAAGCGGTCGCGGATGAGGTCGTTGGTCGCGGAGCGCTCCCACGACTCGTTCACGAGGCTGGCCGCGAGCAGCGCGGTCGCGAGCGCGACGATCGCCACGCCGGTCAAGAGGAGCGTCCAGAAGCGAGACAGGACCATGGCTCAGCCCCCCGCCGCCGCGAGCGAGATCGGCTCGAGTGTCAGCTCGCGCTCCTCGACGACCACGCCCTCCTGGGTGTGGACGACGTCGGCGCCGTGGAAGATCTTGAGCGTGTAGGTGCCCGGCGGGACGTTCGTGAACCGGTACGTCCCGTCCTCGGCGATCGTCGCGCGCGCCACCAGGTCGTCGATGACGTGGAGGTGGCCGCGGACGTGGCCGTAGACCTGATCGCGCAGGGGCCAGCTCCCGGCCGCCGCGGTCGGGACGCGGCGCGTCAGGCCGGGCGACGTCGGGGTCGCGGTGAACTCCTCGAAGCCCTCGGCGTAGAGCTGGTGGGCCACGGGGTCGGTGTTGAGGATCTCGAGGTTGCCGCCGGTGCGGTGCACCAGGGTGGTCGGCCAGAGCCCGCCGCCCGCGATCTCGAAGCCGGGCTGATCGGCCGCGAGGTCGCCCGGCCCGGTCAGCACGACAGCGACGTCGCGGCGCACGTCGAAGCCGCGGGGCTCCGGGTCCCGCACGCCGTTCCACTCGTCCCAGTAGCGATCGCGCGCGGCCTCCTCGGCCGACGGCTCGGCCGGGCGGCCGAAGGCCTCGGCGGGTCGCAGCGCGCCGCGCACGTCGGTGGCGAGGGCGGTCGCGCCGGTCGAAACGAGGGCCAGTACGAGGAGCCCCGCGAGCGCGCGCGAGCGTCGTTCGGTCGTCCGATTCATCAGTCTCCTCGGGCTTTTCCGCGAGCTGCCCGAGGGTATCCGGCGGGTCGATTCGGGGTCAATCGTCTCGGCGGCGCCCCGGGTGAGGCCGGCCGTGAGGCTCGGCCGTGGCATCCTGCGCGCCATGAAGCCCGACGAAGTGGACGGGGTGCTCGCGGCGACCCTCGAGGACGTGCATCTGTCGCGCGGGGAGCGGAGCGCGCTCCGGCAGCTCCTCGACGCGGAGGACCCGACCGACGAGCAGCTCGCGTTCATCCGCCACCGAGCCTTCGCGCTCGCCCGCGACCGCGTGGACGGCGCGCTCTCCCGCGACGTGCTCGAGTGGCTCGAGGGGGTCGTCAAGCTGCTCCAGCCGCGGGAGCGTCGCGAGAGCGTGCGCGCCGAGGTCCACTTCAGCCCCGGCCCGGCGTGCCTCGACGCGATCACCCGACAGCTCCAGGGCGCGCGGGCCCACGTCGACATCTGTGTCTTCACGATCACCGACGACCGGCTCGCCGGCGCGATCCTCGACGCCCACCGGCGTGGGGTCGAGACGCGCATCGTGACCGACGACGACAAGGCCCACGACCGCGGCTCCGATGTGCACCGCCTCGCGTCCGCCGGCGTCGAGGTTCGCGTCGATCAGTCCGAGCACCACATGCACCACAAGTTCGCGGTCTTCGATCGCGCGGTCGTGGTCACCGGCAGCTACAACTGGACCCGCAGCGCGGCCCAGCACAACCGCGAGAACATCCTCGTCTCCGACGACGAGCGGCTCGTCGCCCCTTATCAGCGCGTGTTCGACGACATGTGGACGCGCCTCGCGCCGGGCTGACGCCTCAGCTCACCGGCGGCGGCGCGTAGTAGTCGACGACCTGGATCGGCTCGGGGTGGAGCCGGACATGGACGTTGCGCCTCGCGCCGACCGGGTCGCCGCCGATCTGCATCGGGTGCGGCTCCTCGAAGTGGATCGAGATCGCCTCGCAGAGGAAGTCGTGCAGGGTGTCGCTGCGGTACGCGCCCTTCCAGATGTCGCGGATGTGATAGGCGACCTGGAACGAGCTGATGTCGACCATGCGGAGGCTGAAGCGGTCGTCGCGGTCGTCGGCGAACGGGAAGATGCGCGCGCCGAAGCCCCAGTAGGGGATCGTGCTCATCGCCACCATGCGGGTCGGCCCTTCGTAGATCGGCTCGCCCGCCGCGATCTCCTCGACCGGCTCGCCGTCGCGCCCGAGCCGCACCGCGGGGGCGCCCTCGTTAATCACCTTCACCCGGGGGTGGGGCCGCAGCAGGTAGGCGGGCATCGTCCGCCCCACCACCGACACGAGGTACGCGAGGCCGCCGGCCGCCAGCGGGCGCGTCGCCGCGCGCCGGCCCATCTGCGCCT
>JAUHXR010000188.1 GCA_030426845.1 Polyangia bacterium | reverse complement strand
CTCGCGCAGCGATCGCGCGCGAGATCGCAGAGGAGACCGGGCTCGAGGTCGCGATCGAGGCGCGGCCGATCGACGCCTACACCGCGCGTCGCGGCGCGCGCCCGATGATGGTGGTCGTCTACCGCGCGCGCTGGGTCGCGGGCGAGGTCGCGCGATCGGCCGAGCACGACGCGCACGCGTGGTGGACGCCGGCCGAGTTCCGCGCACGAAGCACCCTCACCCGCCTCGCCGACGCGATCGACCGCGCGCTCGCCTGAGCGTCACCGCGCGGGCGTCGACGCGGGCGTCACGGCACGAGGGTGGGGGCGGGCTCGCGGATCACGATGGTGTCTTCGGGGGTCGCCGCGAGGTCGGTCGCGACGAGCGCGGTGACGATCACCGCGATCACCACCGCCGCCGCGCCACCCGCGAGGCTCCACCCGAGGATCGCGTCTGCGTCGGCGCCGGCCCCGCCGGGCAGCTCGAGCCACGCGTGCTGGCCGTCCTCGAGCACGACCTCACGGCGCAGCGCGCCGACGGTGAGGACGTGGGGGCCGGGCGCCAGCTCGAGGCTCGCCTCGCCGTGGCCGACCGCCTCGCCGTCGACCCGGATCGGCGCCGCGTCGCGGGCGCGCACGGTGAGGCGCGGGCGACGCTGGGTCGGCTCGAGGTGCACGACCCGAAGGAGCCGCTCGCCCGCGCCGGGGCGGACCGTCACGAGCGAGGGGGCGTGGCCGGGCGCGTCGACCCGCACCACGTGGGCGCCGGGGTTGAGGGAGACCGCGCGGTGGGCGCCTCCGTCGACCGGCGCGCCGTCCACGGTCACGCGCGCGTCGGCCGGGGTGACCTCGAGGGCGAGCGCGGCGACGGACCGGCGCGCGTGGGTGATCATGCGCAGCGCGTCGTCCCACGAGAGGCCCTCCTGCGCGCGGTCGGCGATCGCGAGGTAGCGCTCGAGGTGCGCGATCGCCTCGACGTAGCGCTCGAGGGCGTAGTGGCAGAGCGCGAGGTTGAAGCGGGACGACGGTCGATCGACGAGGGCGACCGAGCGGGTGAAGAGCGCGGCCGCCTCGTTGAAGCGGCGGTCGTGGGCGAGGTCGCGGCCCCGCGCGAAGAGGGCGCGGGCCTCGGCCTCGGCATCGTCCTCGGCGGGGCCAGGCTCCGTGTCGCGGGGCTCCTCCGCGGGCGCGTCGCGGGGCTCGGCCTGGGCCGCGGCGGCCGCGGGGAGCGCGAGGCTCAGGAGAATCAACGCCCGCACAGCCCTGCCCCGTCGCACTGGCGCCCCTCACCGCAAGGCGCCCCCGCCGGGAGCGGCGCGCCCGGCTCGCAGGCGGGGCTCGCGGCGCAGCGGAGCGCGCCCGCGTGGCAGCGGCTCGCCGGGACGCAGGGCGCGCCCTCCTCGCACCCGGGGCCCGCGTCGAGCGGCGCCCCGGCGTCGGGCGGAGGCACCGGCGCGAGCCAGGCGCTGACCGCGTCGCCCGGATCGCCGTCGGGCAGCGCGGCGATCGAGCGCTCCACCGGCTCGCACGCGCCGTCGACGCAGTGCTCGACCCCACGCGCGCAGGCCTCGTTGCCGACGCACGTCCAGGTGAGGGGCACCTCGACGCGCACCGTGCGGCCCGGCTCGAAGTCGGTCTCGAGGGCCCAGCCGACGCGCACCTCGTCGCCCCGAAGCGCGCGGACGCCGATCCGTACACGCTCGGCGCCGGACGCCTCGAGCAGCGCGGTCGCGGGGAGCGCGGTGAGCTCCCGCGTGGTCGACAGCCCCGACGCCGGGCCGGCGGCGAGCGAGACGCGGTCGTAGTCCACGCCCGGCCGCAGCTCCGAGTCGACGACGAGGAGGATGCGGGTCGGCGGCGCGCACCCCGCCGCCAGGATCGCCGCCAGCACCACCCCGCGCGCCCTCCCCATATGACTGGCATCATACGTCGAGTCGGCCGGGGCGGGGAGCGGAAACGGGGAGACGCCTCAGCGCGATGTCTCAGCGCGATGTCTCAGCGCGATGTCTCAGCGCGATGTCTCAGCGCGATGTCTCAGCGCGATGTCTCGGCGCGATGCCTCAACGCGACGCCTCAGCGCGACGCCTCAGCGCGACGCCTCAGCGCGACGCCTCAACGCGATGCGTCGGTCGCTGCGTCGATCGCGAGGTCGATCGCGAGGTCGATCGCGGCGACGTAACGCTCGGGCGCGTGGGCGGTCGCGACGTAGTCCACCCCGCGCTTGGCGACGGCCCGCGCCGCGTCGCGGCCCTCGATCGCGAGCAAGGCCGCGGCCGCGATCGCTTCGGGGTCGTCGTCGGAGGTGACGATCGCGGCGTCGCCGAGGTCGATCCCGCTGCACGCGCGGCGGGTGACCACCGTGGGTACGCCGCGCGAGAGCGCGTCGAGGAGCTTCATCGGCAGGCCGCCCTCGGCCGCGCGCGGGACCCACGCGAGGTCGGCTGCGGCGTGGGCGACGCGACGGTCGGGCTCGTCGGCGAGCGGCGCGAACGTCGTCCTGTCCATCGCGCCGAGCGACCAGAGCGCGCTCTCGAGCGGCGACCGGTCGGAGTCGGTGGCGACGAGGAGGCGGGCGTCCGCGCGCCGCGCCCGCACCTCGGCGAAGGCGCGCGCGAGCGTCGGCACGCCCTGGTAGGCGTCGAGGTTGCCCGCGTAGAGGAAGACCGGGTCGGTGGCCGACAGCGCGAAGCGGGCGCGCGCCTTGTCGCGCTCGGTCGCGGTGATCGGCGGCGGCACCCGCCAGGGGACGGGCACGTAGCGGACGTCGCGCTCGGCGCGGGCGGACAGGTGGGCGGCGAGCCAGGGGCTGACCGCGACCGTGGCGTCGGCGCGGCGCGCGAGGGTGACGTCGAGCGCGTCGCCGGCCCGGCCCGCGAGGCGCTCGGCGATCGCGCCGGCGGGCCCCGGCAGGTAGGTCGGCAGCTCGGGGCCGAGGGCGGTGTGGGCGAAGAACACGAGCGGACGGAGGCGCGCGCCGAGCGCCGCGGTCGTCGCCTCCACGTGGTGCGCCAGGGTCGCGCGAGGCCGCAGGCGCTGGCGGAGGCGCCGCGCCTCGACGAGGAGCTGCGCGTCCTCGACCAGCTTGCGCCACGACGGCCCGCTGCGGAGCGATCGGTCCCGCACGAGGTCGGCGATGCGGTGGTGCGGCCACGGGGCGCGCAGCTCGGCCGCGCCGTGCGCGTAGGTGAGCAGCTCGGGCGAGCGCCCGGCCTCGTGGTCGGCGTCCACCATCGCGCGCACCGCGGCCTGCGTGCCCTGAGGCGACGGGAACGGCATGGCCGCGACGTGGAGGATCGTCACCGGGGGCGAGGGTACCTCGGCGCCGGCTCGACGGGACCCAGTCAGGCGGAGCAGCAGTCACTAGGAGCTTAGTTCACCACCGTCGCGGGGCGCCTCCCGGGCGGCAAGCGTCCGCCTCGCCGCCGGCCGCTCCTCGACGATGCCCGACGTGTGCGCGATTTCTCGGCGCCGGACGGTGGCGGTCGCCCAGGTTGAACTACATAGATGCGAGGTGGAACGAGAGCTGCGCGCCGCCCTCGCGCGTCCACCCGCGGTCGACGCCATCGCGGGGCTGATCGACCTGTTGCGACCCACCCGCCGCGGCCCGTCGGCGGCCGAGCGGCTCGGTCTCGTGCTCGCGGTGCTGGAGCGAGAGCCCGAGCTGACCGCCGCGCTTCGCGCGCGGATCGCGGACGTCCTCACAGGGATGCGTCTCGTGTACCTCCTGGTCGAGAGCGGAGTCCTCCAGGATCTCGGCGTGGGGAGCGTGCTCGCGCGAGGAGCGAGCGCCCTGCTGCTGCCGCCGGTGCCGCCGGCCGACGACCTGCGCGGCGTCGTGCCGCGGCTGTTCCGCCGGGCCGACGACTGGCGCTGGGTGCGCGCGATCCCGACGCCGGAGTGGGCTCGACTCATCCGGCTCTGCCTCGGCGACTCCCCGCGGGGCCTCCACGAGGAGGTCGACGTCGCGCTGCGAGCGCTCGCGCTGCGGATCGGGGGCGCGGGGATCCACGAGGAGCTCGAGGGCAAGCTCGCGCACGTGGACATCGCGGCCTCGCCGTTCCTCGAGCTGCCCATCGCCGCCGATCGCCTGCTGCAGGCCGCGCGGGGAGGGAGCGCCGCGGAGGACGAGATCGCGGAGCTGCGGGCGCACGTCGTGGCTTGCCGCAAGCTCGTGCGGGGGCTCCGGGAGGACAAGCGCGTCCACGGGGCGAGCCTTCGGCTGACGCGGCTGACACGGCGGATGGATCAGCAGCTGACGCGACTCGAGCTGCTCATGTGCCTCGTGCGTCCCCGCGACGAGGCGCAGCGCTCCAGCGCGCTCGCTTCGCTGCTCAAGGATCTGGTCGAGGCGGAGCAGGCGGGCGGGCGCGTGACGCGGAGGCTCGCCCAGGGAGTCGACCTGCTCGCGTACCAGGTCACCGAGCACACGGCCGCGAAGGGCGAGAAGTACCTGGGCGGCGATCGTCGCGACTGGTGGCGGGTGCTGGGCAGCGCTCTCGGAGGCGGAGCGATCGTCGGGGTCTTCGCCATCCTGAAGCTCTTCGCGAGCAAGCTCGACCTGGCGCTCGCGGCCGAGGCGGTGGTGTACGGCGCCAACTACGCGATCTGCTTCGCCGCCATCTATCTGACGGGTGCGACCCTCGCGACCAAGCAACCCGCGATCACCGCCTCGGCGATCGCCAAGCAGCTCGACACCACGGCGACGCGACGAGAGGGGCTCGATCGGGTGGCCGAGACCGTGGTCGGGGTCTGGCGCACACAGTTCGTCTCTTTCCTTGGCAACCTGCTCTTCGCGTTCCCCGCGGCGATGCTCTTCGGCCTCGCGGTCGAGCAGACCCTGGGGTCCGAGATGGTCAGCACGGACAAGGCCCGCCAGCTGCTCGAAGCGAACCACGCGTTCGAGGGGCCGACGCTCTTCTACGCCGCGATCGCGGGACTGCTCCTGTTCCTGTCCGGGCTCTTGCAGGGCATCGTCGACAACCGCGTGGTCTACACCGGGCTGGAGGCGCGGCTCGCGCACCACCCGCGCCTGCGCTGGCTCGGAGGGCTCAGGCAGCGCCTGGCCGGCCTCGTGGCCCGTCACGCCGGAGGGCTCACGAGCAACGTCGCGCTCGGGTTCGCGCTCGGCTCCGCCGGCGTGGTCGGAGAGATCCTCGGCCTGCCGATCGACATCCGCCACATCGCGTTCTCCTCCGCGCATGTGGGCGTCGCGATGCTCGACTCGCCATCCCTGTTCGATGCGCAGGAGGGTGGCTTGCTCTTGATCGGAGTCCTCGCGATCGGGTTCGTGAACTTCCTCGTGAGCTTCGGCCTCACCCTCGCGGTGACCCTGAAGTCCCGAAACGTCACCGTGACGCAGGGCGGCGCGCTCCTCATGACGCTCGCGCGGCGGTTCGTCGCGTCACCGCTGCTGTGGTTCTACCCGGTCGAGCGATCCGAGCCACGGTGAGCGCCCCGACGGGCGCGCCGTCACCTGCGAGCCGGCTGCGCGGCGTGTTCAGTCGATGTAGCCCAGGGCCCGGAGGCGGGCCTCGAGGCGGGTGGGATCGCCGGCCTCGCGGGCGGTCGGCGCGGCGTCCGGCAGTGCGTCCGGCAGCGCGTCCGGCAAGGCGCGCTGGCCGCCTCCGCGGCGCACCGCCTCGCGCAGGACGCGGCCGGCCATCGCGGGGTCGGGCGCGATGTCGAGGCGCGCGAGGAGGGTCGCGCTCGCGTCGGCGATCCGCGCCTGGACCTCACCGACCGGGCGGACGCGGGGCCCGGCCGCGACGAACAAGCCGCGGGGGCGGTGGCTCCCCGCGAGGCTGCGGCCCTTGCGGCCGAGGTGCTCCTCGGGGCCGAGGCGGCGCCACGGGCCGGTGCCGGGCGGGGCAGAGGCCGACGGCATGAGGTTGTACGAGTAGCCGCGGTCGAGGTGCAGCTCGAGCAGCAGATCGGGCGCGCGCTCGACGAATGGGCCGGCGAAGAGCTCCTCGCGGCGCCACACGTGGCGGACCACCGCCGCGCCGGTCCACGGATCGCGCAGCCCGCGCAGGTGGGCCTCGACCTCGCGCAGCGCGGCCTCGCGTCCGTCGGGCGGCACCTGGCCGTCGGGCTCGCGGCCCCGGAGGTTGAGGTGGACGGAGGGGAAGTAGTTGAGCTCGTCGCTGAACGCGCGCGTCCCGCCGAAGTCGATCGCGCCGAAGCGGGCCCGCGACTCGACCATCCCCGGCAGGGCCCGCCCCGCGAAGGAGAACAGCCGCTCGCGCGCGCGGGCCGGGAGCACCGTCAAGGCGACGTCCTTGGCACGACTCGCGAGCGCGCCGACCGGCGACCCCGGGCGGAGCCGCAGGAGGCCCGCCGCCTCGAGGGATCGGTTGAGGTAAAGGACCTTGTCGGACGCGCCGCCCGAGCCGTGGTCGCTGACGATCGTCACCTCGACGTCCGGCCCCGCGTCGGCGACGAGCTGGCCGACCGCGCGGTCGAGGGCCCGGTAGACGCGCGCGAGGCCGTCGCGCTCCGGGTCGCTCGGGCGCGCCGGGTGCCGCGGGGAGCCCGCGTCGTGGTGGGCCCAGAGGTGGTGGGACGCGGTGTCGCTCTCGCCGAAGTAGAACGCGAACAGATCCCAGGACTCGCGCGCGAGGAGCCACCGCGCGAGGGCGAGCTTGTGCCCGATCCGCGCCTCGAGCGCCTCGCCGAGCCGCGCGTGCCAACCGGGCGCGTCCGCGTCGAACTCGTCCACGTCGTCGAAGCGGCGCTCGCCGAAGCGCGCGCGGATCGCGTCGTGGAGCGCGGGCGGCCAGACGTAGGAGGCGTCGGCCTCGAACGCGACGGGCGAGTCCCAGCCGCTGAGGAACACGCCGCGCTCGAGGCGCTCGGGCGGCCAGGTCCCCGGGAAGCCGACGCACGCGCAGCGCATCCCGAGCCGGTCGAGCCGCGCGGCCACGGTCGGCGCCTCGCGCACCGTGCCGGCGGCGAAGGAGACGCGGTAGCCGTCCCGGACGGTGAAGTCGAAGACCCCGTGCGCGCCCGGGTCCATGCCGGTGAGGAACGTGGTCCAGTTCGGGAGCGTCGCGGGCGGCTGCACGCTGAGCAGCCGGCTCCACGCGCCGCGGTCCATCAGGCCGAAGAGGTTCGGCAGCGCGCTGCGGCCGAGCCCCTCCATCACGTCGACGTCGGCCCCGTCGAGGCCGATCACGATCGCGCGCGCGCTCACCGCGCCCCCAAGGCGCGGCCGAGCCAGTCGGCCGGGACGTCGACCCCGAGGTGGTGCAGCACGGTCGGGCCGACGTCGTGGATCGACAGCCCCTCGAGCTCGCCGACCACCCCGAGGCCGCGGCCGATCAGGACGCCGTCCCAGTCGTGGTTGCACCCGTCGGGGCCGCGATCGTTCTCGGTCGTGATCAGATCCTCGCCGAACGTCCCGAGCGCGCGGTAGTCGAGGTCGCCGAAGAACACGAGCAGCTCGGGCGGCGCGCCGCGGACCGCGCGGTAGAGGTCCCGCGGGCGGCGGGCGCTCACCGGCACGGGGAGCTCCTCGAGCTCGGCGGCGAGCCGCGCGATCTCCGCCTCGAGCGCGTCGGGCGCGACGAGCCCGCCGGGGTCGCGGCCGGCCACGTTGAAGAAGATCCGCGCGTAGTAGCCGCCGGTGCTCCACGCGCGGGTCCGCGCGTGATCGATCGCGCCGGCCTCGTCGGTCACGAGCCAGCCGCGGCGCCGGAGCCACTCGTTGATCCGTACGCCGCCCACCATCCGCCGCGCCCCGTGGTCGCTCACCACGAGGACGACCGTGTCGTCGTCGGCCTGGGCGAGCAGCGCGCCGACCTCGGCGTCGAGGAAGGCGTAGTAGTCGCGGGCCTCGCGCACGAGCGGGTCGCCCGGGTCGTGCTCGGGGTGCGCCGGGTCGAGGTGGCGCCACAGCGCGTGGTGCAGCCGGTCCGGGCCCATCTCCACCATCATGAAGAGGTCGGGCCGGCGCTCGGCGTGGAGCGCGCGGGCGACCCGGAAGCGGCGGCCGGTCGTCTCGTAGAGCGAGTCGAGCAGGGCCTCGGGGTCGTCCGTCCGGTAGCCCTCGACGTCCGGCGCGTGCGGCCCGAAGCGCGCCTCGAGCTCCCCCGCGAGCGGCCGCGGCCAGCTCGGGTCGTCCTCCGAGAGGAAGCCGCCGAGCATCACCCCGTTGACCTCGCGGGTCGGCGCGGTGAGCGGAACATAGAGAACGCACACCGACTTGCCAGCGTCCGACGCCAGATCCCAGACGCGGGGCGCGCTCACGTCGGCGCCGCTCGCGACCTCGAGCGCGTGGGTGCCCGGCGCGCGGTTGCGGAAGCCATAGAGCCCGAGCTCGCCCGGGTCGCGGCCGCTCACCATGCAGGCCCAGGCGGGGACCGTGATCGGCGGCGCGACCGAGCGCAGCCGGCCCCACGCGCCCGCGCGCCGGAGCGCGTCGAGGTGCGGCAGGTGCGCGCGCAGCCGGTCGAACACCAGCGCGGGCGGGGCGCAGTCGAGGCCGATGACCATCACGCGGCTCACGCGGCGTTCTCCGTCACGCGCGCGGCGGTCCTTGGTGAGAGGGCGGCGTCGCTCATCGCCAGAAGCTCGAGGCGACGAAGTCCATGGTGCTCGCGACCAGCCAGTGCAGCAGCACGCCCGGCCAGATGCTCCGACCGCGGAGCGCGATGTAGCAGAGGATGAGCCCCGCGATCATCGCCGAGGCCATCTCGAGCTCGGGCTTGCCGTAGTGCATCAGGGTGAACGGGATGGTCGAGACGAGGATCGCGCGGCTCATGAAGTCGCGGGCCAGGCCGAACAACAAGAAGCCCCGGAAGAAGAACTCCCAGGCGATCCACTTCACCAGATAGAAGCCCTCGAACAGCAGGTAGAGCTCGAGCGAGGTCTCGGCCGCCCGGAGCCGCGGGTAGGTCGCCTGGAACGACGCCGAGCTCTCGTGGATCAGGTAGACGATCGGGACCATCACCGCCCACATGCCGAGGACGACCAGGGTCTCCCGGCCGGTCCCCGCCACGCGGAAACCCAGCTCGCGCGGGCTCCAGCCCTCCGCGAGCCAGCAGAGGGCGAGCGGGATGAGCATCAGGAGCACCACCGCGCTCAGGTGCGACCAGAGGTGCTGGTGCAGCTCGAGCAGCTCGATGCCGAGCAGGTCGCGCGAGGCCTCGATGAACCAGGTGGGCGCCTCGTACTGCGAGCCGTGGTGGTGGTAGAGCACCATCAGCCAGGTCGCGACGGCGGTCAGGTAGAGCGGACGCCAGCCCATCCCCGGGAAGAGGCGCTGGACGATCGACTCCAGGAAGTCCCGCATCGCGGGCGCACGGTAGCAGCCCCTCCACGGGGCGGCCGTGATGGATCACGGGACCGTGCAGCCGGGCGGGAGGCTGTGCAGCGCGCCTCCCGATCCCCGGCCCCCGATCGCGTGGTTCGCCCGCGTTTCAGGGCGGATCTGGGCTTGGCACCTCGCCTGCTCATCCCCCGTGCATGCGCACCTCTCGCACCGCCCTGCTCGTCGCGGTCGTGGCCCTCGCGGCGCACGCGAGCCCGGGCTGGGCTCAAGATAGGGCTCAAGACGGGGCTCAAGACAGGGCTCAGACCCGGGTGGTCGTCCACCAGCAGCTCATCGCCCTCCTCAACCCGATGGGCGCTCAGCACACCGCCCGGCTCGGCGTGCGGAGCCCCCTCGGGGACCAGGACGCGCTCCTCTTCGGCGGGGCCCACGCCGAGGCCGGGGTGGTCAGCTACCTCGCGCCGGTGTTCGCGATCCAGGGCGGCTACCTCGAGGTCAGCCCGCTGTCGTTCCTGGTCCTGAACGCGGAGATGACCGGCGCCGCGGTGTGGCCGATCGGGATGGACGGCGCGGGCTACTACGGCCTCGGCGGCTACGACGACGCCGACGTGGTCGGGCAGACCCTCGCGGCGGATCGCGGCGCGAGCGCGACCGGCTGGGGGGTCCGCCTCGGCGCGCAGCTCCAGGGCGCGATCCCGCTCGGCGACGTGCGCCTCCTCCTCGTCGACGGCGCGTCGTTCAACCACGAGTCGATGGGCGGCGCGTCGCACTACTACAACCTCCGCTACGACCTCGTCCTCGCCCAGCAGGACTGGGTGCTCGAGAACGACGCCTACCTCCTCGGCGAGGGCCGCCTCGCGAGCGACGTGGTGCTCCGGGCCGGCGCCTTCGACAACCTCCGCTACGTGTTCGGGTCGGGCTACGTCGGCAACCAGGTCGGCGCGATCGCGGCCGTGACCTTCGAGGACGTCGACCCGCGCATGCCGGGCCTCAGCGTCTACGTGCGCGGCGCCTACTACACCCACCACGTCTCGCGGCAGGACGAGCTCACGGTGCTCGGCGGGCTCTCGATCGACTACGACCTCGGAGGCATCCAGTGAGCGCCCCGTCCCTCGGCCGCGGTCAGCTCGCGGCGTTCGGCCTCAGCGGCTTCGCCCAGAACGTGATCGGCACCTGCCTCGGCGTGCACCTGTTCATGTTCTACACGGACGTGGTCGGCCTCGCGCCGCTCTGGATCAGCGCGGGCCTGACGATCGCGACGCTCTGGGACGCGGTCAGCGACGTGTGGATGGGGCGCATCTCCGACCGCACCCGCTGGCGCGCGGGGCGCCGCCGACCGTACATCCTCCTCGGCGCGGTGCCCGTCGGGGTGGCGTTCTACTTCCTCCTCTCGCCGCCTCAGGAGCTCGAGGGCGCGGCGCTCGGCGTCTACTTCTGCGTCGTCCTGCTCGCGCTCTTCACCGCCAAGACGATCGTCCACGTGCCCGCGCTGAGCCTCTTGCCCGAGATGGCCAAGGGCTACCACGAGCGCACCCGGCTCGCGGCCGCGCGGGAGCTGCTCGGGAACGTCGGCGACCTCGTCGGCCTCCTGCTCCCGATCGGGCTGATGATCGCGCTCGGCTACCGCGGCGACGACACGCCCGAGGCGGCCGGGGTGGCCGAGCGCGCGTTCGGGATCGCGGCGCTCATCGGCGGCGGCCTCGCGACCCTCGCGCTCCTCGGCGCCTACCGCGGCACCCACGAGGATCGGCGCGTCGTCCCCGACCCGACCCCTCTGCGCGAGGCGCTCGGCGCGCTGCGGAGGAACCGCGCGTTCCGCTCGCTCCTCGGCGCGGCCTGCCTCGCGGCGCTCGGGCTCGCGTTCGTGCAGTCGCTGATCCTCTACGTCCTCGAGCACGTGATGGGCGAGAGCGACCCGGCGGTCCACATGAGCGCCTTCGTGGTGAACGCGCTGAGCGCGATCGCGAGCTACCCGTTCTGGACCTGGCTCGCGCGGACGCGCGGCAAGCCGTTCGCCTTCCGCGCCGGGCTCGGGCTCTCGAGCGTGACCTTCGCGAGCGTGTTCTTCGTCGGGCCGGGGCAGCTCGGGCTGCTCTACGCGGTGATGGTGTTCAGCGGCGCGGCGAACGTCGGCTTCTGGCTGCTGATGCACGCGCTGAGCGCCGACGTGGTCGACCTCGACGAGCTCGAGCACGGGCAGCGCCGCGAGGGCCTGTTCGCGGGGTTCGCCGCGCTCGTCCGCAAGTGCGCCTTCGCGGCCGCGGCGGCCGGCGTCGGGATCGGGCTGACCGCGGTGGGCTACCAGGAGGGCGCGACCCAGACCGCCGAGACGGTGCTCGGGCTCAAGCTGCTCTTCGCGGTGCCGCCCACCCTCCTCGTCCTCGGCGCGCTCCTCGTGTTCCGGAGCTTCCCCCTCACCGCCGAGGCCCACGCGCGCGTGCGCGCACGGCTCGAGGGGGACGCGCCGCCCATCCCGTTGGCGCCCGAGGCCGCTCCCGCGCCGAACGGCGCGATGGCGCGCGGTTTGCTCCCCGGCTGACCCATGGGTCATCCTGAGCCGCGGAGGGCTCCTTGCTTCGTACGCGCGCGCTCGCCTGGCTGATCCTCGGCTCGCTGATCCTCGGGACGGCGCTCGCCGCCTGCGGCAGCCGCAGCCCCCTCAACATCGACGACGCGGGCCCGCTGGACGCTGGCCCGCCCTTGACCCCCGACGCCGGCCCGCCGGCCGACGTGTGCGTCGAGCTGCCGTACAACGAACCGCCCGAGCAGCTGCGCACCGACTTCCTCGCGCAGATCCTCAGCGCGGACATCTACTTCCTGATCGACGTCACCGGCAGCATGGAGGACGAGATCAACACGATCCGCGACTCGCTGCGCACCCAGATCGTGCCGGGCCTCGCGGCCGCGATCCCCGACGTCCGCTTCAGCGTCGGCCGCTTCGCCGACTTCGACGTGCCGGGGCTCAGCTACGGCGCGTCCGGCGACGAGGTCTTCCAGCTCGTGCAGGCCTCGACCCCGAGCGCCGACCAGACGCTCGCCGCGCTCAACCGCGTCGGGCTCCAGTCCGGCGGCGACACCCCCGAGTCCCTCATCGAGGCGCTCTACCTCTCGGCCGCGGGCGAGGGCTACGACGGCTTCGTCTCGCCGCCGAGCTGCCCCCCGGGCACCCGCGGCTACCCGTGCTTCCGCGAGGACGGCGCGCCGATCTTCCTCGTCTTCACCGACGCCCCGTCGCACAACGGGCCGGGGTCGAGCGCGCGCTACACGCCCGGCAGCATCACCCCGGAGCCGCACACCTACGAGGACGCGACCGAGGCGCTCAACCGGCTCGGCGCCAAGGTGCTCGGCCTCAACTCCGGCGACTTCGGCGAGACGGGGCGCCGCGACCTCGAGGCGCTCGCGCGCGACACCGGCGCGGTGCGGCGCGACGGCTCGCCCATCGTGTTCGACATCGGCCGCACGGGCGAAAACCTCTCGGTCAGCGTGGTCGAGGCGGTGCGCACGCTCGTCGAGGACGTCCCGATCGACGTGTCGGTCGCGCTCGAGGACGTGGAGACCGACGCGGTCGACGCGACGATGTTCGTGCAGCGGGTGATCGCGGAGTCGGCCACGCCGGGCGACGGCGCGGTGATCGTCGGCGACCGGTTCAACGAGGTCCGGCCGGGCACGCGGGTCGAGTTCCTCTTCGTCCTGCAGAACCTCCGCCTCGTGCAGACCGCCGAGGACCAGCGCTTCCCCATGCGCATCGTGCTGCTCGGCGACGGCGTCAGCCGGCTCCGGGAGCTGCGGGTGGACATCGTCGTGCCGCGGATCGGCGGCGGCCGGGTGTGCGATCCGTGAGGGCGTGGATCATCGTCGGGCTGGCCGCGTGGCTGGCCGCTCCAGCCCAGGCGGTCGCGCAGGCGCGGTGCGCGCCGCCCGAGGGCGAGGTCACGCTCGCCGGGGCCGTGCGGGCGTGCGACGCGGCGCTCCGGGAGGGTCTGCGACGGCCCGCGCGCGCCGAGGCTCCGCTCCGGCCGATCGATCGCGACGAGGCGCGCGGCGCGGCGCGGCTGGCGCTCCGGATCACGCGCGAGGCGACCGCGCGGCGCGAGGCCGGCGAGCGCGCGCCGAGCCGGTGGCGGCCGTTCCTCCGCCGCGCCCGCCAGCTCATCGCGCGGAGCGGCGATCGGATCGCGCTCGAACAGATCACGGAGGCCCTCTACGGCGGCGCGCGCTGCCCCGAGGCGACGCCGCGCGAGGCCGTCCTGCGCGAGGTGGAGCGCGCGCAGCGCTCGCCCCTCACGGGGACGCCGTGCCCGGACGTGGCCGGGTTCGATCCGCCCGCCCGCGTGCTGCGCGGCGCGGTCGCCCTGGGCCCGACGCGCACGACGCCGCACCGCTTCGAGCCGCCGTTGCCCGACTCGCTCGGCCCCGAGCTCGCGGAGGCGCCGGTAGTCGCGGTGGTCGTCCCCATCGCGAGCGGGCGGCGCGCACGCTCGATGTGGGGCTTCGCGCTCGCCCGGATCCACGGGCGCTGGGTCGTCTACTACGAGCAGCGCCTGGGCACCGCCTGAGCGATGGCGCGCGCCGCGCTCGTCGCGGTACACCGGCGAGGTTGAACGCGATCCGCCACCCCTTCGGCGGGCTGCTCGTCGGCGGCTCGCTCGCCTACGCGCTCGCGGTGCTGCTCGCGCCGCGTGTCGTGATCTGGGGCTTCCACAAGGAGGGCCCCGTCGAGCACGCGAGCCACCTCGTCCTGCTCGTGGCGATCGGCCTGTTCGCCTACGCGGCCACCCGGACTGCAGGTCCCGCGCGCGCCCTCGCGATCGCGATGACGGCGTACCTCGGCTTCCTCATGCTCGAGGAGATCGACTACGGCCTGGTGTACGGCGTGGACCTCGGCGGAGAGGCGCTGCGAGCCCGCTTCGGGGTGCCCAACCTGCACAACGCGCAGCGCGACCCGCCGACGATGCTCCTCTCGGTCCAGCTCTGGATGGCCGCGCCGATCCTCGCGTTCGCGGGGCTCGGCCTGTGGACGGGCGGGGCCCGGCTCGCGCCGGTCGCGCCCCTGCGCGGCGAGGGGATCGGGATCCTCGCGGGGGCGGTCCTCACCGCGGCCTTCGACTCGGCCCGGCTCCTCGCGTGGCGCCTCGGCGACCCGGCCCTCGCGCGGGCCCCCGAGTCGAGCGCGATGGGGTTCTTCCAGACCCTCCTCTATGGGATGCTCGCGTGGGTGGCGTGGCGCGCCGGACGAGCGGGGGGAGGCGGCGATCGGCGCGCGCGCTGAGCTGCGCCGGCGGCTGAAGGTCGTCACCGGTGCGGGCCGCTTCGCGCTCGCCGCGCTCGGCGTCCAGCGCCAGCTCCTCGGCGTCGGCTGGGCGCTCACGCACCGGTGCAACGCGCGCTGCCCGTTCTGCAGCCGCCACAGCGGGCCGGACGGAGTCGACACGGCGACCGCGCTGCGCCTCGTCGACGAGCTCGCGGCCGAGGGCTGCCTGCGCGTCCACCTCACCGGCGGCGAGCCCCTCGTGCGCAAGGACCTGCCCGCGATCCTCGACCGGGTCGGCGAGCGCGGGATGCAGCGGAGCGTGAACACGAACGGGATCCTGCTCGCGCGGCGGCCCGAGGTCATCGCGCGGGCCGACGCCTTCGTCGTCAGCGTGGACGGCCCCGAGGCGGTGCACGACGCCTACCGCGGCGAGGGCAGCTACCGGTCGATGCGCGCCGGGGTCGACGCGCTCGCCGAGGCGGGCAAGCGCTTCGCCTTCTCGGTCGCGCTCTTCGCCAAGAACCTCGACCACGTTCCTTTCTTCATCGAGCTGGCCGAGCGCTACGACACGTTCCTCGTCGTCCAGCCCGGGGCGATGCACGTCATCGGCTCGGACGAGCCCAACCCCGAGCGCCCCGACCTCGCGCGCTACCGCGAGCTCATCCGCCGGATGCGCGCCGACCCGAGATGGCGAGCCCGCGTCTGGAACTCGACGCCGGCCCTGGAGCACCTCGAGCGCTTCCCGGAGTCGCCATCGCTCCGATGCCACGCGGGCCACATCACCTGCCGCCTCGAGGTCGACGGGAGCCTCTACCCCTGCTCGCGCACCGTCCTCGACCCGCGCGCGCGACCCGCGCCCAACGCCGTGGAGCTCGGAGTCCGCGAGGCGTTCCGTCGGCTCCGTCCGATCGGCTGCGCGGGCACCCAGTGCTGGGCGGCCCACAACGTCGAGAAGAACCTGATCTTCGGCGGGGACCCGCGCGCCGGGTGGAACCTCGTGACGCGCAACTACGCGACGCGGCGGAGGCGCGCGTGATCTGGACCCGCGCGGTGCCGGTGATGGTCCCGCACTTCGACCCGCGCGAGCTGCTCGACCTCGGGAGAGCGAGCGACGGCGCGGTGGAACAGCTCGAGGATGCGCTCGACGCGCGGGGGCTGGCGCCGGGCGCGGTGGTGACGGCGCGCGGGCGCGACGCGATGCGCGCGCTCCTCGACGTCCTCGCGCCGCGGCGGGGCGAGGTGATCGTGCCGGCCTACACCGACGCGTCGGTCTACGACACGGTGCGCGCGGCCGGCCACGCGCCGGTCCTCGCGGACGTGCGGCGCGGCGACGGCAACCTCGACCCGGACGCGCTGCCGCTCTCCGACGCGACGGTCGCGGTGGTGGTGACGCACCTCTACGGTCACCCCGGCGACCTCGATCGGCTCACCGCGCTCGCGACGGAGCGGGGCTTCGCGCTGATCGAGGACGTGGCCCACGCCCTGGGCGCGCGGTGGCGCGGCGCCCCGGTCGGCTCGCTCGGCGCGGGGGCCTTCACGAGCTTTGCGCCATTCAAGGTCGTGCAGGCCCACGGCGGAGGCGCGGCGTGGAGCGCGGACCCGGCGGTGGCCGAGGCCCTGCGCGCGCGCCTGTCGGCCGGGCATGGCGGCGGCCTCGGGCTGACCAAGCTCCTGAGCCACGCCGCCCTCGCCGCGGTGACGCGCACCCCGATCTACGACGCGGTGACCCACCCCGCGACGCGCCTCGCCGCGTCGGCTCGGCTCGACCCGAAGGCGCTCTACAAGCGGTTCGTGCGCCCGCTCCTCAAGCGCGGCGCCGACGATCCGACGCCGAGCTTCCGCGCCGGTCAGGCGAGGCTCGCGCTGCGCCAGCTCGACGGGCTCGAGGCGCGCGCCGCTCGCCGCCGCGCGATCGCCGACCGGATCCGGGCCGCCTGCGCCGATGTCGCCACCTTCAGCGCGCCGCGCGGGCCGGGGCAGAGCGCCGAGCTGATGCTCGCGGCCTACGCGCGCGAGCCGGCCGGCGCGATGGCCGCGCTCTACGCCCGCGGGGTGGGCGCGCTGCGCTCACCGATGACGGATCTCTTCGCGCGCGAGGGGCGGCGCGACACGGTGAGCGGCTGGATGCATACGCACGCCGTCTTGCTGCCGTGCCACGCGTCGCTGACCGACGCGCACGTCGAACGGATCGTCGACGCGATCCGGGCGAGCCGCGCGGAGTGGATCGCGCCCGACTGAGCCAGATCAGAACGCGCCGGATCAGAACGCGCCGGATCAGAACGCGCCGGATCAGAACGCGCCGGATCAGAACGCGACCGGGCCCGCGCCTCGCGCGGTGGACTGGCGCGCGGTGAGGGCGAGGACCGTCTTTATCGCGAGGACCGCCGCGACGACGCGGACGAGATCGACGATGCCGACGATGCCGACGAACGTGAGGATGAAGGGCGTGAGCTGGGAGGCGACCCAGGCGGTCCACCAGGCCTTCATGAACCACGGCGCCCCGCCGGCGTGCCCGCCCGGACGCTCCGCCTCGGGCCCGCTGCGCGCCCACACCTCGCGCACCACGGTGTAGGGGAGCCAGAGGTTCACGATCGGGATGAACCACGGGGCGATCGCCGAGTAGCCCTCGGCCGGGGACCCGAGCGCGACGAGGTTGCTGCGGGCCTGGGAGAGCCAGGCGAGGAACGCGATCATCGTCAGCATCCCGAGCAGGACGGTCGGCGAGGTGTAGGTCCCGGGGATGACCTGCGCCCAGCGCATCCCGGGGACGCCGACCGCGTCGAGGAAGCCCGCGGCGTCGAACACCGCGGTGGCGGCGAGCGCGGTCACCGTCAGCTTGGCGCGCGTGTCGAGCGGGACGTAGTCGTCGGCCACACCCAAGCCTGACGGGACCGAGGGCTCAGCGCGACCCGATGTCGTCGGCCTGCCGAACATTGCCGGGGAAGCCGAGGGTCACGCGGCCGACGCCCTTGCCCTTGAAGCCCTGGCTCCAGAGCCGCTGGCCGTTGAGGTCGAAGCAGGTCACCTCGCCCTCACTCCCGATGAAGATCTGGTCGCGCTCGATCACCATCGACGGTCGCCCCGGGTACTGGTCGGGGATCTCCGTTCCCCCGAAGCTCGCGCCGGTGCGGTAGTCGAAGCAGCGGAGCGAGAGCCCGTCGGTGGCGTAGACGCGGCCGCGGTGGATGAGGATCTCCACGTCGCCGTGGGTGCCCATCGGGTTCTCCCAGATCACCGCCCCGCTGGACGGCTCGAGGCCGAAGACCCGCCCGCCGAAGGCGACCACGAGGACCGACCGGTCTTGGGCCGCGCTCTCTCGGTATCCATGCTCCATCGGTGCATCGTGCCACGAGGCGCCGCGACGGTGACGAGCGAGGCCGCCTCGGCGAGCGCGGCCGGTGTCACAACGCGCGCGTTCGGGTGCGGCGTTCGGCCGAGGCGTCGTCGAGCCAGGGCCTCGCCGCGCGGCCCGAGGCGCAGCTCGCGCCAGCGCTGGGGCGTCACGAGCCGGCGACCGAGGGCGCGCTCGTAGAGGAGGTAGACGAGCTCGGAGCAGTAGATGCGGCGGTCGCCCCACTCGAAGCGCGCGTCGTAGGGCCTGCCCTCGAGGGTGGCCGCGACGCGCACGAGGGCGGCGACGTCCGACGCGCGGAGCGGCCGGCGGCTGCGGCGGACGAGCACGGCGCCGCGAGCGCGCGCGCGCCAGTCGGGGAACGCGGTCCACCGCACGGTGCCGCTCGCCTCGAGCACCTCGAGCCGGCCGCGATGCGGGACCACGACGCCCACGTGCGACCACGGCGAGCGGGTGACCTCGCGGATGATCGCGCTCTGCGAGGAGCCGGAATCCTGGAAGACGACGTCCCCCGGTTGGAGCTGGGCGTACGCGAGAGGAACAGGCCCGAGGAGGAGGGCGACGACGAGCGAGTAGGCGGCGCGCACGCAGACAGCGTGGCGGAGGCGGAGGGCGGGGAATCGGCGGAGATGAGGAGATCTCGTGGCGACGGGAGCCAGAGTCCCCGAGGCAGACCCGCCGCCAGGACGGCGAGCGCCACTCGTGCACGTGCTCCTGAACGCACTCGTGGATGTGCACGTAGTCTTGCTCGCCTGCGTACACGACCAGGGCCGGAGGTCGGACGCCGGAGCCGGAGCCGGAGCCGGGGCCGGGGCCGGGGCCGGGGCCGGGGCCGGAGC
>JAUHXR010000187.1 GCA_030426845.1 Polyangia bacterium | reverse complement strand
CGCTGTTCCTGGTGCTCGGCCTCGTGTTCCTGCTGCGCCCCGCGGACGCGGCCGGAGACGAGACGAACGCAGGCGAGGCGAACGCAGGCGAGGCGAACGCAGGCGACACGAACGCGGGCGAGGCGAGCACCGACGACGCCAGCACCGACGACGCCAGCGCAGACCACGCGACGGCGGATCCCCCGCACGACCCGCCCGCGGGCTGAACCACGGGGGTTGCGGCGCTCGGCGCCCGGAGCACACTCCTCGCGAGCCGATGAGACGGTCGCTCTGGATCAAGCTGCCCACGATCGGGCTCGCCCTCGGCGCGGCCCTCGGCATCGGGGGCGCGCTCGGCGTCGCGGTCGGGGCGGGGATCTTGCTGCTGGGCACCGCGATCCTCCTCGCGGTCGTGATGCACCCGAACGCGAGCCTCTGGGCGCGCACCCGCTGGCGGGCGGCCGGGCCGACCGACGCCGTCGCCCTCACCTTCGACGACGGGCCCGACCCGGCCGCCACCGCGCGCATCGCCGAGATCCTCGCCGACCGCGGCGTGCCGGCGGCGTTCTTCGTGGTCGGCGAGCGCGCCCGCGCCCACCCCGACGTGGTCCGCCGGCTCCACGAGGCGGGGCACCTCGTGTGCAATCACACCGACCACCACGCGATGACCTTCCACTTCCGGCTGTGGGAGGAGGCCCGGCGGGAGCTGCGGGCGTGCAACGAGACCATCGCGTCGCTGATCGGCGAGCGCCCCACCCTGTTTCGCTCGCCCCAGGGCGCAAAGAACCCGGCGCTCGGCGACGTGCTCGCGGAGCTCGACATGACCGCGGTCGGCTGGCAGGTGCGGGGCCTGGACTCGACGCGCGGCGACGCCGACGCGATCGTGCGGCGCGTGGTCGATGGCGCGCGCCCGGGCGGCGTGATCCTGCTCCACGACGGCGGCGGGTTCGGCGGGCTCGAGGATCGCGCCGGCACGGTCGAGGCGCTCCCCCGCATCATCGACCGGCTCCGAGCGCGCGGCCTCCGCTTCGTGCGCCTCGACGAGCTGCTCGAGGTGCGCCCCTACCGCGCGGCGGACGCGTGAGCGACGCGCGGTCCGAGGTCCAACCCGAGGTCCGGGTGGTGCCGTGCGGCGATCTCGACATCGAGAAGCACGCCGCGCTCCAGCGCCGCGTCTTCGGCCACCTGCTCGAGGAGAACGGGATCGATCTGGACCGCCTCGGGCCCGACGTGTTCGCGTGGAAGATGCGCCCCCCCGCGGGCGACGGGCGCGTCGCGATGGTCGAGCGCGACGGGGCCATCCTCTCGACCTGCTCGGCGTACCCGGTGCGCCTCGCGAGCGGCGAGCGGCGCGTAGGAGGCTGGCACCTCTGCGACGCGGCGACCGCGGAGGAGGCGCGCGGCCAGGGGCTGTTCCACCGCGTCCTCGCGACCCTCGGCGCGAGCGTGCCGGCCGACGAGCGGCCCTTCGCGTTCCCGAACGGTCAGAGCCGCGGGGCGTTCGACCGACACGGCTACCACGCGGCGGTGGAGGTGCCGCTCTGGTTCCGCCCCGTGATCGGCGCGCCCCGACCGCCGGACGGGCTGACGCCGGTCGAGCGCTTCGACGAGGAGCACGATCGCTTCGCCGACCGCGTCGCCGCCGGCGCGGGCCTCGCCCCGCTCAAGGACGCGGCCTACCTGACGTGGCGCTACCTCGCGCACCCGTTCTTCCGCTACCGGTGCTACGAGCTGCGCGAGGGCGGCGCGCTCCGGGGCGTGCTGGTGCTCCACCGCATGGAGGCGCGGGGGCGGGTCTCGCTCTGGGTGATGGAGCTGCTCGCGGTCGACCCGGCGGCGCGGCGGGCGCTCGCCCAGGCTGCGCGCTGGGCCGGGCGTGAGGAGGGCTGTGACGTGGTCCTCGCGATGCGGCGCGATCGTGTGCCCGGCTCGGTGCGCATGCCGGCGTGCTTCCTGCCGAAGACCCACGTGCTGATGGTCGACCTACGCGGCGATCCGCCCTCGACGCCGTGGAGCGTGGAGACCGGCGACTGGGACACGTTCTAGCCCGTCGATCCCCATCGGAGGTCTCGAGCGGGCGGGCGCCGCTCACCACGCGGACTTCGGGCCGAGGTCGTGCGCCTCGAAGCCGGCCGACTTGAGGATCGACGCGGCCCGCGCGCTGCGCATCCCGGACGCGCAATAGACGACCACCGGCTTCGCCTTGTCGATCTCGCCCAGCCGACCGGCGAGGGCCTGGACGGGGATGTTCTTCGCGCCCGGGAGCGCACCCGACGCGAACTCCACCTCGGAGCGCACGTCGACGAGCGAGGCGCCGGCCTGGACCTTGGCTCGCGCGTCCTTGCCGGAGATCCGGCTCCGCACCGCCACCACCACGCGGAGCACGAGGTAGGCGGCGACCGAGACCATCACGGCCGAGAGGAGGTTCTCCAGCATCGTGGGCGGATCGTGATCCCCGCGCGCCCGATCGCAAGTCAGAACGCGCCGCGCGTGCAGAGCGACACGTAGGCCTCCGTCGCGTAGGCCCCGCGGCTGGAGGTCCCCGTCACGCGCAGGAGCATCACCGGCGCGGGCGGACCGCCAGGATCGCTCCCCGCCGTGCAGAGCTCGCCGAAGGGATCGCCGAGGACGTTGAGATCGACGCTGGTGTGCCGCCCGAGGTGGGGGGAGGTCTGCTCGGAGAGCGTCACGTCGAAGGTCGCGTCGAACGGCGCCGGGGCCGGGAGCGCCCCGAACGCCTCGGCCGCCGCGGGGATGACGTGGACGGTCGGGCTCGCCGTCCCGAGGCCGACGCCGCCGTGGGGGCTGGCGAACCACGCTGACGTGCGGGGTGTACCCGCGCCCTGCATGACGGACGCGCCGCCCGCCCTCGGCGCGTCGTCGACGTTCTCGTGGCACGTGAGCCGCAGGCGAGGCGGCCAGCTGGAGCCCGACTCCGCCGCGCCACAGCGCGCCTCGAACACTCCGCCGTCCACCCGCCCGCGGACGACCAGGCCCAGTCGGTCGAAGCGCGCCGACTCATCTCCACAGAACGCGTCCAGCGCGGCCGACGAAGCTCCTCTCGCGAGCAGCTCGTCGGTCTCGGTCGGCGCGAAGCGCCCTGCGCCGGTGAGCGTCGCGAGGACCACGTCGCCGTCGACGACCTCCACGGCGTCCACGTGCGCGCAGCCCCATTCGCCCCCCGCGCGCGGGAACAGCCGCCCTCGCACCTGGGCGGTCACCGCCCCTGTGCCGTCGTCGAGCAACGCGAGGTCGAGCTCGTCGCAGCCTCCGGTCAGGCTCATCGGGCCAGGCACCGGCGCGCAGCTCGCCCCGCCGTCCGGGCTCGCCCCCGCGTCGCCCAGAGCGCCGCCGTCCGGCCCCGCGTCCGCACGCGCCCCTGCGTCGTCCCGCGCCCCCGCGTCCCTCGCGCCGCCGTCGACCGCGACCTCGCCCCCGCACGCCGCGAGCAGCGCAGCGCACACCCAAGCCATCGCCCTCATGACCGCACCTCGTTGCGACGCAGGGCTCCACCGTTCAGCCACCCGCGTCGCGTCGGCGTCGACCCGCCGCGACGTGCCGGCTGGCAGCCCGTTGCAGAACCTCCCCGCGCGCCTCACGGCCGAGAGCCCGCGCCTGCGTGGCGCGTCGCTCCTCGAGAATCCTCCGGGATCCCTCGTCCCGCCGCCCCACGCAGGCGCCCTCGCAGCCGCGATCCATCACGGTCGACTCTTCCACGGGCTGCTAGGCTGCGCTCGTGGCCAGCCGGTACGAAGAGTCGATCCTGCGATCGCTCCGACGGACCTCGCGCGCGATCGACCTCCACTCGAGGCGCCTCGCAAAGCAGCACTCGCTCACCGGGCCCCAGCTGGTCTGCCTCCGGGCGATCCTCCATCAGGAGGACGCGACCCCGTCCGGCGTCGCGCGCGCGGTCTCGCTGAGCCAAGCCACCGTGACCGGCATCCTCGACCGCCTGGAGGCCCGCGAGCTCATCCAGCGTCGCCGGAGCGCCACGGACAAGCGCAAGTTCCACCTCCGCGTGACTCCCCGCGGGCGCGCGATGATCGCGCAGGCCCCTTCGCCGCTCCATGAACAGTTCTCGGCACGGCTGAGCGCCCTCCACGAAGGCGAGCAGGCGATCATCGACTGGGTGCTCCAGCGCGTCGTCGCGCTGCTCGAGGCCAGTGACGTCGACGCCGCGCCGATGATGATGACGGGGCCGGCGGACGCGGACGTCCAGGACGTCGCCGAGCTGCTCGAGCCCGACGAGCCGGGCTGAGCCCACCGCGAAACGGCGACGAGGGGCGGACCATCCCCGTTGCCACGAATTCGCACAGCCACTAATTCGTACACAAACGAGGCGTTCCCGAGAAAACCAGGCCGGTGGGCTTGATTTGTCGAGTTCCACTCCGTAGATAGGCGTTCTCTTGGTTTGAGATCAAAGCATCTCACCAACGAACCCCGTCGGAGGAAGACGCATGCCCGAGCCGCAGTTGCAACCGCTCCCCGAGCTCCGCTCGCCGTCGCCACGGCCGTCGCTCGAGCGCCGCGGGATCGTGGTGCAGAAGTTCGGCGGCTCGTCCGTCGCCACCCTCGATCGCTTGCGCGCGGTCGCGAAGAAGATCGCCGCGACCCGTCAGGAGGGGTGGGACGTGGTGGTCGTGGTGTCCGCGATGGGCAAGACCACCGACGAGCTCGTCGAGAAGGCTTGCGCGATCAGCGGCACGCCGTCGCCGCGCGAGATGGACATGCTCCTGACGAGCGGCGAGCGCATCAGCATGTCGCTCCTCGCGATGGCGGTGACCGAGGCCGGCGCGGACGCGGTCTCGCTGACCGGGAGCCAGAGCGGCATCCTGACCAACGACGTCCACAGCAACGCGCGGATCATCGAGGTGCGCCCGTTCCGCATCCAGGACGAGCTCGAGAAGGGCAACGTCGTCATCGTCGCGGGCTTCCAGGGCGCGAGCTACCGGCGCGAGGTCACGACGCTCGGCCGCGGCGGAAGCGACACGACCGCGGTGGCCCTCGCCGCCGCCCTCGACGCGAGCCACTGCGACATCTTCAGCGACGTCGAGGGCGTGTACAGCGCCGACCCGCGGGTGGTCGACGACGCCAGCCGCGTGGACCGGCTCTGCTACGAGGAGATGCAGGAGCTGGCGCGCCAGGGCGCTCGCGTCCTCAACGCCCAGGCGGTCGAGTTCGCCCGGCGCCACCAGATCGCGATCTACGCGCGCTCGACCTTCGGGGGCGCCGAGCACACCGAGGTGTCGCGCGCCGACGACGCGCCGCGCGAGCGGCTCCGCGAGCTCTCGGCCCACGGGGTCACGGGGGTGACCGGGCGCAAGGACCTGATCCGAGTGCACTGCGAAGGCCCCCAGTGCGGCGCCTGCGCGGAGGACGTGCTGGCCGCGCTCGAGCGGTGCGACGTCCTCTCGAGCGGCGTCGAGCCGCAGCGTGATCGGTTCGACCTGGTGGTGGCCACGGAGAACCTCGCCGACCCGGACGGCTTCGCCGCGGGCCTCGAGGCCCGCATCGCGACCGCGGACGTCCAGGTGGACCGCGGCCTCGGCTCGGTGAGCGCGGTGGGGCTCGGCGTGGGGGACAGCCCGCGCGCCCTCCTGCGAGCCCTCCGCGCCCTGCGCGAGCGCGACGTCGAGGTCGTGACCAGCTTCACGTCGCGCGAGGCGCTCACCTGCCTGGTCGAGGAGTCGCGCGTCGACGACGCCGTGCAGATCCTCCATGACCTCTTCATCGGTCGCGAGGAAGAGGCGTGAGCGTCTCCCTGTCCGACCCCTCGACCGACCTGGCCCCCCGCGCGCGCGGCTCGGTGCGCACCCGCGCCCCGCGACCGGCGGACGGCGTCGCGGTGCACCGCCTCGTGCGCGAGGGCGGCGGGCTCGAGCCGAACACCGGCTACGCCTACGTGCTGCTCTGCGACCACTTTGCGTCCACCACCACGCTGGCCGTCGACGCGGAGGACGGCGCGCTGCTCGGCTTCGTCGGGGCCTACCTCGTCCCGGAGCGGCCCGACACGGCCTTCGTCTGGCAGGTCGGCGTCGCGCGGCGCGCGCGTGGGCGCGGGGTCGCGAGCCGGCTCCTCGACGCGCTCCTCGCCCGCGACGCCTGCCGCGGCGTGCGCTTCCTCGAGGCCACCGTCGCCCCGTCCAACGCGGCCAGCCGCCGCCTCTTCGAGTCCTTCGCGGAGCGCCACCGCGCTCCCTTCGCGTGGTCCGACGGCTACGCCCCCTCGCTGTTCGAGGGCTCTCACGAGCGCGAGCAGCTCATCCGGATCGGGCCGCTCGATCGCGCGCCCGATTCTCGACCCCAGGAGCAACACTGATGACCCAAGCCCCCGACGTCGCCGCCTTCGAGCGCCTCGAGTCCGAGGTCCGCAGCTACTGCCGGAGCTTCCCGACCGTCTTCCAGAAGTCGAGCGGCCACCTCCTCACCGACGAGCAGGGCCGCAGCTACATCGACTTCTTCGCGGGCGCCGGCGCGCTCAACTACGGGCACAACCCGTGGCCGCTGAAGCAGGCGCTGCTCGAGTACCTCGTCAACGACGGCGTGACGCACAGCCTCGACATGTACACGTCCGCCAAGCGCCGGTTCCTCGAGCGCCTCGAGGAGCGCGTGCTCGCGCCGCGCGGGCTCGAGTACCGCGTGATGTTCCCGGGCCCGACGGGCACCAACGCGGTGGAGTCGGCGCTGAAGATCGCGCGCAAGGTGACCGGCCGCACCGAGGTCGTCTCCTTCACCAACGGCTTCCACGGGATGACGCTCGGCTCGCTCTCGGTGACGGGGAACCAGGGCAAGCGCCGCGGCGCCCACGTCCCGCTCCCGCACGCCACCTCGCTGCCGTTCGACGGCTACCTCGGCGACGAGGTCGACACCCTCGACCTCTTCGAGGGGATGCTCGCCGATCGCTCGAGCGGCCTCGACAAGCCGGCCGCGGTGATCCTCGAGACCGTGCAGGCGGAGGGCGGCGTGAACGTCGCCAGCGTCGAGTGGCTCAAGCGACTCGAGCGCGTATGCAGTGAGCACGACATCTTGACCATCGTCGACGACATCCAGGTCGGCTGCGGCCGCACCGGCCCGTTCTTCAGCTTCGAGCGCGCGGGCCTGAAGCCCGATCTGGTGCCGCTCAGCAAGTCGCTCAGCGGCTACGGCACGCCGATGAGCGTGGTCCTGATCCGGCCCGACCTCGACGCCTGGGCGCCCGGTGAGCACAACGGGACGTTCCGCGGCCACAACCTCGCGTTCGTGACCGCCGCCGCGGCCCTCGAGCACTACTGGGGGGACGAGCGCCTCACCCGCGCGGTCGCCGCCAAGGGGGAGCGCGTCACGGAGCGCTTCGCGCAGATCCTCGAGGCGCACCCCGGGCTCGTCACCGAGCAGCGCGGCCTGGGCCTGATCCAGGGCCTGGTGTTCGCCGACCCGAAGCACGCGGGCGAGGCCTCGCGCGCGGCGTTCGAGCGCGGGCTGCTCATCGAGACGGCGGGGAGCCGGGACGAGGTGCTCAAGGTGCTCCCGCCGCTCACCATCGACGAGGACGCGCTCGATCGCGGCCTCGACATCGTCGCCCGGAGCGTCGAGAAGGTCGCGCGGAGTCAGCGCGCGCGCGTCTCTCGTCCGCCGGCCGAGATCCACGCGTGAGGACCGCCCGATGATCGTCCGCACCCTCGACGAGGTCGTAGGCACCGACGACGACGTGAGCGCGGAGGGCTGGACCAGCCGCCGCCTCCTGCTCGCCCACCATGGGATGGGCTTCTCGCTCCACGACACCCTGATCCACGCCGGCGCCGAGCTGGACATGTGGTACCGGCACCACCTCGAGGCGGTGTACTGCGTCGAGGGCGAGGGCGAGCTCGAGTGCCGCGAGACCGGCCGCCGCTGGCCCATCGCGCCCGGCACCGTCTACGCGCTCGACAAGCACGACAAGCACACGCTCCGCGCCCGCACGCAGCTCCGCATGATCTGCGCGTTCAACCCTCCGGTCACCGGCCGCGAGGTCCACGACGCCGACGGCGCCTACGCGCCGCCCGCCGCCGACTCGAGCGCCGCCGAGTAGCCTTGGGCGCGCTCGCCGCCCGGCTCTCGCGGTGGGTCACTCGGCTCGAGGGCGCCTGCCTCGCGGGGGGCGTGCTCGGGATCGCGGGGCTGACGATCGCGAACGTGCTCTCGCGCGTCGCCCTCGACGAGAGCCTCGCCTCGGCCGAGGAGCTCAGCCAGATCCTCGTCGTGCTCGTGACCTTCGTCGGCGTCGGGCACGCCGCGGCGCGCGGCCGCCACATCCGGATGACCGCGCTCTACGACCAGCTCGGCGCGCCGGCCCGCAAGCGGCTCGCGACCACCATCGCCGCCAGCACCTCCGCGCTGCTGTTCCTGCTCGCGTTCCTCGGGCTGCGCTACGCGCTGGGGACCGTGCGGGAGCTCGGCTCGGTGACCCCGGTCCTCGAGCTGCCGCGCTGGGTGATCGTCCTCGCGGCGCCTCTCGGCCTCGGGCTCGGGGGGATCCAGTACGCGCTCGCGGTGGTGAAGAACCTGACCACGCCGGCCGACCAGGTCTGGCTCTCGTTCCAGGTGCGCGACGACGACCCGCCCGAGGACGAGGCCCCGGGCGACCACGATGAGCCCGCGCGAGACGGCGAGGTCGACTGATGGGCTACGCGATCCTCGGCGTGATGCTCCTGCTCCTCCTCCTCGGCTACCCGATGAAGGTGCCGCTGCTCGCGGCCGCGCTCCTCGTGGCGGTGGTGTGGTTCCCGGGCGCCGCGCCCGAGACCCTCGTCCAGCAGATGATCGGCGGGGTCGAGCCGGCCGCGCTGCTCGCCGTGCCGATGTTCATCTTCGCCGCGGAGATCATGACCCGGGGGCAGGCCGCCGATCGCCTGCTCACCCTCGTGATGCGCATGGTCGGCCACGTGCGCGGCGGCCTGCCGATCACGAGCGCGGTCGCGTGCACCCTGTTCGGCGCGCTGAGCGGCTCGACCCAGGCCACGGTGGTGGCGATCGGCGGCCCGCTGCGCCCCCGGCTGCTCGCGGCGGGCTATCCCGACTCCTTCGCGACCGCGCTGATCATCAACGCCTCGGACATCGCCCTGCTCATCCCGCCGAGCATCGCGATGATCGTCTACGGCGTCGTCAGCGGGACCTCGATCGGCGAGCTCTTCATCGCGGGGATCGGCCCGGGCCTGCTGCTGCTGGGGATGTTCTCGGCCTACTGCGCGATCGCCGCGATCCGCTTCCGCGTCGAGCCGATGGATCCGGCCACCTGGGGCGAGCGCTGGACCGCGGTGAAGCGAGCCGCCCTCCCCCTCGGCTTCCCGGTGATCGTGATCGGCGGCATCTACACCGGCACCTTCAGCCCGACGGAGGCGGCCGCGATCAGCGTGCTCTACGCGGGCCTCCTCGAGCTGCTCGTCTACCGCGAGCTGGCGCCGCGCGACCTCTGGCGCATCGCGCGGAGCACCGGCCTCGTGACGTCCGTCGTCTTCGTGCTCGTCGGGGCGGGGGCCGCGTTCAGCTGGGTCATCAGCTACGCCCAGCTCCCCTCACAGCTCCTCGCCGGCGCGCTCGGCCCGGACAGCGGCTACGCGACCATCATGGCCACGATCGCGATCAGCTACTTCGTCGGCTGCATGTTCGTCGACCCCATCGTGGTCATCCTGATCCTGACGCCGATCTTCCACCCGCTCGCCGTGGCGGCCGGCATCGACCCGGTGCTCGTCGGCACGATCGTGACGCTCCAGGTCGCGATCGGCTCGGCCACGCCGCCCTTCGGCTGCGACATCTTCACCGCGATCGCGATCTTTCGGCGCCCGTACCTGGAGGTGATCCGCGGGACCCCACCGTTCCTCGCGATCTTGATCCTCGCCTCCGTCCTCCTCATCGCCTTCCCCTCGATCGCGCTGCTGCTGCGCGACCTCGCCTTCGGCTCATGACCCGACGCGCGACAGGCATCGTGCCCCTCCTCCTCGGCGCCTCGCTCGGCCTGGTCGCCACCGCGGGCTGCGCCGAGCCGCCCGCGGGCGAGGTGTGGCGCTTCGCGATCGAGGAGTCCGCGGGATCGGTGCAGGACGCCTACGCGCAGGCCTTCGCGGCGCGGATCGCCGAGGCCACCGGCGGCCAGGTCACCGTCCTCGTCTACCCCTACGGCGCGCTCGGGACGAGCGACCACATCACCGAGCAGCTCCACAACGGCACCCTCGAGCTCGCGATGAGCTCGCCGGGTCACCTGGGCAAGCTCATCCCGGAGGTGCAGGCTTTCTTGCTGCACTACCTCCTGAGCCCCGACCCCGCGGTCAACGCGCGCGCGCTCCGCGACCCGGACCTCCGGGCCCACCTCGACGCGCTCTACCGCGCGAAGGGGCTGTCCTTCCTCACCGCGTTCGGCGAGGGCGAGATGGTCTGGACGACGCGATCCCCCGTGCACACCCCCGAGGACCTCCAGGGCGTGCGCTTCCGCGTGATGACGTCTCCGCTGCTGCTCGCGAGCTACCGCGCCTACGGGGCGAGCCCGACGCCGCTCCCCTACGGTGAGGTGTACTCGGGGCTCCAGCTGCACATGATCGACGCGCAGGTGAACCCGATGTTCGCGATCGAGGAGATGAGCTTCTACGAGGTCACCGACCACCTGGTGTTCCCGCGCCACGCGGAGTTCATCACCACCGTCGCCGCGAGCCCGGCGTGGCTCGAGGGGCTCGCGCCGGAGCGGCGCGCGCTCGTGCGGCGCGTGGTGGACGACCTCCAGGAGGAGATCGATCGGATCCAGCGCGAGGCGAACGCGGAGCGCCTCGAGACGATCCGAAGCCGTCGGCCGGAGATCGACGTGATCGAGCTGACCGCCGAGGAGCGCGCCGCCTTCGCGGCCCGCGCGGCCGAGGTGCGCGCGGAGTTCCTGCGGGAGGTGGGGCCGGACGGGAGGGCGCTCGTGGCGCACATCGAGCGCGCCGTCGAGGAGGCGGGCCGGCCGGAGGTGGAACCGTGACCGCGCCGCGGCGCATCGAGGTGACGGTGGCGGGCGGGCTCTTCGCGCGCCTCGACCCGAGCGGGCTGCGACGCGAGGCGAGCGCGCGCCGATACCTCCAGGCGCTCCGAGCACGGCTGAGCGCGACGTTCCCCGACGCGGAGCTCGATCTCACGTTCGAACCGGCGGGGCGGGGCGCGTTCCAGGTGCGCACCGAGCCGCCGGGGGCCGCGACACGACGCGACGTGCTGCGGGTCGCGCGCGGGCTGCGCGAGCAGCTCACCTGGATCGTCTACGACGCCTCGGAGCGGCAGCTCCATGAGTAGAGCGAGCCCCCCCTTGGACGTCCGCCACGCCGGCGCCTTCGCGGCGCGCGCGCTCCTCGCGGCCGCGCTCTGGCTGGCCGCCTCGCACGCGCTCGCCCAGCCGCGCGCCCCGACCGTCGGCGCGCGCTACCCAACCGGGCGCACGCACTCCCCGCTGACTCCGGCCGTCCTCGCGCGGCTCCGCGCCCAGCTCGAGCGCGGGGACCTCCGCCCCGACGCCTTCGCCAAGATCGGCGCGTCGGCCACCGTGAACCGCAACTACCTCCACTGCTTCGACGGGGACGCCGTCCGCCTCGGGGAGCACGAGGGGCTGCGAGAGACGCTCCGGTTCTTCGCGCGGCCCGCCGAGGGCCCGCGCTCCTTCTCGCGGCGCAGCCAGGCGGCGGAGGTCGGCTGGCACGCCGGTCGCGCCATCTGGGGCAACCCGCCCCCCGCGGTCCGCGAGGTCCGCGACATCGACCCGCGCTTCGCGCTCGTGATGTACGGGACGAACGACATCGAGCTGGGTCGACCGCACCTCTACGCGACGCTGATGGACCGCCTCGTCCGCGCGCTGACCGTCCGGGGGGTGATCCCGCTGGTCTCCACGATCATGCCGCGCGACGACGACCCCGAAGCGGACCGGTGGGTCCCGCTCTACAACGCGGTCCTGCGCGGCCTCGCCCAGATGCACCAGATCCCGCTCGTCGACTTTCACCGCGAGCTCGCGCCGCTCCCGCGCCACGGGCTCGCCCGGGATGGAGTGCACCCGCGCGCGCTGTTCGTCGACGGCCACGCCACGCCGTGCGACCTCACCGAACGCGGGCTCGCCCACGGCTACAACGTCCGCAACCTGCTCGCGCTCCAGACGCTCGATCGCATGCGGCGCCACGTCCTCGAGGGCGCGCCCGCCGACGACGCGGCCGCGCCGCCGCTCGCGGGCGCGGGCTCGTTCGCCGATCCGCTCCGGATCGACGCGCTCCCGTTCGCACACGCGAGCGACACCTCCCGCTCGCCCTTCTCGCAGCGCGACTCCTACGGCTGCGGCACCCAGGACGAGTCGGGCCCCGAGGTCGTCTACCGGCTCGACCTCGACGAGCCCGCGACGGTGCACGCCGTCTTGCTCGAGACCCACGGCGTGGACGTGGACCTCCACGTCCTGCGCGAGGGCGAGTGCGTCGCGCGCGGAGACCGCCAGCTCACCGTCGAGCTCGAGCCGGGGACGCACCAGCTCGCGGTCGACAGCTTCACCGACCCACGGGGGCGCGCCCGCGCGGGGACCTACCTGCTGGCGCTCGCGCGGATCGATCGCCCGAGCGTCCCGGTCAACGCGACCGGCGAAGCCACGGGAAGGTGACTCGGTCGAGGCGGGCCACGCCGAGCCCGAGGCACGCGTAGACGACCGCGGCGACGAGCAACGGCAGGGAGTCCTCGGGCAACGAGGCGTGCGAGTTGTTCAGGTGTGCGCCCGCGTGGGCGAGGACCGCGAGGAGCACGCTGCCGCCGCCCCGCCGGACCAGCCACGTGAACCACAGGCTGCCGCCGACGAAGAACAGGAGCATCACCGGCAGCGTGTCGAGCGGGACGCCCTGCCCGAGGAACATCGGTATGTGCCATGCGGTCCAGGCGACGCCGATCACCACGCTCGCCACGAAGGCGCCGTAGCGGCGGGTCAGCCGCGGGAGCGCGTAGCCCCGCCAGCCCACCTCCTCCGCGACCGCGATCACCGCGATCACCGGGAGCTGCGCGGCCGCCGGCGGGTAGGCGAGCGCGCCCTCGTAGCCGGCCGAGCGCATCCCGAGCAGGCCGAGCGACAGGAGCCCCGCCGGCAGCGCGAGCGCGGCGACGTAGAGCAGCGGGTGGACGCGCCAGCGGAGGAGCGACGCGAAGAGCGCCCGCACCGCGGGCCGGCCGCCCTCGCGCGCGCTGAGGATCACCGCGGCCACCAGCGGGCCGAAGATGCCGAGCATCGCGAATGGCAGGTACGCGGCGGGGTCGCCGGGGAGGAGGCCCTCCTGCGCGAGCACGCCCGGGATCTGCAGAGCCCAGGTCACCCCGAACGCGAGCGCGAAGAAGGGGGCGACGCGATCGGAGAAGGGCCCGGCCTCGGAGGAGGTCGAGGGCTCGACGGTGGACGAAGTCACCGCGCTTGGACCGCAGGCGGCGGCTCAGGTTCCGGCGAGCGTGCCGCCCGGGTGCGCCCGCGCCCCCGCCCGCGTCACGCCGAGATCGTGGGCGAATGCGCCCCCGCTGGCGGCTGGGCGCGAGCGTCCGAGGGCTGCGCACGGGAGCCGCGGCGCCGGGCACGGTGCCCCCAGCCGAGCAGGCGCCCGAGCACCTCCATGTTGCGGACGGGGAGCAGGCGCTCGAGCCACTCGATCACCCGCGCGTCCGGCCCGACGAGGATGCGCGGGCGCCGCCGCTCGACGCCGTCGAGGATCTGGGTGGCCGCGTCGGCCGGTGTCGTGATGAAGGCCGCCTCGGCCTGGGCCACCGCCGCCTCGCGCTCGCCCGGCTGGAGCGGCCGCGTGTCCGGCACGCGGGCGTTCCGCGCGATGCCCGTCTTGACGCCGCCCGGGTGGATGACCGAGACGCCGACGCTCGTGTCCGAGAGCTCGCGCCGCAGCGCCTCCGTCCACCCGCGCACCGCGAACTTGCTCGCGCAGTAGGCGGCCTGCCCCGCCGGCGCGATGAGGCCGAACACGCTCGAGACGTTGGCCACGTGGGCGTCGGGCCGCGCGAGCAGCGTGGGCAGGAGCGCGCGCGTGAGGTTGGCGACCCCGAAGAAGTTGATGCCCATCAGCCACTCGAGGTCCTCGCGCGGGACCTCCTCGACGTCGCCCCCGAGGGCCACACCGGCGTTGTTGATGAGCAGGTCGAGATCCGGGTAGCGCTTGGCGATCTCGACCGCGAAGCCCTCCACCGCCTCCGCGTCGCCCATGTCCACGACGAAGCTGCGGACCTCGGCGCCGCGCGCCTCCACCCGGTCGGCCACCGACGCGAGGCGCGCCTCGTCCACGTCGACCAGGAGGAGCCGCTGCGCCCCGCGCCCGGCGAGCTCGAGGGCCAGGGCCTCGCCGATCCCGCCAGCCGCCCCCGTCACGAGCGCGGTCTTGCCCCGCAGCGAGAAGCGCCCCCGCGGCCGCGGCGGGCGACCGCCGCCGAACTCGAGCACTCCGTCCTCGACGTCGGCGAGCTTGAGGCTGAGGAAGTCCTTCGGGTAGCTGTCCTGGTTCTGCCACGGCGCCTCCACGCCCTGCCGCGGCATGCGGTCGGCGGCGCGCTGGACGTAGCCGGAGCTGAGCGTCGCGAGGATCGGGCGCGTCTCCATCGGCTCGCGCATCCGCGGCACGACGGTGTCGTAGCCGCGCTCGTCCATCCGCGTGAGCAGGCGGCAGACGAAGTCGCTCGTGAGGTCCGCCTTGAGGGTCCACGACGCGTTGGTGTAGCCGATCACCGCGACCCAGTTCGGGACGCCTCCGAACATCATCCCCCGGTAGGAGACGAGCTCGTTCGGGGCCACGACGCGCCCGTCGACCTCCATCTCCATCCCGCCGAGGAACTGGAGCTCCAGCCCGGTCGCCGGCACGACGATGTCCGCCTCGATCGCCTCGCCGGAGGTGAGGACGACCCCCGTCTCCGTGAAGTGGTCGATCGTGTCGGTCACCACGCTCGCCGAGCCGTCGCGCAGCGACGCGTAGAGGTCGCCGTCGGGGATGAGGCAGAGGCGCTGATCCCACGGGTCGTAGGAGGGGTTGAAGTGCACGTCGACGTCGACCTCGGGCCCGAGCGCCTCCTTCGCCATCGTGCGCAGGTGGCCGCGGACGCGGTCGGGGGCGCGCCGGGCGAGCTTGTACATGAACGTCGACATCGCGACGTTCTTCACCCGCGTGAGCGAGTGGGCGACGCGGTCGGGCAGGACGCGTCGGAGCCCGCGCGCCACCGCGTCCTCGGCGGGGCGGCTGAAGATGTAGGTCGGCGACCGCTGCAGCATGGTGACGTGGGCCGCGCCGCCCTTCGCCATGGACGGAACGATGGTGACCGCGGTCGCGCCGCTGCCGATGACGAGCACCCGCTTGCCCCGGTAGTCGAGATCCTCCGGCCAGTGCTGCGGGTGCGCGACCACGCCCTGGTAGTCGTCCCACCCGACGAACTTCGGCAGGTGCCCCTGGTCGTAGTTGTAGTAGCCGGTGCAGGTGAGGAGGAAGTCGGCCGAGATCTGGAAGCGGGCGTCGTCCTCGACCCGGTGCACGTCCGCGACCCAGCGCCTGTCCGCCGAGCTCCAGCTCACCCGCTCGACCCGGTGGCCGAAGCGGATGTCGTCCTCGAGCCGGTGCTCCTCCACCGTCTCGCGCAGGTAGCGGAGGATCGCCTCGCCCGTCGCGATGTCCTGGTCCTCGACCCACGGCTTGAAGGCGTAGCCGAAGGTGTACATGTCCGAGTCCGACCGGATGCCCGGGTAGCGGAACAGGTCCCACGTCCCGCCGAGGCGCTCGCGGCCCTCGAGGATGGTGAAGCGGTGGCCAGGGCACTTGCGCCGCAGGTGGGCGGCCGCGCCGATCCCCGAGAGGCCGGCGCCGACGATCAGGACGTTCACGTGCTCCATCGAGGGTCTCCTCCTTGGGGGCGGCTTCGCGAAACCGGCCATCGGATGCCGGCCCGCCGGCCGCGAACCTCTCGCAGGTCTCCCCCCATCTGCCCACAAAGATAGTCCGACCGACCGGTCTGACGAGGGCATCACCGGACAATCGCTTGACATATCCGGCCACGGAGCCGAGACCGGAGGGGTGAGCCTCGACCGGCCGTCGACCTCCGCCGTGTTCCTCCGTGGCGATCTCGCGACCCCGCGCCGGACGGTGCTGGGCGTGTTCGGGCACTTCGCCCAGGCCGAGCTGCCGCCGCAGGAGGTCCAGTCGCTCCTGCTCTCGTGTGGCCTCCCGATGATCGCGCTCGAGGAGCCCGACATCCCGATCACCCACGACCAGCAGCTCGCGTGCATCGCCGCGCTGCTCGATCGAGTGGGGCCCGAGCCTTCGATCCCCGCCTACGCGCTCGGCATCGGGCTCGACGTGCGCATCACGACCTTCGGGGTCCTCGGCCTCGCGCTCCTCCACGCGCCGGACCTGCCCGCGTGCCTGCGCGTGGTCACCGAGTACCCGGAGCTGTCGTGGGGTCACTCGCAGATCGCGGTGGGGCGCCAAGGGGAACACCTCTTCCAGGCCTTCACCCTGGACGGCCGGGTGACGGGCGAGGCGCTGCGCCACTACTGCGTGACCGTCGACCTGGTGGCGACCGTCCGGATGATCGAGGACCTGTTCGGCCCGCACCCCCAGCCCGAGTCGATCTGGCTGCCCTACCCCGCGCCGCCCGACGCGGCCGCGATGCGCAAGCGCCTGGCGTGCCCGCTCCGCTTCGACGCGCCCGAGGCGCGCGTCGTCTATCCCTCGAGCCTGCTCGGGGCGACGCCGCGCCTCGCCAACCCGCTGCTGTTCCGCGCGTACGAGAAGCTCTGCCGCCAGCTCGCCCGCCAGCTCCGCACCGACGTCGATCTCGCCGAGCAGGTGCGGCGCCTGCTCTGGCTCTCGTCGCCCCCGCCCGATCGGGCCGAGGTCGCGCGGATGCTCGCCCTCTCGCCGCGCACCCTCGCGCGCCGCCTCGCGGCCGAGGGCACGAGCTACGGCGCGCTCCAGCGCGAGGTCCGCTTCGCCCGGGCTCGCGAGCTGCTGCGCGACCGCAGCCGATCCCTGGCCGAGATCGCGGCCGCCCTCGGGTTCTCCGACCCGGGCGCGTTCTCGCGCGCGTTCAAGGCGTGGACGGGTGAGCCGCCCTCGGCGTGGCGAGAGGACTGACGCCCCCCCCCCGAAACGAACGAAACCGGCCGCGAGCGAGGCTCGGGCCGGTCCGTTCGAGTCGACGCGAGCCCTCCAGCGTGAGGGCTCGCAAGGGAGCGCTACTGGATGCGGATGAACTCGTCGGTGTCGTCGTCGAACGTCCAGAGGGCGTTCGCGACCGGGTCGAAGCCCATGCCGTAGTTCGAGCTCGAGCCGCCCGTGCTCACCATCAGGGAGGTGAACGGCGCGGCGCCGGCCGGATCGCACACGTAGTAGATCTCCTCGTACCAGGTCTGGAGGTACAGCGTGTCGAAGGTCCCGTCCGCGTCCAGATCGGCGCCGAAGAGGCTGTTGGCGGACCCCGACATGTCGTAGGCGTCCGTGATCAGCGTCGGCGTTCCGCCGCCGACCGGCACGCGCACGAGGCGCTCATTGGTGCCGCAGGCGAGGTAGTAGTTGGTGTCGTCCCGGGTGAGACCCGAGCAGCTCCGCTCACCGGCGACGGTCAGCTCCAGGGTGGCCGCCACGGGCGCTACGCCCCCGACCGGCACCGACCAGATCTCGGTGTCGACCGAGTCGTGCGTCGCCATGTAGATCCGCCCGCCGTACACCACCGAGCTGACGAAGTCGTCGTTCGGCGCGGTGGCGAAGGTGGCGTAGTCCTCGATGAGCCAGGTCGCGCCTCCGTCGGTCGAGATCCGGTAGATCCTGCCCGTCGTCCCGGTCGTGACGTTGTCGAGGAGGAAGATCTCCAGGCCGCTGATCACCATGCCGTACCCGAGCTGGGTGGTGAGCCCGGCGAGCGCCTCGACGTCCTCCGCGGCGCCGCCCGCCTTCGGGATGCGGTAGAGCTCCGAGAGGCCGCCCACGTAGACGTACCCGGTGGGCGACGAGTCGGCGGCCACGTAGAACTCCGAGGTGGAGGGCGCGCCGGCGAACCGGGTGAGGCCGGTGCCCACCATGCCGCCCACGCCGGGGCTGCACGAGGGCGTCGGGAGGTTCACGACCCACGCCGGCGACGGCGCGGGGACGTCGCAGGTCTGGGCGAGGAGGCCGGTCCAGGAGACGGTGAGGACCTCACCGGCCAGGAACGACACGCCGGGGGTGATCGTCATGGTCGTCCCCGCGGTGTCGAAGGACACCTCGGGGGGCGACGTCGACAGGTCGTAGCTGGCCATCGAGCCCATCGACCCCGTCAGGGTGACGACGCCGGTGTCGTCGCGGACCGGGATGTCGAAGGTCGCCTCGAGCTCGGGAGAGAGGGTGACCACCGAGCCCATGTGGCCGGGCACGAGGCTCGTGACCATCGGCGCCGGCGCGGTCGCGCACGAGGTCGCGTTGACCGTGACGCCCACCGGGTTGTCGAGCGGGTTGGCCCCGCTCGTGGTGTCGGCGAGGTAGATGTAGGCCGTCTCACCCGCGGCCAGGTTCACGTCGAGCGCCATCGTCGTGGCGGTGAACTCCGACACGCAGTCGTCCAGCGTCGCGATGTCGCCGCACGTGGCGGTGGAGACGAGCGCCGTCCAGCGGGTGCTAGTCGGCTTGTCGAAGACGATCTGCACCGCCTCCGCGCTCGTCGCGGTGTACGTGAGCACGAGGTCGGGGCCGTCGATGTCCGCCGTCGAGCAGGCGGGGCGCGTCCCCAGGTAGTCGTTGAGCGTCG
>JAUHXR010000186.1 GCA_030426845.1 Polyangia bacterium | reverse complement strand
GTCGCGCGAGGGTGCGGGCGGCGTCCTCTACCTCCGCTCGCTCCTCCAGTCCGACCGCTTCCACGAGGGCTTCGCTTTCAGGCAGGCCACGCGCTACGCGGCGTGATCAGGCGATGAGCTGCACCCGGCAGGACGGTGCGCAGGCCGTAGTAGGCGAAGCGCTCGACCAGCTCCATCCAGTTGGCGATCCAGTAGACGATGCCGAGCGATCGGAGCTGCTCGGTGAACGGGGCCTTCTCGACGGCGTCTTCGGTCACGGCGGCGCACGCTAGCAGACTCGGCGCGCGCCGGCCCCAGGGTCAGCCCGGCGCGCGGCTCAGAGCGAGAAGCGGAAGCCGGGGCGGAGCGCGAGGGCGACCCCCCGGGTGCCCGCGAGGTCCTCGTCCCCCGCCGCCGCGACCTGGGCCACCACCGCGGCCCCCACGTCGAGCTCGACGAAGAACCCGACGCGCGCGCCGATCGCGAAGTCGAGCCCCAGCGTGGCGAGGAGCGCGAAGGACAGGCCCTCGCCGCGCGACGACACGGGCGCGCGGGTGAAGCCGGTGAAGGACGCGTAGCCGAGATCGGCGTGGAGCGCCCCGAGGAGCGCGACCTCGGGGCTCACCGGCCAGCGCGCGCCGACCGTGAAACCGACCGTCACGAGCCACAGCTCGACCCGCGCCGCGTCGCGCTCGACCGCGGCGAACGCGGGCCCGAGGTCGAAGCCGAGGACGAGGACGTCGAACAGGCGGACCCGGCCGCCGACCCGCGCGCCGACCGGCCAGGTCGTGAGCTCGGGGAAGCCGCGCGCCTCGAAGGCGACGTGGAGCGAGCCCGCGACCGGCACGCCGTCGGAGCTCGGGAGCGCCGCCTCGGGGCCGCGCAGCGCGGGCGGGCGCTCGTCGTCGACCTCGGGCTCCACCACCACCTCCGCGCGCACGGTGGGCGGCGCGAGGGCCGGGGGCGTCGGGCGCGGGTTCTCCCGGGCCTCCTCTGCGAGCAGCCGCTGCAGCCGGACCTGCTCCGCCGCCGCCACCGCGATCGCGCGCGCGCGCGCCGACTCGCCGATCTCCGACAGGTCGAGCCGCTGGCGCACCTGCGGCTCCCCGGCGCCGCCCCGCACCGCGAGCTCGATGGCGCCCGCGCCCTCGCACGCCGCCTCGAGGCGCACCGTCACTCGCCCCGCGGAGGCCTCGTCGGAGGAGGCCTCGTGGGAGGAGGGGTCAGCGTCCGAGGGATCGGCGTCGTCGGCCGAGACCAGCTCGAGCGCGCCCGCGCCTCCGTCGGTGAGCTCGAGGATCAGCAGCCGCCGCAGGCGAAGCCCGCCGTAGCCGCCGGGGCACGACGGAAGCACGACACGCACCGCCGGCTCCTGCGCGCTCGCCACCGGCGGCGCGAGCACGCCACAGCACACCGCCGCCGCGAGGGCGACGTTCAGGGAGCCCAGCGCTCTACTTCGCTCGTCCACCGCCCGTCGGGATAACGGCGATGGTACTCGGAGGCGGCCTCGCGCGCGGCCCCCGCGTCACCGGCGCGCGACAGCGCCTCCACGCGCTGCGCCCGGACGTCCTCGTCGAAGGTCCGGGTCAGGCCCATCCGCAGCGCTCGGCCGAAGGTGCGGGCCGCGCGGGCCGGCTGGCCGAGCTGCCGGAGCTCGAGGCGCCCGAGGGTGACCGCGGCCATCCGCGCCGACTCGTCCTCCGGGTGCGACGCGAGCAGCTCGCGCAGCGCCCGGGCCGCGCGCGCGTGGTCTCCCTCCGCGCGGGCCGCGTCCGCGCGATCCATGAGCTGCCGCGCGGTCGGGCCCGACGCCGGCGCGGCCGGCGCCTCCCGCGCCGTGCTCGGCGGCGGCGACTCGGCCTCCGCCTCGAGCTCGGCCAAGTCGTCGGGCGCAGGCTCGACGTCCGCCGAGGCCGACGCCGATCCGACCTCCGCCGTCGCCCCCTCGACGCGCGCCACGGCCGAGCCCCGGGGGCCGGGCGGCTCGAGCGCGCCCGCGCTCGCGGTCAGCGTCGGCGCGGCCACCCGGACGCGCTCCCCCGCGGTCAGCCGCCGCACCCCGTCGGGGAGCTCGTCGGCCCGGACGAGCACCACGCCACGCTCGACGTCCACCGCGACGCCGTCGTCACCCCGGTCGACGCTGAACACCGTGCCGACCACCTCGACGCGCGCCGCGCCGGCCTCGACGATCCAGCGCCGCGGTCCGCCGGGGGTCACCTCGAAGCGCACCCGCCCGCGGACCAGCCGGAGCACCACCCGCTGCCCCGAGGCCTCGAGCACCTCGGCCTCCGCGCCGTCGAAGCGCGTGATCCGCGAGCCGTCGTCGAGCTCGGTCACCCGCCCCTCGAGCGCGTTGAACGGCGCGCCCGACGCGAGCGCGAGCGGGGCCGGGCTAGCGTCGCGGCCGACCACGAACGCGACGAGGGCCGCCGCGGCCGCGACGAGCCCCACCGCCCCGACCGCGATCGCGCGCCGTGACGTCCGCGGGCTCCGCCGCCGGCGATCGATCGCGCGCCAGTTCCGGTTGAGCCGCGCCTCGTCCACCGGGTCGGCGGTCAGCGCGCGCAGATCCTGGGATTCCCTCATACCGACCAGCCCCTCCCGGAGCGAGACACCTCGATGGCGCTGTCGGCCGCCGAGAGGCGGCGCTTCACGGTGGCGGTGCTGCAGTCGAGGGCCTCCGCGGTCTCGCGGATCGACCAGCCCTCGACGCGGTGCAGCAGCCAGGTCATGCGCGGCTCGACCGGCAGCTTCGCGAGGATGCGATCGAGCTCGGCCAGCTCCGCCCGCAGATCGGGCCGCGTGCCCTCCACCGCGAGCGCCGCGAAGGAGGCGTCGTCGACGCCGCGATCCAGCGACACGAGCTGAAGCCAGCGCCTGCGCCGCAGCCGGCGCCGCACCTCGTTGACCGCGATCCGCGCGACCCACGCCCGGAACGCCTCCCCGCTGCGGAGCGCCGAGAGCCGCTCGAGCGCGATGACGAAGGTGTCCTGGACGACGTCGTCCGCGTCGGCGTGGCGCCCGATGAGCCGCACCACCGCCGCGGTCACGGCCGGCGCGTGCCGACGGTAGAGGGCCTCCTCGGCCCAGCGGTCGCCGTCGATCGCCCGCTCGACGAGCTCCGCGTCGGTCGGCTCGGCCGCGCCCTCGCCGGCCCGCCCGCCCGAGGGGGCGTCGGGCACGAGGGCCAGCAGCCGCGCGCGCTTGGGGGAGCTCACGAACCCATGATGCACGGGCCCCCCCGAGCTGGCTCAGATTTGTCCGGGGAGGCGGCCCGGCCTCGGGCATCGTCGAGGAGCGGCCGGCGGCGAGGCGGACGCTTGCCGCCCGGGAGGCGCCCCGCGACGGTGGTGAATCAAGCTCGTATGGCGCGAGAGAAAATCTGAGCCAGGTGGCGGGTCCCCGCGCCTCTAGGCACCATGCGGCAGGACATCACTCGCGTTTCGCTCCTCGCGCTCGCCTTCGCCCTGGCCCTCGGCTGCACCGAGCGGCACGACCTGGTCGACGGCGGGGACGAGGCGGACGGCATGGTCGACGACACCGTCGACTCCGATCTCGACACCATCTCCGACCTCGACGAGGCGCGCGGCGAACGCCGCGACACGGACGGCGACGGGATCCTCGACTACCTCGACAACGACTCGGACGGAGACTCGATCCCGGACAACGTCGAGGCGGGTGACGTCGACCTCGCCACCGCGCCGCTCGACAGCGACGGCGACGGGATGCCCGACTACATCGACAGCGACTCCGACAACAACGGCCTGCCGGACGGGCGCGAGGGCGTCGGCGACTTCGACCTCGACGGAGTCCCCAACTACGCCGACCTCGACGACGACAACGACTTCGTGCGTGACCGCGACGAGATCGCCGGGATCTTCGAGCCGCTGCTCGACACCGACGCGGACGGCCAGCCGAACTTCCGCGACCCCGACTCCGACAACGACCAGATCATGGACGGCGACGAGTTCGGCATCGACACGGACGCCGACGGCCTGTTCGACCACGAGGACCTCGACAGCGACAACGACGGCATCTCCGATCGCGACGAGGCGGGCGACGACGACCTGTTCAGCCCGCCGGTCGACAGCGACAACGACATGATCCCGGACTTCCGCGACCTCGACAGCGACGGCGACGGGCTCTCGGACGCGTTCGAGCTCGACAACGGCAGCGACCCGACGCGGGCGGACACCGACGGCGACGGCGTCAACGACCTCATCGAGTTCGCCGCGTCGACCAACGCGAACGATCCCGAGGAGAGCCCGCTCACCCGCGGCGACTTCGTGTTCCTCGTCGACTACGAGCAGGCCCCCGACCCGACCCAGGACACCCTCGAGTTCCGCACCAGCATCCAGTTCGCGGACACCTACTTCCTCTTCGACATCTCCGGGTCGATGAGCACCACCATCACGGCGCTGCGCGGCGCAGTCTCCAGCATCATGGACGACCTCACCTGCATGGACTTCGGCACCACCTGCCGCACCGACGGCGACTGCGCGGTCGGCCAGGTCTGCAGCCTCACCGGGAGCTGCATCGAGGACCCGTCCATGAGCTCCTGCGTGGCGAGCCCGTGGACCGGCGGCGGCTACTACGAGGACCACATGGTCAACCTGCTCTCGCTGCAGGACACCCCGGCCAACACCGCCTCGGCACTGAACGTGGGCACCTTCGGCTCGGTCGAGATGATGAACGCCGCGGTCTGGGGCGTGGTCGACCCGACCGCCTCGCCGATCGACGAGATGGGCTGCTCGGCCCCCGCGCCCGATCGCATCGGCTGCGTAGGCTACCGCAGCAACGCGGTCCGCATCCTGGTCGCCTTCAGCGACGAGGACAGCGACGGCGCCGAGACCACCGATCAGGCGGGCCAGGCGCTCATCGACGCCGGCGTCACCTTCATCGGCGTCTGGGCCGGCGGCGCTGGCTCGACGGCGCGTCAGGACATGGTCGACCTCGCGGTCCGCTCGCAGTCGGTCGACCGCACGCTCGCGCCGCTCGTCTTCGACGGTCAGGGCCCGACGGTCGTGCCGGCGGTGACCGGCGCGATCAACGAGGTGGTCGAGGGCATCCCGCTGCGCGTGACCATCGAGGCGACGGACGAGCCCGGCGACGACGGCGACTCGCTCCAGTTCATCGACTACCTCGAGGTCGACATCAGCGGCGGCCGCTGCTCGGCCGTGCGTCCCATCGAGGACACCGACGGCGACGGCCACGACGACACCTTCCCGGCGCTCCTGCCGGGCACGCCGGTCTGCTGGCGCGTCGTGCCGGCGCGCAACGACAGCATCGCCCCCACGGGCGTGCCGCAGGTCTTCCGCGCGCGCCTCACCGTCTACGGCGACGACTCGCCGCTCGACGCGCGCATCGTCTACTTCCTCATCCCGCCGGACATCGAGTGCCCGCCCGGCGGCGAGTTCTGCCCCTAGTCCGAGCAGCCCTGGCTTAGCAGCCCGTTGAAGAACCGACCGTGATGGATCGCGGTCGCGAGGGCGCGCCTGGGTGGCGCAGCGGGACGAGGGAATCCCGGAGGATTCTCGAGGAGCGATGCGCCGCGCAGCCGCGGGCTCCCGGCCGTGAGGCGCGCGGGGAGGTTCTTCAACGGGCTGTCAACTCCACTACTCCATTCCACCCACCGACGCCCCGCGCTCGCCCGCGCGGGGCGTCATCTATTGGGAGGCGCCGAGCTGCTCGAGGTGACGCGCGTCGCGCGCCTCGAGCTGGGCGAGGATCGCGTCGAGCGCGAGCGGCGCGGGCGCCTCGAGCCAGACCAGGAGCGCGCGGTACGCAGCGACGTTGGTCTCCGGCGCCTGGTAGAGCACCCGCCGGAGCTCCGCCACGCGCCGGATGACGGTGTGAACAGGGTTGAGGAGGAGCCCCAGCACGGGTGAGCCCGTGAGCTCGAGGATCGCGGCCGTGCAGTCGAGGTCCGCCTCGGCGAGCGCGGCGACGTCGGCGCCTTCCTCGGCCAAGACCTCGAGGCGATCGACCGCGCTCCGCACCTTCGTGAGGTCGCTCGGCCCCGCGCCCGGCGTGCGCCTGGTCGCGATACGCGCGAGCGCCATCGAAGCCACCCGCCGGCGCAGCTCGAGCACGTCGGCCAGCAGCGGTCGCGCGTCGCCCTGGTCCTGCGCGATCTCGACCAGCTCGGCGAGCGCGTCCAGGCCCGCGTGGCGCCGGTAGTCCTGGACGACGTAGCCGCTCCCTTGCCGGACGCGGAGCAACCGCGCCGCTGCCACCCGGGACAGGGCCGCGCGCAGGGTCGTCCGGTTCACGCCGAGCCGCTCGGCCAGCGCGCGCTCGGGCGGCAGCCGCTCGCCAGGCGCGAGCTCCCCCGCGAGGATCGCGCGGCGGATCGCCCTCTCGCATCGGTCGACCTCGCTCACCGGGGACCCGTCACGGTGTGAGCTCGAGGGTGAAGTCGTGCCCCCTCGCGCTGCGTCGACGCTGCCCGACCCAGATCTGGCTCGCGCCGGGCGCAAATACCCGTGACCCCTCCACGCTGCACTCCAGCTCCCCGTCGGGACCGCGCACCAGCAGCTCGAGGGGCACGTCGCCGCGCGCGGTGACGGTCAGCGACCGCGGGACGGTGGTCAGGACAGCGAGGTCCGGCGCGCGCCCGACCCACGCCCGGCACGCGAGGTCGAGCTGCGCGTGCTCGTCTACCTCGGGGCGCGTCACGCCGCCGTAGCGCGGGCTCCAGCCCGGCACGTCGAGGTTGACCGTGCCGAGCACCGGCGCCGCGAGCGGATCGACGCCGAGCCCTACCCGATCGCGTCCGCGCGGCGCGCCGACCTCGAGCGAGAAGTGGAGCGACCGATCGCGCGCGAACGAGCCGACCCACACCGCGCTCGTACCGACGGGGAGGTCCACGTCGAGGAGCGACTCGGTCCCGTTGCCGGAGTCGTCGTCGCAGAGGACGTGACCGTCGGGCAGGCGCACCGCCATGACCGGGTCGCCGTCCGAGTCACGGGTGACGAAGCGGACGCGCTCGGGCGCCGGGGCGGTGACCGTGACGTGCGGCGCGACCGGCACGAAGCCGCGGCAGCTCGGCGCGATCGGCCCGAGGTCGACGAACGGCTCGGCCGCGCCCTCGAAGCGGTGCGTGACCCCGGGGCTGAGCGCGAGGCGTCCGAGGCTCGGGGTCGCCTCGGGCGCGAGCCCGGCGAGCCCCGCCGCGCCGCCCGTCTGCACCGGCCCGTCGATGAGCTGCGCCTCGACCGTCAGCTCGAAGTCGAGCGCCCTGCCGTCGTAGGAGCCGACCCACACCCGGTGGTCTCCGGGCCCGACCACCCGAGAGATGCCCGCGTCCGAGCGCCCGGCCGAGTCGTCGTCGCAGACGTATTCGCCCTCGGCCGTCACGAGGAGCATCACGTCGTCACCGCCGCTCCGCGCCTCGAGCGTCAGCGCGGCCGCGCGGCGCGTCCGGAGCAGCACCTGCGGCGGCCCGCCGACGAAGCCCTCACAGCCGGCGGCCTCGGCGATGCCGCGCAGCTCGAACGACGTGCCCGCCTCACCGGCCACCACGATCGGGGTCGCCTCGGCGTCGAGATCGATCGTGCGCAGCTCCGGCGCCCCGCCCGGGTCGAACCCGAACGCGGGGAGAAAGTCGAACGCGCCCGCGCGCCACATCGGGAGCAGCACGGCGAACGCGCCCGGCAGGAGCATCAGGATCGCGAAGAGCCAGATCGACGAGGAGCGCCGCGGCGGGGGCGCGGGCCGCCTCGGGAGCGGCACCGGCGGGGCGGCGACGCTCGGGGGCGGGGTCCACGTCGGCGGCGGGCTCCACCCCGGCGGGCGCTCGAAGTGGAGCGTGCGCAGCGTCTTGACGCGGTTCGTCTTCTGGCAGTAGGAGCATCGGACGTAACGCTCCTTGCCATCCACATCGAGCGGCGCACCGCAGCTCTTGCACTCGACGATCACGCGACGCTCCCGCCGAGCGCGCTCAGATGTTGCCGGCGCCCGGGCAGATGTCTTGGATCGCGGTGCACTCGGGCGGCAGGGGCAGCGGCTCCCGCAGCCGCATCAGCTCGGGCACGTTGCCGGCCACCGAGCAGTCGAGGCCCGCGATGAAGTCGCGCTGCTGCTGGACCCGGGCGGTAATGCACGACTCGAGCTGCGAGACGCGCGCGTTGCAGCTCGAGTCGCTCATCGCGTTCGTGCAGTCGACGGTCGGCGGGTCGACGGCCGGCGGGTCGGCCTGGCAGGCGTCGTACTGGGCCTGGCACTGCGTCGGCGTCGCGGTCACGTCCGACAGCGCCAGCCCGTAGCAGCGGAACCGGACGAAGTCGTCCTCGGTGAGCTGCTCTTGGTAGTAGAGCCCGAGGTTGAGGCACGCGGTGGTCGCCTCGGCGACGGTGAGCGAGGAGACGGGCTTGCTCCCGTCCACGCCGGAGGAGTAGCCGTTGGTGCAGGCCGACGCGAGGAGCGCGGCGAGGAGGAGCCAGGGGCGTCGGGTCATGGGCCGAGCATGCCAAGCCTCCCCCGCGCGCGCACCTTCCGCGCGCCCGAGATCTGGTCGCGGTCAGGCCGCGTCCGCCTCGACGCGCCGCGCCGCGCTGGCGTAGACGCCCGAGGCGGGCACGAGCTCGCCGACCTTGCCGAGCCCGAACGGCTCCGGGAAGTTGCCGTACACGTTCTCGTAGCGCCCCGGCGTGACGACGTACGTCTCGTGCCAGATCCCCACCGCGTCGGTGCGGGCGGCCTTCATGAAGCGGCTCCACGCCGGCAGGTGCACAGCGTCCGAGGCGCGCGCGTAGGCGAGCAGCTTCTCGAGGCTCTCCCAGTACTGGACCATGATGGTCGGGTTCGCGAAGCCGCCGCTCTCCCAACCGAGCAGCCCGCGCTCCGGCTGCGCCTCGAGCTCGCGCATCATCTTCGGCATGGCCATCGCGACCGGCAGCCACTGATCGGGCCGCCACCAGCGGTTGATCCGCATCCCGATGAGAAAGACCACGAACTCACGGTCCATCCGGGCGGTGACCCGCGTCATCTTCCCGTCCCGAGGTGTCATCGCGCTCATCGTCAGTCTCCCAGATTACGAACCACGTTCACCCTGCTCGCTCGGCTTTCGCAGCTGAATCGAACGATAGGAGCCAATCGCTCACGCGGCCACGGTAAACAGTGTTAACCTCGCCGCCGACCGGGCGCAAGGGGTCGCAGGGCGCCGGGGCGCCTTTCGCTCGCGCGGCCGTGCGGTAGCGTGGGCGCATGGACTGGACCCGTATGCTCCGCCCCGCCGGGGGCGGGATCTACGTCGTCTCGACCGGCGTGGCGGCCCAGGCCGCGCTGCAGCGACGCATCTACGGCGCAGCGACCGACGCGGAGATCGAGGTGCGGTGGCGCGGCGCGCTCGAGGCCGCGCGCGGCGCGCGGGTGATCGTGCTGGGGGTCCCGATGGACATCGGGGCGGGCTTCACGCGCGGCGCGGCCTTCGGGCCCCAGGCGATCCGCGAGGCGCTCCTCGCGCGACCCAGCTCGCCGTACCTCGACCCGCGCGTGGTCGACGTCGGCGACGTCCGGGTGGTGCCGCAGCTCCTGCACGACGAGATGACCTCGGACGCGCAGCTGGCCGCCTCGCGGGCCGCGCTCTACGACGACCCCGACTGCGCCCTCCCCGCGTCACCGCTGTCGATGACCGAGCGCGCGCTGCGCGAGCTCCGGCGGATGGCTCCGGACGCCGCGACCCTCGTGCTGGGCGGTGATCACGCGGTGGGCTGGCCGTCGTTCGCCGCGTGCGCGGAGGGCCGCGAGGCGCGCGTCGGGATCCTCCACTTCGACGCCCACACCGATCTGCTCGAGCGGCGCCTCGGCGTGAAGTACTGCTTCGCGACCTGGGCGTTCCACGCGAACGAGCGCATGGGTCGCGGCGGCCGGCTGCAGCAGGTCGGCATCCGCATCTCGGGTCACGACCGCGGCCACTGGGAGCAGACCCTCGACGTGCGTCAGCGCTGGGCCGACGAGGTCACCCTCGAGACGGTGGACGCGGTCGCCGACGCGATCGTCGCCGAGCTCCGCGCGGCGGGCGTCGAGGGCCTCTACATCTCGAACGACATCGACGGCACCGACCCTCGCTGGGCGAGCGCGACCGGCACGCCCGAGCCGAACGGCCTGCACCCCGACGTCGTCCTCACGCTGATCGAGCGCGTCGGCGGCGCCTTTACGGTTTGGGGGAGCGACCTGGTCGAGGTCGCCCCCCCGGTGGGCCAGCGCGCGGACGGTGAGCCCGCGCGCACCCTCGAGACCGCGGCCCGCTACGTCGAGGCCCAGCTCGCGCTGAGCCTCTGAGCGAGCCTCTCAGCCTGCGCTGGCCGACGCGCTCGCCGACGCGCTGACCTCGAGGGTCACGCTCAGGGTCACGTCGATCGTCGCCACCGACTCGGCCGCCACGAGGGTCGAGTCCGCGAGACAGGCCCCCGCGCGGAGCCCCAGACGCCCCGCCGCGTCGGCCGCGCCCTCGAAGCTCGTCACGAGCTCCGCGCCGCTGTCGGCCACCGCCTCGAGCCGCGCCTCGAGCGCGAGGAGCCGCGGGTAGTGCGCCTCGAGCGCCGCCGCGAGCTGCTCGAGCCGCGCCGCCGCCTCCGCGTCGACGCCCGCGTCCCACGCCACCTCGAGCCGCGGCTCGGTGCACTCCGCGACCACGTCGACGCTCGCCTCACAGGCCGCCTCGCACTGGGCGTCCGCGCGCACGTCGACGTCGCCCTCGCAGCGCGGCGCCTCGAGCTCGACCGAGCACGTGCCCGCGCAGACCCCGCCGCACGCGCCGTTCACCTCGGTCGTGGTTCCGTCCACCCGGCACTCACCGACGCAGGTGCCCGCGCACTCGCCGACGAGCCGACCCTCGGTGCAGGTAACCTCCGCGTCCACGTCGAGCGTCGCGTCGCACCGCGCGACGCAGCTCGCATAGGCGTCCACGTCGACCGAGCAGACCGGGGGCTCGTAGGTCACGGTGAGCGACGCCTCGGCCGGGAGCGCGCCGTCGAGGATCGCGCGGATCTCGTCCGCCACGACGCCGCAGGTCGCCTCGACCTGGAGCTCGCCCTCCGCCGCGCTCGGCACCTCGAGCCCGAGGTCGCGGGCCATCGCCTCGCAGGTGAGCTCGACCTCCGCCGAGAGGTCGAGCGCGGCCGCCTCGAAGCGCGCGCCGGTCGCGAGGAACGCCTCCACCTTCTGGGCGTCCGCGTCCACGCCGAAGTCTGCGCACAGCGGCGCGGGCCCCGGAGAGCCACCCGGGGAGCCCCCCCCCGGCATCCTCATCCCGGCGCAGCCGGCGAGGGCGAGGGCGATCGAGAGCGAGACCGGTACGATGCGCGACATGGGCACCTCCTTCGGTCGGGTCCATGCGCAATCGCCGCGCCGATCCACGAATGCCCACGGAGGTGGCCTGGCACGAAGGCGAGGTCGGACATCGCGGTCACAGGGGGTGTGAACGCCCCTTGGGCGATGCCCCCAACTCCATGAAATCGCAAGACTTATCGGACCGTCACCTATGTGAATCGAGGGCCCGCTTCGGTCGTCCAAAGGGACACGCTAGCGGCACGTGCCCGACGTGCAGGACCCCGAGCAGCAGTCGCCCGCGGCCACGCACGCGCGCCCCGCGGATCGACAGGCGCACATCCCGCCGACGCAGGCCATCGCGCCGCAGCACTCGGCGCCCGACGCGCACATCTGCCCCGCCTCGCGGCAGCACTGGCCGGTGAAGGTCACCCCGTCGCGGCACGAGAGGTCCCCGCAGCACGTCTCGCCGCCGCCGCAGCTCGAGCGCACGTCGACGCACATCGGGGTCGGCGCGTCCTCGGGGTCGCGCGCGCCGCAGTCCGCGCAGTCGGCGCCGAACGCGCAGGCGCTCCCGGTCGACCCCGCGCCTCCGTCCTCGCAAGCCCCGTTGCCCGCGGTCGCGCAGGAGTCGGCGCAGAGCCCCATCGGCTCCGGCATGGGCTCAGGCATCGGCTCGGGCATCGGTTCGGGGCTGGTGCCCGGCGCGCACACCGTCTGACTGCGGGCGGACGCGCCGCTCGAGCCGACGTGGCGCGGCATCTCGCGCGCGACGAGCCCGGCGTGCTCGCAGCCAGAGCTGCCCGGCGTGGGCAGGCACGTCCCCGTCGCGCCGCCGTCGAGCGAGACGCAGAACGTGCTCGCGAAGCCAGCGCGGTCCGGGCAGAAGCCCTCGCAGCTCGCGACGCACATCCCGGCGCCGGCCGCGTCGAGCCGCAAGCAGGTCGCGCCGGGCACGCCGATGTCGCACGAGCCCGCGCTGCCGTCGCAGGCCGACCCGATGAACACCGTGGCGCTGCCGCCGCTCGTCCAGAAGCCGGCCCCGAACTCGTCGTGCACCCCGCGGGCGTAGCGCCGGTAGCGGGCGAACCGCGAGTTGAAGCACCGGGCCCCCGGCGCGCAGCCGTTGAAGTAGTGCGTGACGGTGCGGACCCACGGACCGAAGCGTGCGTTGGTCGGGGTCACGCCGTTCAGCCAGTCGATCGCCTGCTGGTCGGTCGAGACCCCCGCGATGTGGGTCGAGCGCTTGACCATGTTGATGACGAACTCGATCGCCGCCTCGATGTTGCCGTCCACCGTGAGCACCCGGCGGCCGTCGCGCGCGATCGTCTGGTCGTAGTTGCCGGCGTCGAACTGGAACATGCCGAGGCCGCCCCGCCGCAGCCGGCAGGCACCGTCGCCGGAGCCCGCGACGACCGGCCCGCCGCCGCAGTCGGCCGACGCCGGCCCGCGGCAGGCCCAGGTCAGCTCCCGGTGGCACTGCGAGAGGTTCGTCTCCGCGTCCGCGATCCCGGCGAGGAGCCACCCGCCGCGATCGATGCCCCGCGCCGCCGCCAGGTCCCGGATGCGCGTGGCGCGCGCCCGGCGCTGACTCGCGGACAGCGCCGAGCCGAGCTGGTCGAGCTGCTCGGGCATGTCGCCCCCGGGAGTGGCGACGCACCCGGCGAGCCCCAGCGCGACCACGACGAACAGGCGGTTCTGCATGGCGCGGTGGCCTTGCAGGTGTCGAGCCAGGCCGTCGGCCATTGCGCCCGTGCGGGGGTGGTGTCCAGAAGGCGAGCCTCGATGGGGTGCTCAGACCCCCCGGGGCTCGTCGCCTGTCCCCGCCGTCGGCAGCTCGACCTCGAACACCGTCCCGTCTGGACCGGTCTGCGCGCACCGCAACTGGCCGCCCTGGTTCTCGATGAGGCTGCGCGCGGTGGTGAGCCCGAGCCCGAGCCCATAGGCCTTCGTGGTGAAGAGCGGCTCGAACAGGTGCCGGCGATCGGACTCGTCGATCCCCGGGCCGTCGTCCACGATCGCGATCGTGGCCCGGCCCTCGCTCGCAGCGGCGCGCACCTCGACCGAGCCCCCCTCCCCCGCCGCCTCGACCGCGTTCATCACGAGGTTTCGCAGCGCCTCGGCGACCTGCGACGGATCGACCCGGATCACGACCTCCGGGGCGCCGACGAGCGCGACCGACGTCCGCTCGGTTTGCACGCCGAGGACCACCGAGCGCACCAGATCGAGGAGCGACAGCTCCTGCACCGCCGGCGATCGGATGCGCGCGTAGGAGAGGAGGTCCTCGACGATCCGGTTCGCGCGCCACGACTCGGCCTCGATGATCTCGATCACCTCGAGGTCGGTGGCCTGCAGGGCGGAGCGCCGCAGGATCGACGCCGCATTGATGAGCGCGCCGAGCGGGTTGCGGAGCTGGTGCGCCACGCCGCCCGCGAGCTGCCCGAGCACCGCGAGCCGCTCCTTGCGCAGCAGCTCCGCCTGGGCCTCGTGCAGCTGCCGAGTCCGCTCCGCGACCCGCAGCTCGAGCTCCTCGTTGGCCGCGCGCAGGCCGTCTTCGGCGACCTTGAGGTCGGTGATGTCCTGGATGATCCCGACCAGGTGCGAGACCTCGCCGTCCGCCCGGCGCAGGGGCACCTTGGTCGTGGCGAGCACGTGCACCACGCCCGACGCGTCGGTGACCGTCTCCTCCTCGATGACGACCGCGCCCTCCGAACGGAACAGCTCCTCGTCCTTCTGCCGGAAGAAGCGCGCCTCGGCCTCGGGGAAGAGATCGAAGTCGGTCCGACCGACGAAGTCTCCCTGGTCGTAGCCGAGGGCCGCGCAGAGCGCGTCGTTGACGAGCACGAACCGGAATTCACGGTCCTTGACGAAGATCGGGTGACCGACGCTCTGGATCACCGCCGCGAGGAACCGCGAGTCGAGGCCGGCGGGCATGCGGCCGATGGTAGCTCGGCCGCGGCCCCGCGCGCCCCCCTTCGACGCGCCGCTTTGAGGCCGCCGGCGGCGGGCCCGTGTAGGATGGAGATCCACCCTCATGACCGACGCGTCGCTCGCCGAAGCCCTCTCCTCCCTCGCGGCCGCGATCGCGGAGTCTCCGCAGATCGCCCGCCCCCTCCACGCCGGGTGGAAGCTCCACGACCTGAGCGGCCTGCCGCCCGACGTCGCCGCCGCCGCCGCGGTCGCCGACCGCCTGCTCCCGGAGTGGACGCGGGCGACCGACGACGAAGAGCTCGCGCGGACGTTCAAGCGGCCGCACGGTGAGGCGGTCTTCATCTGGGTCGCCGCCAACCCGGACCGCGACGACGCACGCCTCGCGGGCCTCCTCGCGGCGGCCCACCAGCTCGAGGCCTACCGCGACCAGGCCCGCATCCTCGCGCGCAACCGCGTCGTCCAGGGCCCGCTCGCCGACGCGCTCGTCTGCGTCCCGATGCTCGGCGGCGGCGAGGCGCTCGCCGAGCCGCGCAACGCGGAGGCGCGCTCGCGGCTGGAGATCCTGCTGTGGGAGGCGGGCGCGCGCGCCCTGCAGATCCCGGCGCTCGGCGCGTGGATCTGGAGCGACGAGGTCGCCTTCGACGCGGTCGTCGGCCGGCCCGCCCGCGGCTCGCTGCGGGGGCGCGTCCTGGCCGCGCGCTGCATGGAGGTCACGGTCTGCGGCCTGCCGCCGAGCACCGACCAGCGGCTCGTCGGGCGGACGCTCCAGACGCTGCAACCTCTCTTGCTCCACCCGGAGCCGCTCGTGTGGATCCACGCCGCGCGCTCCTTCGGTCGTCTCGCCGGCGCCTTCGAGCCGCTCGAGGGCACCCTGCTCGACTGGGTCCACGGCGCCTCGCCCGTCCTGCGGCAGCGCGCGCTCACCGCCTTCGCGTCGCTCCCGTCGAGTCGCCTGCGATTCCTCGCGCACGAGCTCGAGGCGATCATCGACGACCCCGCCAACGAGGCCTGGGTCCTCGCGGCCGCGGCCGCGGCGACCCCCTACCTGTTCCACGCGCGGCGCGATCTCTGGGACCGACTCGCCGAGCGGATCATCCGCGGCGACGGCGGTGCGGTGGCGGCGCGCGCGCTCGCGCGAGGGCTCGGGACGCTCTGGCGCCGGGGCGAGGATCGCGACGCCATCGCGATCCCGTTCCGTCAGCTCCGCCAGCTCGCGCGGCGCGCGAAGACCGACTCGGTCGCCTCCTGGCGGCGCTGGCTCGAGACCATCGCGGTGACCGATCCGATCGACGGCGCCGAGCGCGACCCGCTCGACATCGAGCTCGGCCTCGAGAACCTCGTGCGCCTCGCCGCGCAGTACGACGACGAGGAGGCCGACGCGCGCGCGGCGCGCTTCGCGGGCACGCTGAGCCCGACCTTCGAGGAGGCCCAGCGCATCGTCCTGGGCCCCGGCAGCGCGCGCCACCGCGCCTCGGCGATCAACGCCTACGAGGGCTGCGCCCGGTCGCTCGCGCTGCGGCTCTGGGGCCCGATGCTCGCGACGCGCCCCGAGGGCGATCCGATCGCCGCGCCGGATCTTCAGGACACCTGGGCGCGCATCGCCCGCGCGCCGTCCGAGCTGCTCGACCTGGTGCGTGAGCGCCGCGAGGAGGGCAGCGAGGATCCCGACTTCGACGTCCAGCTCGAGGTGCTCGCGCTGAAGCTCGGCGGCTACGCGCTCGACGCGTGCGGCGACGACGCGCGCGACCTCGGCGACCGAGGCCCGGTCGCCCACGACACCTGCCTGATGCTGCGCAAGCTCGACGGCCTCGTCGACGGCACGCGCGAGATGCCGGAGTCGCTGAAGAGCGCGCTGAGCGCCCTGTTCTGGCGCCTCGTCGACACCACCCGCGGCACCGCGCTGGGCGAGGTCGACGACGTCCAGTGGCTCGGCCCCTTCGCCGCGTGGTGGGCGCTCGTGATCGACCGACCCGCGATCCTCCAGCAGCTCGCCAGCGCCCTCCCGATGATCGCGGACGGCGCGCTCGAGACCTGCTGCGACCTCGCCGACGTGACGCGCGGCGTCCTCGCCGACCCGGATCCGGACGGCGCCTGGGGCGCCGAGGCGTCGAAGGTCCTCGCGGAGCTGCGCGCGGGGGACACCGAGCTCGCCCACGCCCTGTCCGGCCTCGCGGCCGCGCTCACCGTGTTCAGCGGCGCGTCGGGGCGCGACAAGGACCTGGAGGCGCGCTGCCTCGAGCTCGTCCTCGCGGCGGAGCGGCTGCGGGCCGCGCTCGCCGACCCGGTGCGCGCGCTCCACTCGGCCGAGGAGGCGCCGACCGACAACACGCTCGCGCGCCACGTGAGCGAGAACGCGCCGCGTACCGCCTCGGTGGTGGCGCGCGCGATCCGGGCCCGCGAGATCACGCTCCTCGAGGTCTGGCTCGCCGCCCTCGGGCCGACCGCCTCCGCGCTCGTCGAGCCCGCGGTCGAGGCCGCGATCCGCAAGACGCCTCCGCCCCCGCCCGCGCCCAAGAAGCGCGAGCCGCGGGTGCTCGTCGGCTACGAGCTGATCCGCCCGCTCGGCCACGGCGGCATCGGCACCGTGTGGCTCGTGCGCAAGGCCGAGGCGGATCGCCTGTTCGTGATGAAGGCGCCCAAGGCCGACGCGCTCGCCAACGCGAACGACCTCGAGCGCGAGGGGATCCTCGCGTCGTTCCACGAGGAGGCGAAGGCGCTCGCGGGCCTCTACCACCCGAACGTCGCGAACATCATCGATCGCGGCATCGAGGACGGCATGCCCTACCTGGTGCTCGAGTACCTCATCGGCGCCGACCTCAAGATGTACTCCGAGGCGAAGCTGATGAGCCTCTACGAGCTGCGCAAGGTCGTCCTCGAGACCTGCGCCGGCCTCACCGCGCTCCACAACGCGGGCCTCGTCCACCGCGACGTCAAGCCGGCCAACCTCTGGCTGCGCCTGCCCCTGGGCGGCGGCGTGAAGTTCGACCCGGACGCCCACCGCGACCCCGCCAAGGCCACGCCGCTGAGCACGGTCGTGATCGACTTCGGAATGGTCCGCGCGATGCGCGTCCCGCCCGAGGTCGGCGGCAAGTTCGTGGCCGGCACGCCGGGCTACATCGCGCCCGAGCAGGTCCTCGACCCGGTCGAGCTCGACGGCCGCGCCGACGTGTACGCGCTCGCGGGCACCATCTACAACGTCATGACGGGGCGGAAGTTCTTCGACGAGATCGAGGACTCCCGCCAGCGCATCGTGGCCCACATGCGCCAGGACCCGCTCGAGGACGCGAGCGCGCTCAAGGATCAGCCGGCCAGCCTCGTGAAGCTCCTGCGCGCCGCGACCGCGATGGACTACCGAGATCGCCCCACCCCGCTCGAGCTCGGCCGCGAGTTCGCCGCGCTCCTCTGACCGCGGGCGGTGCCGACCGGATGCGTCGCGGTCACCGGCCGCGGGCGAGACCGCGTAGACTCACGGCGTGTCCGACGGCCTCACCCTCCGCGCTCCCCTCGAGCTGTCGCTGTCGCTGCTCCCCGGGTGCCTCGCGAGCCTGCGTCGCGAGCGCCCGGATCTCGTCATCGAGGTGCGCACCGAAGCGCGCCGGCCGTCGGAGCTCGGCGACCCCGAGGACGCCCAGCTCGTGATGGGGCCCGCGCCGGGCGCGCGCTGCCTCGGCCAGACGCGGCTGCTCCTCTGCGGGGCCCCGGCCCTCGCCTCGGGTCGCATGACGCGCACGCGCCTCGCCGAGCTGCCGCACGTCGCGATCTCCGAGCTCCCCGCGTCTCTGGACACGATCCGAAAGGGCGAGCCGTTTCGCCTGCCGGTGTTCGCCCGGGTCCGCGTGAGCACCTTCACGGAGGCGGCGGAGATCGCGTCCCGGGCCGGCCTCGCGGCCGTGCTTCCGGGCCACACCGCGCTCCGCTACTTCGAGCGCGGCCGCCTGCTCTTGCTCGCGCCCGAGGTCACCCTCCCGGCGATCGAGGTGAACCTCCTCGCGTCGGCGGGCGCGCGAGCCCCCGACATCGTGGACCGCCTCGCCGAGCTCGTCGCCGAGGAGCTCGACCGCGTCCGCGAGCAGGTCCTCGCGCGGATCCCGGGCTGATCAGGCCTCAGCCGCGATCGCGTGGGTGAGGAGCGCGTCGAGCGCGACCACCTCGAGCGCCTTGGCGTGCGTGCTCTCGAGCACCACCGGGCAGGCCTTGCCCGCCTCGAAGGCCTCCCGCCAGCTCGCGGCGCATACGCACCATTGGTCGCCGTCCTTCAGCCCGGGAAACCCGTGCTGCGGCGCGGGCGTCACCAAGTCGTTCCCCTTGGCGCGGAGGAACGCGAGGAAGTCCTGCGTCACTCGCGCGCAGACCGTGTGCGACCCCACGTCGCGCGCGTCGGTGTTGCAGCAGCCGTCGCGAAACCAGCCCGTCATCGGCGCGAGGCTGCAGGGCCGCAGCGGCGTCCCGAGCACGTTGAACGAGGGCTCCATCGTAGACTCCGGGGGGTGGCTCATCGTGGCCGGAGAAGTAGCACGCCCGGCGCCCGCGGGGGCCCGCCCGCCGGGCGCTTGACTTCGGCGGCGGCCTGGCTAAAACGTCGGCCCTATTCCGGATTAGCTCAGTTGGTAGAGCGATCGGCTGTTAACCGATTTGTCGCTGGTTCGAGTCCAGCATCCGGAGCT
>JAUHXR010000185.1 GCA_030426845.1 Polyangia bacterium | reverse complement strand
GTGACCGCGCGGACGCGCGGCGTCTGGGCGAGGTAGTCGCGGAGGTTGCGCTGATCGCGGGGCTCGAGGCTCGCGCTGTCGAGCGCCTCGGGGCCGTCGACGCCGGCCGCCTCGACGAGCGCGTTCACCTGGTTGCGCAGGACCGCGTAGTTGCGCGCGTGGTTGCGGGCGGCGCGGTTGTTCGTGTACCGGATGAAGCCGTCGAACTCCTCGAGCGCGGTCAGGTCGAGCGCCTCGGCGCACTCGAGATCGCGCACCCGGCGGAAGCGCTCCCGCAGCAGGCCGAGGGTCGGCATGATCCCGAACAGCTCGAGGTACTTGTCGCGCTGGGCGCGCTGGCCGTGGTGGTCGTCCGGGTGCTCGCCGCGGGCGAGCGCGAGGTAGGTGGAGCGGTAGGCGTGCTCGACCGGGTCCTCGTCGTCGGAGACGCGCTCGGTGAACAGGTACGGCGTCCACTCCTCGCCGAGGTCGAGGACGAAGAAGCCGTCGGCGCGCGCGGTGTCCGCGTCGATCGGGCCCTCGGTGGTGCCGGACTCGTAGAGCGGCACCGGCCGCGCGAGCGGCGGCGGGGCGGGCTCCTCCGCCGCCGGGGCGGGGGCGACCTCTTCGGCCGGCGCCGGCGCCTCGGGCGCGACGGGGGCGGGGGTCGCCGGCGCGTCGGCCGGCGGCCACCACTCGATGCCTTCGCAGCCGGCCAGCGCGAGCGCCGAGCCGACGAGCACGATGAGAGTGCGGGCCACGCTGGCGATGACCCTGGAACATCCGATCAGGGAGCGCAAGTTCTCGGTGACCCTGTCCGCGTGCGCAGTCATGGCCGGTGACGAAGCAGGGATCGGGCCATCGAGGCGACGCCCTCCCGTGCGGGGTCGAGGCGCCCGGATCGAGGCAGCCGCGACGCGATCGAGTGTCCCGGCCGACCCGCGATCAGTCGCGGATCAGTCGCGGAGCCCGGCGAGGTAGGCCTCCGCCCCCGGGTCCCCCTCGGCGGGCGCCCACGCCGCGAAGTCCTTGTCGGTCGCCGGGTCGTAGGGCCCCGGTTTCACCTCGTAGATCACCGCGTGGGGGCTCCGCACGACGAGCGAGTGCCAGACCCCCGGGGACAGATCGATCCCGGTCGGAAGCTCCGGCGCGTCCCCGATCCGGTGGCGCGCGGTGATCGCCCCTGCGTCGTCGAACAGCAGGATGTCGAGCTCGCCCCGCAGGACCAGGAACGCCTCGCACTTCGGCGGATCGAGGTGCCGGTGGGGCCGCACGTAGGTGTCGCGCAGCATCACGTTGAGGAAGCGGTGCGGGTTCGACGCGAGGGTGGGGTGGAAGTTGTGGTTGATGCGCCGCCGCGGGCTCGCCTCGGCGGCGGCGAGGACCTCGTCGAACAGCGCGTCGGTCAGCAGCTGGACTCTCACGCGCCGACTCTACCCAAACCAGCGCGCGAGGAGGCCACGGCGCGCGCGGCGGGGCAGGCCGATCTCGGAGATCGTGCCGCGGGTCGCGTCGACGAGCAGCAGCCGGTCCACGTCGAACGCGTGGGCGTACTCGAGGAGCTGGCGACGGGTCGGCACGCTGGTCGGGCGGGGCGCGGCGTCGCCGGTCTTGACCTCCGCGAGCAGCGTCTCGCTCCCCCGCCGCACCCGCAGGTCGGCGCGCACGTCGACCTCGACCGGCGCGCCGTCGACCTCGTAGCGGACCTTGGCGCTCAGCTGCCGGTCCACCACGCGGTATCCGGCCGCCGCGAGGATCCCCTCGGCGTCGCGCTCGCCCGCGGCCGCCACCCGCTTGGTGCGCGCGAGCCGACGCCCCGCCGCGCGGGCGCGCCACCCGAGCCGCGCCGTCTGGATCAGCCCGAAGACCACGAGCAGCGCGATCGCGACGTGGGTCCAGCCGAGCTCGGTCGAGGCCAGGTCGGGCCAGGCCAGCTCGCTCCATGGCCACGTGCGCATGCCTCATCCGATCGTCGACGCGGCGGGCCAGTCAAGAAACCGGCCGCCGTCGGCCCGCGATACGGGGGCCATGCGCACGATCGATCCCGCCTCGCTCCCCCGACTCCTCGAGCTCGAATCGCCGCCGGACGTCCTGTACGTCCGGGGCGCGGTCCCCGTCCGGCCCGCCCTGGCGGTCGTCGGCACCCGCCGCGCGGACCGGGGCGCCCTCCGCTTCGCGCGGGAGCTCTCTGCGCGCTGGGCCGCGGCCGGGGTGGCGATCCTGTCGGGCGGCGCCGAGGGGATCGACGCGGCGGCGCACCGCGGCGCGCTCGACGCGGGCGGCCGGACGTTCGTCGTTCAGGCGGCGCCGCTCGAGAAGCCGTTCCCCAGGGCGAACCGTCGGCTCTTCGACGAGGTGCTGGCGGCCGGCGGCGGGTGGCTCGGTGAGACGCCCTCCGGCGAGGCCCCGCTGCCGCACCGCTTCCTCGCCCGCAACCGCCTGATCGCGGCCCTCGCCGACGCGGTCCTCGTGGTCCAGGCGCCGTTCAAGTCGGGCGCGCTCAGCACCGCGCGGTGGGCGACCCGGCTCGGGCGACCGCTCTTCGCGGTGCCGGCCGCGCCGTGGGATCCGCGCTCCGCGGGCGGGGCCCACCTCCTGCGTGAGCCGGCCCGGCCGTGCCTCGTCGCCGAGGATCTCGAGGCCGCGCTCGGCCGTCCCCTCGACGCCCCGGTCGAGGCCGCCCGCGTGCTTCGCGGCGAGCTCGGCGCGGTCTACTCGGCGCTCGGCGCCCAGGTGCGCCACCCCGACGACGTCGCGGCGGAGGCGGGGCTGCCGGTCCAGCGGGTCAACGCCCTCCTCACCCAGCTCGGCCTCGAGGGGCTGGCCGGCCGAGAGCCGGGCGGCTGGCGGGCCCTCGCGCTGGCGGCGGTGGAGCCGTGAGCCGGGTGGCGCCGGCGGGCCTCTGTGCCCATAACCCGCCGCCATGGAGGTCATGGTCGTCGGTGGCGGGCTCGCAGGCTGCGAGTGCGCGTGGCAGCTCGCGGAGCGCGGGGTCGAGGTCACCCTCGTCGAGCAGAAGCCGGCGCGGAAGACCCCCGCCCAGTCGCTCGACGGGCTGGCCGAGCTGGTGTGCTCCAACTCGTTCCGCGGCGCCGACCTCTCGAACGCGGTCGGCCTCCTCAAGGAGGAGCTGCGCCGGGCGGGCTCGCTCATCATGAGCGCGGGCGAGGTCGCGCGGGTCCCGGCCGGCGGCGCCTTCGCGGTCGACCGCGAGGTGTTCAGCGCCGAGGTGACCCGGCGGATCGACGCGCACCCGCGGATCACCCGCGAGCACCGCGAGGTCACGGCGATCGAAGACGCGCGACCGCTCGTCCTCGCGACCGGCCCGCTCACCTCCGACGCCCTCGCGGCCGAGCTCGCGCGCACCGTCGGGGCCGAGCACCTCGCCTACTACGACGCGATCGCGCCGGTCGTCACCGCCGACTCGATCGACTTCGACAAGGCCTTCAAGCAGAGCCGCTACGACAAGGGCGGCGACGCGGCCTACGTGAACTGCCCGATGAGCCGCGAGGAGTACGACGCGTTCATCGCGGCGATCCTCGAGGCCGAGAAGGTCGAGCCCAAGGGCTTCGAGGAGGTGAAGTACTTCGAGGGGTGCCTGCCCATCGAGGTGATGGCCGAGCGCGGGCCGCTGACCCTCGCGCACGGGCCGATGAAGCCGGTCGGGCTCACCGACCCCCGCACCGGCGCGCGCCCCTACGCGGTCGTGCAGCTCCGCCAGGAGGACAAGCACGCCACCGCGTGGAACCTCGTCGGCTTCCAGACGCGGATGAAGTGGCCGGACCAGAAGCGGGTCTTCCGCATGATCCCGGGCCTCGAGGACGCCGAATTCGCGCGCCTCGGCAGCGTGCACCGCAACACCTACGTGGACTCGCCGCGGGCCCTGGCCGACGACTTCTCCCTCGCGGCCGCGCCCGGGGTCTACCTCGCGGGTCAGGTGAGCGGGGTCGAGGGCTACGTCGAGAGCGCGGCCTCGGGGCTCGTGATCGCGGTGCTCCTCTCGCTCGGGCTCGACGCGCTCCCTCCGGAGACCACCGCGCTCGGCGGGCTGATGCGGCACCTGCGCGACCGGGACAAGGTCTTCGCGCCGTCGAACGTGATGTGGTCGATGGTGCCGCCGCTCCCGGGCCGCAAGATCCGCAAGCGGCGCATGCGCCGGGAGAAGCTGGCCGAGCGGGCGCTCGAGGATCTCGCGCCGTGGCTCGAGGCGATCGGCGCGGCCGACGTCCGGGCGGAGGTCGCGTGAGCCGCGACCCGCGCGCCGAGCCCCCCGAGGGCCCGCCGATGGCGCCGTGGAAGAAGGCGATCCTCGTCGCGCTCGCGCTCCTGCCGGTCGGCGTGCTCGCCTACTCGATGATCTTCATGGTCCAGAACGAGGCCGCCTTCGACGAGTCGACCTGCCCCTACGCGGAGGTCGAGCTGCGCGTCGTCTCGGCCGGCGTGTCGGTGCGCGAGGAGGGCCGGACCTGCCAGCCGGGCGTCGAGGAGCACCGCTGGGTGCTGCTGCGCGAGGGCGAGCCGGAAGAGCCGATCGGGCTGCGCCGCCTCGACGCCGCCCTGTACGAGCACTACTCGTGGACGGCCACGATCCAGGAAGACGACCGCGTCCGCCTCGAGATCACGAACGGCGACGAGGAGGACCCGCGGGTCTTCCACGAGCCCCACGACGACGCCGGGCGCCGCTGAGCCCGAGGCCTCGTCAGTCCTCGTCGTGCGCCATCGGGTGCGCCCGGTCGTAGACCTCCATCAGGCGGTCGACGCTGACGTGGGTGTAGCGCTGCGTGGTCGACAGGCTCGCGTGGCCGAGGAGCTCCTGGATGCTCCGGATGTCCGCGCCTGCGTCGAGCAGGTGCGTCGCGCAGCTGTGCCGCAGCGCGTGCGGGTGCAGATCCGCGCGTCCCGCCCCGAGGGCTCCGTAGCGCCGCACGATGTTCTGCACCTGGCGCGCGGTGAGCGCGGTGCCCGCGCGGCCGAGGAAGAGCGCGTCGGGGTCGGGAGGCCGGCGCGCGCTGCGGAGCTTCGGTTTCACCTCGAGGTAGGCCTCGAGCGCCTCGGCGGCCGGCGGCCCGAAGGGGACCATGCGCTCCTTGCCGCCCTTGCCGAGCACCCGGACGCGCCGCGCGCCGAGGTCGAGGTCCACCCGGCGGACGCCCGCCACCTCGCTCACCCGGAGCCCCCCGGCGTAGACCAGCTCGAGGATGGCGCGGTCACGCCGGGCGAGGCGCGGATCACGGGCCGCGTCCTCGGCCGGCGCCTCGACCACGCGGACCGCGTCATCGACGGTGAGGAACCGGGGCAGCAGCTTCTTGACCTTGGGCGTCGCGATCGTCGCGGCGGGGTTGTCGCGGGCCACGCCGCGCTGCATCAGGAAGCGGTAGAAGCTGCGCATCGTCGCGATCTTCCGCGCGAGGGTGGCGCTCGAGTCGGTGGCGAAGCGCGACGCGAGGAACCCGCGGAGCGCGGTCGTGTCGAGGCGCGCGGCGTCCGCCGGCAGGTCCTCGGCGAGGACGAACTCGCGGAGCTGAAGGAGCGCGCGGCGGTAGGTGTCGACGGTGCGCGGCGAGCTGCGCTTCACGCTCGCGAGGTGCGTGCAGAAGCGCTCGATCTGTTGCCCGAGGGGGTCGTCCACCTCCTCCGAGTATGGGTCGCGGGTGGGGTCCAGCGCGAGAAAGCCGCGGCGTGGACGCGGCTCAGCGGACCGCGGCGAGGCTCGCGCGGCGCGCGCTCAGCCACCCGACCGGCGCGCCGTCGAGGGACATGTCGACCAGGCGCTTGGCGGCGAGGAACGCGAAGCCGAAGCCGTGGCCGGTGTGCCCTGCGAGGAAGCGCGACCGCGGCCGGCCCGGGAGCTCGCCGACGAAGGGGAGGCCGTCGCCCGAGAACCCCATCACGCCCGCCCATCGGTGGGTCACGCGGCGTCCGCGAAGCGCGGGGATGACCCGCGTCATGAAGCCCCAGACTCCGTCCTGGATCGTCGGCGTCGTCTCCTCGAGGTAGCCCTTCTCCGCGTCCGCGTGGTGCTGACGCCAGCCCCCGGCCACGACCTCGCCCGACTCGAGCTGCCAGAAGTACTCGTAGCCGAAGTCAGCGTAGACGCCCCACGGGGTCACCCGCTCGCCGATCGGCTCGGTCGCCAGCATCTGTCCGCGGGCCGCCACCACGCGCCCCTCGAGGTGCGGCTCGAGGAGCGGCGCATAGGCGTTCAGGCAGAGCAGCAGCATCTCGCCGCGGAAGGTCGCGCTCGGGGTCGAGACCTCGACCCCGCCCTCGTCCTCGCGGGTGGCGATCACCCGGTGCCCCTCGTAGAGCGTCGCCCCGCGCTCGCGCGCCATCGCGACCACTCGTCGGGTCAGCCTCGCGGGGTCGACGGTCATCCCCGCGGGATCGCGCACTCCGCCGAGCAGCGCGTCGCTCCCGTAGGCGCGCCGCAGCTCCTCGGCGTCGACCCGCTCGTGGGCGAAGCCGTCCTCGTTCAACCACGCGAGCGAGCGCTCTGCCTCGGCCAGCTCGTGCTCGCTCACCGCGGCGCTCATCGTCCCCGCGCGCCGCACGACGCCGAGCGCCGCGTCCCGCGCGCCGTCGCCGATCACGCGCTCGAGGAGCAGCGCGCGGTTCTCGCGGGTGAAGGCCCAGACCTCACGCGCCCGCTCGCGACCGTAGAGCTCGACCACGCGGCTGTACGGGTCGGCGGTGCCGAGCAGGAGCATCCCGGCGCTCTTGCCGGACGCGCCCGACGCCACGCCGCCTGCGTCGAGGAGGGCGACCCGCTCCCCCCGCTCGGCGAGCCAGTACGCCGCGCTCGCGCCGCTGATCCCGGCGCCGACGACGAGGAAGTCGAACCGGTGCGTCTCGCGCCCGCCGCGGGCCTGCCAGAGGGACGCGGTCACGGCTCAGAACCCGGGGTCGGTGATCGCGCCGGGGTGACCCGCGCTCGAGGTCGAGCGCCCGGAGGTGCTCGCGCGGCCGCTCGATTGGGATCGTCGGGTCGTGCGACCAGCGCGACGGGTCGCGCCTCCCGTCGCACGCGCGGCGCGCCGGGCCGTGGGCGTCGGGTCGGGCGCCGGCGGCGCGATCGCGGTGAGCTCGACCGCGATCGGGCTCTCGCTGCCGGGCTGCACCGTGCGGCGCCAGGTCTCGAAGCCGTCGGCCACGACCTCGACGTCGAGGGCCGCGTCGCCGAGCTCGAAGGACGTGCCCTCGACCGCGGTCCCCGCGACGCGCACCTCGGCGCCCTCGGGCACGCCGGTGAGCGCGATCGTGGCGAGGCTCGGCGGCGGCTCCTCCACCGGCGGCTCGACCGGATCGATCGGATCGGGGGAGGGCGCGGGCGGGGCCACGTCGGGGGGCGCGACCGGGTCGGTGACCTCGGGCGCGGGCGGGTCTTCGGAGGGTCCGGGGGTGGCCTCCGCGATCGGCGGGTCGGTGGGCTCGTCCCCGCCGCGCGTGAAGGCCCAGACGCCGACCACGAGGGCGGCCGCGAGCCCCGCGATCACGGCGATGGGGACCCAGCGCGGGGTCTCCGACTCCGTGGGCGTGGCGACCGGTGCGGCCGCGGTCGGCGCGGGGGCCTCCTTCGCGGGGGCCTCCCTCGAGGCCGCGACCGGCGGCGGAGGCCTCGAGCTCTTCTTGCGCTTCTTTCTCTTCTTCTTGCCGGGACGCACCGAGTCCGGCTTGGGCACGATGGCCTTCGGCTTCGGCTTCGGGGGCGGCGGCGCGTCGCTCGCGGTGACCAGGTCGTCCGCGTCGAGCTCCGTCGTCTCCAGATCCGTCGTCTCGAGCTGGGACGCGTCGGCCGAGGCGTCAGCGCCTGTTGCTATGTTCTCCTTGGCGTCTCCGGCCTTGGCGTCTTCGGCCTTGGCGTCTTCGGCCTTGGCGTCTTCGGCCTTGGCGTCTTCGGCCTTGGCGCCTTCGGCCTTGGCGCCTTCGGCCTTGGCGTCTTCGGCCTTGGCGCCTTCGGCCATCCGCGGTGCGTCGTCGGCGTCGTCGGCCTCGGCGTCGTCGGCCTCGGCGTCGTCGGCCTCGGCGTCGTCGGCCTCGGCGTCCTTCGCCTCGTCGGTCGCCGCGTCCCCGGGGGCCGCCGCGGTGCGATCAGCGTCGGGGCCGTCCTCGTCGAGCTCGACGTCGGCCTCCGAGGCTTCGGTCTCTCCGCGGCTCGCGTCCGCCGGCCCCAGGCGCCGCGGTGCGCCTCCGTCCGGCGGGATCTCGAGGAGTCCGGAGAGCCGCTCGAGCTCGAGGCGGTCCTCGTCCGACGCCTTCGCCGCGGGCGGGGACGGGGCGCCCTCCTCGGGCATCTCCGGGATCTCGAGCAGGCCGGAGATGCGCTCGAACCGCAGACCGTCCGGCTTGGGGATCGGGGGCGGCCGGCCGCCGGGCGGCGGGACGGCGGGCTTGGGGTTGGCGGGCGGCGGCAGGGTGACCGGCTTGAGCTTCTTCTTGCCGACGCTCCCGAGCGCGACCGGGGCCGCCGGTGAGCCGCTCGGGGAGCCGATCGGCGAGCCGCCCAGGCGAGGCGCGCCGAGCTTGGGGGGCGCGCCGACCCTCGGCATCAGGCCCTTGCGCTCTGGCTCGGGGGTGGGCCCGGTCGCGCGCTCCGCGGAGAGCGCGTCGTCCGAGTCGTCCGGCGCCGTCGCCCGCTCGCCGGTGGCGGCCTCCAGCTCGCGGACCCCCCGCGTGCGGATCAGGGCACCGCGCAGCGCGCTCGAGAGCGCGGCCACGTCGTCGTAGCGATCGGCCGGATCGCGCGACAGCGCCTTGTCGATCACCGTGCCGAGCGCGGTGTTCGCGAGCGCCTCGCAGACCTTGCCGATCCGCGGGACGTGCCGCTCGGCCGCGGCCGCGCGGATCGCGTCGGCGTCGGCGCCCCGGTACGGCAGCCGCCCGCTGAGCCCCGCGTAGAGGATCGCCACCGCCGAGAAGAGGTCCGCGTTCGGCCCGCTCGCGGGCTCCGCGGCGGCCTGCTCGGGCGCGAGGTAGCCGATCGCCGCGAGGTGCTCGGGCGACTCGAGGGGCAGCGCGCCCTCGCGGACCAGCGCGCGGTTCAGGCCGAGCCCGATCACCCGGGGCGCGAGCTGGCTGCCCCGCTCGAGCACGAGCACGTTGCCCGGCTCGATGTCGCCGTGGAACAGCCCTGCCTCGTGGAGCTTCGCGAGGGCCGCGAGCACGTCCACGACGAGCCGGACGAGCGCCTCGGCGCGCATCGGCGGCCCCTCGCGCAGGCGCGCCTCGAGGCTCTGGGCGCCCTCGATCAGCTCGGTCGCGATGTACGGCAGGCCCTCTTCGGTGCGCCCCGCGTCGACCACCCGCGCGAGCACCGTCGAGCGGACCTTGCCGACGCCGCCGTCCACGAGCGCGCCGACGCGCGCGAGGAGCGGCGCGGGCGCGTCGTCCTCGAGCGTGATCACGGCCGCCGGTCGCTTACGGAGCTTGTCCTCCGCCGACCAGACCGTGCCGTGGGCGGTCTCGCCGAGCGGGACCTTGAGCTGGAAACGATCCTCGAATCCCACTGCCCGAGAGAGGATATCAGGTCGCGAGGCCTCGATCCGGTTTGACGTGCGCGGGACCGATCCCTAGCTTCCCCCGACCCATGCACCCCCGACCCCAGCAGGACGACGCGTTCCGCTCGACTACCATCGTCGCGGTTCGCCGCGACGGGCGCGCCGCCATGGCGGGCGACGGCCAGGTGTCGCTCGGCCAGACCATCATGAAGTCCCAGGCCAAGAAGGTCCGCCGCATCGCCGACGGGGCGATCGTGGCCGGCTTCGCTGGCGCGAGCGCCGACGCCTTCACGCTCCTCGACCGGTTCGAGGCCAAGCTGAAGGAGCACAACGGCAGCCTCCCGCGCGCCGCGGTGGAGCTGGCGAAGGACTGGCGGACCGACCGGTACCTGCGGCGGCTCGAGGCGATGCTCATCGTGATGGACGCCAGCCACACGCTGCTGGTGAGCGGCACGGGCGACGTCATCGAGCCCGACGAGGGCGTGATCGCGATCGGCTCGGGGGGCTCCTATGCGCTCGCCGCCGCGCGCGCGCTCTACCGGCACACGGACAAGACCGCGCGCGAGATCGCCGAGGAGGCGCTCACCATCGCGGGTGAGATCTGCGTCTACACCAACGCGTCGATCGTGGTGGAGGAGGTCGGAGCATGACCGAGGAGGTCCGGGACCTGACCCCGCGCGAGATCGTCGCGCAGCTCGACCGCTACATCGTCGGGCAGGACAAGGCCAAGCGTGCGGTCGCCGTCGCGCTGCGAAACCGCTGGCGGCGCCAGCAGGTCGAGCCCGAGCTGCGCGACGAGATCGCGCCCAAGAACATCATCATGATCGGCCCGACGGGCGTCGGGAAGACCGAGATCGCGCGCCGCCTGGCGAAGCTCGCCAACGCGCCCTTCATCAAGGTCGAGGCGAGCAAGTTCACCGAGGTCGGCTACGTCGGGCGCGACGTCGAGGCGATGATCCGCGATCTGGTCGAGATCGCGGTCCAGCTCGTGCGCGACGAGGAGGTCGAGCGGGTCAAGCCGCGGGCCGAAGAGGCGGCCGAGCAGCGGCTGCTCGAGATGCTCGCGCGCAAGAACGCGCCGCCGCCGCCCGCGCCGACCCAGCCCGCGGGGGCCGCCGGGACCCCGGCCGGCCAGATGTTCGGCCCGTTCTTCGTGCCGGGCGGGGGCGGCTCCGCGCCGCAGCCCGCCGCCCCGCTGCCGCCGAGCGAGATCGAGAAGCTCCGCGAGAAGCTGCGCGCGGGCGAGCTCGACGACGAGGAGGTCGAGCTCACGGTCCCCGACAACGCGAGCCCGTTCATGCAGATCTTCGGGATGCACGGCATGGAGGAGATGGAGGTCAACCTCCGCGACATGCTCGGGCAGCTCCCCGGCTTCAAGGGCAAGACCAAGCGGCGCAAGGTGCGCGTGCCCGTCGCGCTCACCCTGCTGCAGCAGCAAGAGGCCGAGAAGCTCGTGGACATGGACCGCGTGCAGAAGGCGGCGCTCGAGCGCACGCAGCAGGCGGGGATCGTGTTCCTCGACGAGATCGACAAGGTCGCCGGCCGGCAGAAGGCGGGCGCGGGCCCCGACGTCTCGCGCGAGGGCGTGCAGCGCGATCTGCTCCCGATCGTCGAGGGCAGCACCGTGAGCACCAAGTACGGCCCGGTGAAGACCGACCACATCCTCTTCGTGGCGGCCGGCGCGTTCCACGTGGCCGAGGTGTCCGACCTCATCCCGGAGCTGCAGGGCCGCTTCCCGATCCGCGTCGAGCTCGACTCGCTCGGCAAGGAGGACTTCGTCCGCATCCTCACCGAGCCGCGCAACTCGCTGACGCGCCAGTACCAGGCGCTCCTGAGGACCGAGGGGCTCGACCTCACGTTCACCGACGACGCGGTCGAGGCGCTGGCGGAGTACGCGCAGGAGGCGAACCAGCGCAGCGAGAACATCGGCGCGCGGCGGCTGCACACGATCCTCGAGGCGCTCCTCGAGGAGGTCAGCTTCGTCGCGCCCGAGATGAGCGAGGAGCGCCTGCAGATCGACGCGCGGATGGTGCGCGCGACGCTCTCGCCCATCCTCGGCGACGACGAGCTCGCCCGCTACATCCTCTGATGCACGAGGTCCCGCTCCTGCTGCCGCGCAGCGCGTTCACCCCGCGAGAGACCGCGCGCGCGGGCGACGTGTGGCGCCTCTTCCAGGACGTGGCGGTGGGCGGCTCGATCCAGGCCGGGTGGCCCCCCGAGCGCTACCGCGCCGAGGGGGTCAGCTTCATCGTGCGCAGCATGGTCGTCCGCCACCACCGCGAGACGGTCTACGGCGACGCGCTGGTGGGGGAGACCTGGCCGAGCCGCTTCCGGCGCGGGATGTTCTTCCAGCGCGAGTGCCGGCTGCGCGGGCCGCACGGGCCGGTCGCGAGCGCGACCCAGCACTGGGTCCACGTCGCGAGCGACCTGAGCCTCGTGCGCGCGTCCGACGCGCTGACCGAGGCCTTCGCGGTGGAGGAGCGCGACCCGCCGGTCGAGCTGCCGGTCTTCGAGGCGACGCCCGAGCGCGTCGGGCCGCCCCTCGCGTTCGACTGCTGGCACACCTGGATGGATCCGCTGGCCCACGTGAACCACCCGGCCTACGTCGACTGGTGCGACGAGGCGCTCGCGCGCTGGCTCGTCGCCAATGGGCACGACGCCGCGCAGGTCCAGCCGGTCGCGGAGGCCGCGCACTACCGGCTCGGCGTGGTCGCGGGCGAGCGGGTGGAGGTGACGAGCGCGCTCGTCGGTCGCACCGCGGAGGGCGACGCGGTCTTCGCGCACGAGGTCGAGGTCGCGGGCGAGCGCCGGGCCAAGCTCACCCTCGTCCGCCGGCTCGCCGGCGAAGACGGCGCGAGCGCCCTGCTCGACCTGGCGTGAGCCGGCGCTCGGGGCGCGCGGCGGAGCCGGCGACAGCGCGCGACGATTCTGCTACCCACCCGCCCATGGTCGAGGCCCTGATCCAGAAGGCGGCGATCCTCCACGAGGCGCTCCCCTACATCCGCCGGTTTCACGGCCGCACGTTCGTCGTGAAGTACGGCGGCCACGCGATGGTCGACCCGGCGCTGCGCGACAGCTTCGCGCGCGACATCACCCTGATGAAGTACGTCGGGCTCAACCCGGTGGTCGTCCACGGCGGCGGCCCGCAGATCGACGAGCTCCTCGTCCGCATGGGCTCGCGCTCGGAGCGCGTCGAGGGCCTCCGGATCACCGACGACAACACCATGGAGGTCGTCGAGATGGTGCTCGGCGGCTCGGTCAACCAGCAGATCGTCTCGCTGATCTGCAAGAACGGCGGCCGCGCGGTCGGCCTCACCGGCAAGGACGACGGGTTCCTCCGCGCGGCGAAGGTCGAGCGCATGAAGACCCGCACCGGCGTCGAGGTGGATCCGGGCCGGGTGGGCGAAGTGCGCGAGGTGCGCGTCGACGTGATCCGCCGCCTCGTCGAGGGCGGCTTCATCCCCGTCATCAGCCCGGTCGCGGTCGACGACGAGGGCGGCGCGCTGAACGTCAACGCCGACACCGTCGCCGGCGCGGTCGCCGGCGCGCTCAAGGCGGAGAAGCTCGTCCTGATGACCGACATCGAGGGCATCCGCGGGCCGTCCGGCGAGATCGAGTCCTCGCTCACCGCGACGACGATCGAGTCCTACATCGCCGACGGCGTGATCGAGGGCGGCATGATCCCGAAGGTCCGCTGCGGCCTCGACGCGCTCGGCGACGGGGTGGCGAAGGTCCACGTGATCGACGGCCGTCGCCGCCACGCGTGCCTGCTCGAGATCTTCACCGACCACGGCATCGGCACCGAGATCAAGCCGTAGCCCCGCGCGCCCGTCGGAGCCGAACCTCTGCGCTCGTCCTCGCCCTCGTGGACCTGCACCCGCAGACGTCCACGCACGCCTCCGCCGCCGAGCTCGGCCAGGCGAGGGGACGCCTCGGGATTGGCCCACGGCGCCCGGCGCGGCCTGTGATAGACCTCGGCCCATGCCGACCAACGCCGAGCTTGTCGCCAAGGCCGAGCGCGCCCAGCTCCCGAACTACCGCCCGCCGCCCTTCGTGCTGAGCCAGGGCCGGGGCTGTCGGGTCGAGGACGTCGAGGGCAACGCCTACCTCGACTTCTCGGGCGGCATCGCGGTGCTCTCGGTCGGCCACGCGCACCCCGTGCTGACGGCCGCGATCGCGGAGCAGGCCGGCCGCCTGATGCACACGTCGAACCTCTTCTACTCGCAGACCTCGATCGAGCTCGCGGCCGAGATCACGGCGCGCACCCCGTTCGACCGCGTCTACTTCGCGAACTCGGGCGCCGAGGCGGTCGAGGCCCTCCTCAAGCTCGCGCGCCGCTGGCACTTCGAGCATGGCCGGCCCGAGCGCACCGATCTGGTCGCGATGCACAAGAGCTTCCACGGCCGGACCATGGGCGCGCTGAGCCTGACCGGTCAGCCGAAGTATCACGAGGGCATGGCGCCGCTCGTCCCCGGGGTGACCCACGTCCCGTTCAACGACCTCGGCGCGCTCGAGGCGGCGGTCACCGACCGCACCGCGATGGTGCTGATGGAGCCGCTCCAGGGGGAGGGCGGCCTGGTGATCGGCGAGACGGCCTACCTCGAGGGGGCGCGACGGATCTGCGACGAGCGCGGCGCGCTGCTGTTCTTCGACGAGGTCCAGACGGGCTATGGGCGCACCGGGCGCTTCCTCGGCGCCGAGCACAGCGGCGTCGTCCCGGACGGCTGCTCGCTCGCCAAGGGCATGGGCGGCGGCTTCCCGATCGGCGCCATCGCCGTCACCGAGCGCCTCGCGGACGGCCTGCCGCCCGGGAGCCACGCCAGCACCTTCGGCGGCAACCCGCTCGCGTGCGCGGCCGGGCTCGCGGTGCTGCGCATCCTCGACGACGAGGGTCTGGTCGAGAACGCCGCGCGGATGGGCCAGCGGCTCGGCGAGGGCCTCGAGGCGATGGTGCAGGACGCCGCGATGCCGGCCGCGGTGGAGGCGCGCGGGCTCGGCCTGCTGCGCGGCGTCCGCCTCGCCGATTCGGTCGACGCGCGCGAGGTCTATGGCCGCCTGCGCGACGAGCAGCGCACCCTCGCCTCGATCGCGGGCGGCACGGTCCTCCGGCTCGCGCCGCCGCTGAACGTCACCGCGGACGAGATCGACGAGGCGCTCGCGAAGCTCGGCGCCCTGCTGAAGGACGTCGAGGCGTGAGCCCGCGTCACCTCCTCACCCTGCTCGACCTCAGCGCGGACGAGCTCGTCGGGCTCCTCGATCGGGCGGACGAGCTGAAGGCGCTGCGCGGCACCGACGCCCACCCGCGCCCGCTCGCGGGGCGGACGGTCGTCGTGCTCCTCGAGAAGGCGTCGACCCGCACGCGGGTCTCCTTCGAGGTCGGCATCCACGAGCTGGGCGCGCTGCCCCTCACCCTGATCGCGAAGGACACCCAGCTCGGTCGGGGCGAGCCCCTCGACGACACCGCGCGGATGCTCTCGGGCTACGCCCACGGGGTGGTCTACCGCACGTTCGGGCACGACCGGGTCGAGGCGCTCGCGGCCGCCTCCCGCGTGCCCGTCATCAACGGGCTCACCGAGGACTACCACCCTTGTCAGCTCCTCGCCGACCTCCAGGTCGTCCGCGCCCACAAGGGGCGGCTGGACGGCCTGCGCGTCGCGTGGATCGGCGACGGCAACAACATGGCCTGCTCGTGGATGAACGCGGCCGCGCGGGTCGGCCTGTCGCTCCGCGTCGCCTGCCCGGAGGGCTACGACCCTCGCCCGGACCTCCTCTCCCGGGCCCGTGAGGCGGGGGCCGACGTCGAGGTCGTGCGCGACCCGGCGGAGGCGGCCGACGGCGCCGACGTCGTCACCACCGACGTCTGGGCGAGCATGGGCCAGGAGGAGGAGAACGCGGCCCGCCAGGTGGCGTTCGCCGCCTACCAGGTCGACGACGCGCTGATGGCGCGTGCCCGCGCGGACGCGGTGTTTCTGCACTGCTTGCCTGCCCACCGCGGCGAGGAGGTCGCGGCCTCGGTGATCGACGGGCCCCGCTCGGTGGTCTGGGAGGAGGCGGAGAACCGGCTCCACGCGCAGAAGGCCTTGCTGGAGCTGCTGATCGCCCCGCGGTAGTCCCCGGTCCTCGCGGAGAGCCTCCCACGAACGGGTTACCCGGGGGCATCGGTGCGAAGACATCGCCGCCCGACACTGGTAGCGTAGCCGTTCGGACGCCGCCCCTCCCCATGGGCACCCCAGATCACAGAGTTCCGCGGCTCGTCGAGGGCGTCGATCTGACGACGCTGGAGCTGACGCCCTTCGAGGGGTTCGTCCTCTCGCGGGTGGACGGCGAGGTCGCGGTCGCCGAGCTGGCCGACATGGTGGGCCTCGACGAGGGGGAGGTCCTCGCGCTGCTCGAGCGCCTGATCGGCGAGGGCGCGCTGGAGTGGCGCCGCGAGACGGTCTCGCTGCCGCGCGCCACGGGCCGCGAGGTCAGCCGCGCCGCCTTCCGGGTCGAGCCGGAGGAGGCGCCGAGCCCCCCGCCGCGCGCGAGCACCCGGCGCAACCAGCCGCGGGGCCGCGTGCGGCTGACCCGGAGCGCGCTGACCCCGGCGCCGGGCCGGTACGCGGCCAGCGAGTCCTCCGAGGATCGGGTCGAGCCGTCGCGTCGCGCCGTCCACTCGCCGCGCGCCTCGCACACCGGCGTCTTGCACCCGCCCGGCCTGATCGAGGAGGACGAGGGCGAGCCCCAGTCCCTCGAGGAGCTCGCGGCCGCGCTGAGCGCGGTCACCGAGGAGCTCTCGGGCGATCACCCCGCCGTCTCCGTGTCCGAGCCGCCTGCGCCCTCGGAGCCGGAGCCCGCGCCGGAGGTCGAGCCTGAGCCCGAGCCGGAGGTCGAGATCGCGCTCGACCCCGCGCGCCGCCAGCGGATCGACGACCTCTTCGCGGCGGTGGACGAGCTCGATCACTACCAGGTGCTCGGCGTGCCCCGGACGGCGGAGCGCAAGGACATCCGCCATTGCTACTTCACGCTGTCGAAGGTGTTCCACCCCGACACGATGTTCGGTCGCGAGCTCGGTCCCTACCGCGCGCGGATGGGTACGATCTTCCAGCGGATCACCGAGGCCTACGAGGTCCTCGGCAAGAAGAAGCAGCGCCACGAATACGACCGCTACCTCGAGCTGTCGGACCGGACACGCGCGGTGGAGGCCGCGATCAACCCCGATCCCGCGCTCGACGCGCGCATCCGGCGGGGTGAGGCCGCGGCCCGGGGGGAGGCCGAGGCCTCGGGAGCCACCCCGGCCGAGGGCATCGAGCGCCCGGCCCTCCCGCCGTCCGAGCCCCCGCGCCTGCCCCCGCCGCGGGCCCGCACCTCGCGCGCGCCCACGAGCGAAGAGGCGCGGGCCCGAGCCAAGCAGCTGATGGCGAAGAAGCTCCGGCACGCCACGCGCGTCTCCGCGAGCCCGCGACCGGCGCGCACCTCGGCCCCGCCGCCGAGCACCGTGGCGATCGGGCGCGACAACGTCTTGCGGGGCCTCGCGCGGAGCCTCCGCGACACCGCCCACCACACCGGCGGCCTCGATCGGGTGGCGCGCCACGAGCGGTCGGCCGAGCGGGCGGAGCGCGAGGGGGACCTGGCCACCGCAGCCAACCACTACCGGCTGGCGCTCTCGCTGGCGCCCGAGCGCCGCGACCTGGCCGCCCGCCACGACGTGGTCAACGGGGTCCTCGCGGCCGAGCTCGCCGGGGCCTACGAGGAGCAGGCCCGCTACGAGGAGCGCCACGGCAAGTGGGCGGCGGCCGCGTTGAGCTGGGGCAAGGTGGTCGAGGGGCGTCCTGACGACCCGGCGCCGGCTCGTCACGCGGCGGAGTGCCTCCTCGAGGCGAAGGGCGACCTGCACCGCGCCAAGGAGCTCGCCCAGCGCGCGGTGGACCTGGACGGCGAGGACATCCGCAGCCTCCGGACGCTGGCCCAGGTGTTCGTCGCGGCCGGCCTCGGGCTCAACGCCCGCCGGGTGCTCCAGCGTGCCGCGGAGCTGGACCCCAAGGACGAGATAGTCGAGAATCTGCTCCGCGACCTAGAAGTCTAGGCCTCCGCTCCCCAGCGCTGGAGTTCGAGCGTGCCGGGCGGGGGTACCAATTGGGAGACCGGATGGAGAAGGTCATCGGGATCGATCTGGGGACGTTCAACTCCTGCGTAGCGGTGGTGGAGGGGGGGACCCCGATCGTCATCGCCAACCGCGGGGGCTACAAGACGACCCCCTCGATGGTGGCGATCACGGAGGCGGGCAAGCGCCTCGTCGGCCACATCGCGAAGCGTCAGGCGGTGACGAACGCGGAGAACACCGTCTACGCGGCGAAGCGCCTGATCGGCCGGAAGTTCGATAGCACCCAGGTGCAGAACGCGATGGCGAACGCGCCCTACCGCATCGTCGAAGGCCCGCACAACGACCCGCGCATCCAGCTGCGCGACAAGGTCTACAGCGTGCCCGAGGTCAGCGCGATGATCCTCCAGGAGATGAAGATGATCGCCGAGGACTACCTCGGTCAGGAGGTCGTCAAGGCGGTCGTCACCGTCCCCGCTTACTTCAACGACGGGCAGCGCCAGGCGACCAAGGACGCCGGCTCCATCGCGGGCCTCGACGTCATCCGCATCATCAACGAGCCGACCGCGGCCGCGCTCGCCTACGGCTTCGGCAAGAACATCGACCGCACCATCGCGGTCTACGACCTCGGCGGCGGCACCTTCGACATCTCCATCATGGAGATCAGCAGCACCGGCGTCTTCAAGGTCATCTCGACCGCGGGCGACACCTTCCTCGGCGGCGAGGACTTCGACCAGCGGATCATCGACTGGCTCGTCGACGGCTTCCGCGGTGACAACGACATCGACCTGCGTGGCGACCGGATGGCCCTGCAGCGCCTCAAGGACGCGGCCGAGAAGGGCAAGTGCGAGCTGTCGAGCGTGGTGGAGACGGAGGTCAACCTCCCGTTCATCATCTCGAGCGCGCGCAACGAGGCGCTCCACCTCCAGCGCCTCCTCACCCGGCAGCAGCTCGAGGAGCTCACCGCGGACCTCGTCGATCGTACCGTCCAGATCTGCGAGATGACGCTCGACGAGGCGGGCCTCGACAAGGAGGACATCGAGGACGTGGTCCTCGTCGGCGGCATGACGCGCATGCCCCGCGTCCAGACGGCGGTGGCCGAGTTCTTCGAGCGCGAGCCGTGCAAGGGCGTGCACCCGGACGAGGTCGTCGCGCTCGGGGCCGCGATCCAGGGCGCCGCGCTCGTCGACGAGACGCACGACATGGTGCTCCTCGACGTCACCCCGCACACCCTCGGCATCATGGTCGTGGGCGGCTACTTCGAGGAGCTGATCCCGCAGAACAGCACCGTGCCCATCTCGCGCACGAAGAGCTTCACCACCGTCCGGGAGAATCAGACCGCGGTGAAGATCCTC
>JAUHXR010000184.1 GCA_030426845.1 Polyangia bacterium | reverse complement strand
CGACGACGACCCCGGCCCGGAGTTCGAGGAGCCGCTGCCCGCCGTCGATCCGGCGCCGGATGTCGAGCCGCCCACCACGTGACCGCGAGCGCGGTCGACTCGCGGAGTCGGCCGCGCTCCGGGCTCCGCTGCGCACGCGCGGCCACGACGCGAGGACCCGCGAGGCAGCTTCGACGCCTCGTCGCGTAGGATGCCGGCATGAAGCTGGTCTGGTCAGGGATGGGGTTCGTCGTCCCGGTGCTCGCGGGCCTTCTCCTCATCGTCACGATGCTGGGCCTCGACTCGCACGTGAAGGACGACCTCTGGGTGTGGGGCGCGATGGCCCTGGTGATGGCGGCCGTCACGCTCCCGCTCGGGCTGTTCGTGAACTCGGCGAGTCGCCGGGGCGGGCGCGGCGGCGGGCAGCACCACTTCATGTACCTGCCGCTGCAGTACTGGGGCGGCCTGTTCGTCGTGGCCGGCATCGGGCTCGTCAGCGCCGACCTCATCATGGGGCAGATGGACGGCCCGGCCGAGGAGGCGGCCCCGTGCGCCGCGATCGGCGAGACGCTCGCGGAGTGCACCGGCCTGCCGCCGGGCGGCGCGGCCATGCTCCAGTCGATGTGCGAGGCGGGCTCGCCCGAGGGCCAGCGCGCGTGCGTCGCCTGCGTCCGCGGCGCGTCCGATCCGTGCAACCCGTCCGGCTGCATGCAGGCCTGCCGCCCGCAGTAGGTCGGGATCTCGAGACACGGCCGCCGCCAGACGGCCAGGCCGACCTGCATCGCCGTCGGGCTCGCGCGCGGTTCGCGCGTGGCGTCGCGGACACGCTAGATTGCGACCGTGCAGCCCGTCGTCGCCGCCACCCCGACGCAGTACGCGATCGTGGCACTGAGCGCGCTCCTCTCGGGCTGCGTCGGCTGCGCCGGGCCGCGCGGATCCGAACCGAACGCCGGCCCCGAGCCGCACCGCGCGCCCCACCCCGCCGAACAGGTCCCGGCGACGGAGACCCGGGCCTGGACCGACGCCCTCCCGGGCGCACGCGTGCGAGCGGCCTCGAACAACGCGCTCGTCGTGGACCACGGGCGCCTGCGGATCCGCGTCCCCGCCGCGCGCGCGTCGGCTCGCCCGACCATCGTCGAGGCGGCGCGCGCGCTGGGCGACCGCGCGGCGCAAGGACTGACGTTCCCGGATCGACGACCGCTGCCCTCGCTGGATCTCGCGCCGGCCGACTGGACGCTCCCGCCGTCTCATCGACCGACACCGGCAGGGGGCGCGGTCCAGCCCGACGCTCGGCCGCTGGCGGAGATCGACTCGGGAGGCGTGACGTTGGCCGGCCTCGTCAGCGCCGGGCTCGACGACGCGAGCGCGCTCGGCCTGGTGGTGCTCGACGACGGCGAGACCGGCGGCCTGCTCTGCGTGGAGACCGAGGCGCGCGTCGACTGCGCACCGACCGAGCTGACGAGCCTCGAGACCGTGGGACGGAGCCCCGACGGGTGGCTCGTCACCGGGCGAGGCGGCGCCGCAGGCCGCGGCGGCGTACGCCTCCTCGGCGCGCTGTCCGTGAGCCCCGACGGCCTGGTCCACGAGACGCTGGTGCTCGCCGAGGCTCGTGGCTCCGGCGAGTCGTGCGCCGCGTACGAAGGCCACGCGGACCGAGCGGGCTACTGCGTCGGGCTCTCAGGCGCCGCACGCCTGACCCAGATGCTCGACGCGGGCTGCGTCGAGCAGCGCCCCGGCCCGCGCTGGTCGGCGCTTCACGCGCGCGTCGACGACGTGTGGCTCGACGAGACGACCGCGCCGGCCCCCGAGTGCGCGCGGACCTCCCGCGTGGCGGGTGGCCGGTTCGTGGACGAGGCCTGCGGACCGGCGACCGAGGTCCGCCGGTGCACGGACGCGGACCTCGCGGTGGACTGAGCGCCGCGGCGCTACCGACCGAGACGTCGCCCGCGTCGGCGACGGCGGGGTCACGCTCCGGTTCTGATCGACGCGCCGGGGCTGGCGCGCGGGGCCGGCGCACGCCGGACTGGCCACCCGCCGCGCGCCGGCGCACGGGATGCTCCACCCAACCCCTGGGTTCCGGGCCGGCGCGTCGGTAGAATGGGGCCGTTCCGTCGCCGTCATGCGCGGCACGGCATCTGCACGCTCGGTCCGCATCAGGTGAGGGAGAGCTCACGTGCCGCTCGACGCCGTTCGATTCCGATTCTCGTCTGACGGGCTCCCCGGGGTCCCGCTGCAGGTCGACGACCTCCGCCTCGAGGAGACGATCGATCGCCCCTATGAGCTGAAGCTGCGGCTGCTCACGTCGGTCCCCGACGTGGACGCCTCGCTCCTGCTCGGTCGCAACGCGGAGCTGACCCTCGAGCGGCTCCCGGTGACGCGTCGGGTGCTCGGCGTGGTGCGCGCGGTGCGCGAGGGCGGCCAGAGCGCCGGGGGCCTCACGATCATCGACGTCGAGGTCGTGCCCGCCCTCTGGATGGCGAGCCTCCGGCGCAACACGCGCATGTTCCAGGGGCAGAACGCGCTCGAGATCGTGCGCGCGGTCCTCGGCGAGGCGCTCGGGCCCTACGGCCGCGCGGTCGAGGTCGGGAGCGTCGAGACGCCGCCGACCCGCGAGTACTGCCTCCAGTACCAGGAGACCGACCTCGCGTTCGTGCACCGCCTCCTCCAGGAGGAGGGCATCCACTACTTCTTCGATCACGACGGCGCGACCGAGACGGTGGTCCTGTCGGACGTGAACAGCGACGCGGAGCCGGTGGCGACCGCGCCCACGCCGGGGCGGCTGCCGTACGAGGGCTCGGTGCTCACGGTGCGCGACGTCGAGCCCATCCACCGCTTCGAGCGCAACCACCGCTCGACCACGACCGCGGTCACGATCCGCGACTGGGACTGGACCGAGGGGCGCCAGCCGATCCACGTCGAGGCGCCTGGAGACGACGAGCTGGGCCGCGTCCGCGAGAGCTACGAGCACGGCGAGGGCCGCTCGCTCACGATCGGGAGCTACGACCAGGGCGTGCGCCGCTACCAGGCGAACGACGCCGACCGCCAGGCGCCGGCGCGACAGCAAGCATTGCGAGCACCAGGCCTCGCGGCGCGCGGGATCGGACGGGCCCTCGGGCTCGCGCCGGGGCGCCGCTTCGCGCTCGTCGGGCACCCGACGGTCGGCTTCGATGAGGACTACTTCGTCACCCGCACCGTGCTGCGCAGCGTGGAGGCGGAGGAGCTGACCGCGGCGGGCGGGACGGAGCCGTTCCACGTCGAGTTCGAGTGCATCCCGTTCTCCGTCCGGCACCGGCCGCGGCGCGTGTCCAAGAAGCCCCGCATCCCGTCGATGCAGACCGCGATCGTGACGGGGCCGCCCGGCGAGGAGATCCACACCGACGAGTGGGGCCGCGTCACCGTGCAGTTCCCCTGGGACCGCGAGAACCCGCGCGACGACACCGCCTCGACGTGGATCCGGGTCTCGCAGGCTCAGGCCGGCGTGGGCTGGGGCTCGCTCTGGATCCCGCGCGTCGGGATGGAGGTGATCGTCCAGTTCGTCGACGGCGACCCGGACCGCCCGGTCGTCACCGGGACGCTCTACGGCGGCGCCAACCCACCCCCCTACGATCTGCCGGCCGAGAAGGCGAAGAGCACGATCAAGTCGAACAGCTACCCCGGCGGCGGCGGGTACAACGAGATCCGGTTCGACGACTCCGCGGGCGCCGAGGAGATCTTCGTCCACGCGCAGTACGACTACAACCGCGTGACCGGCCACAACGAGACCCATCGCGTCGGGGTCGATCAGTCGATCACGGTCGGGCAGAACCAGACGATCGACGTCGGCGTGAACCAGGACGTGACGATCGGGGTCGACCAGACGCTCAGCGTCGGCGCCAACCAGACGATCGACGTCGGCGGCAACCGCGTCGACCACGTCGGAGGCACCTCCAACCTCACGATCGACGGCCACTTCACCGAGACGCTCAACGCGGGCCACACCCTCACGGTGAACGCCGGCCGCACGAGCACGGTCAACGCGTTCGAGACGACGACCGTCAACGGGCCGCTCGGCCTGACGGTGAACGGTCCGGTGACGGAGACGTTCAGCGCGACCCACACTCGGACCGTCGGCGGCGCGTCGACCGACACCATCGGCGGCGACACGACCTCGACCCACGCCGGGACCTACACGCAGTCGGTCGGTGGCACCTACACCCTCAACGTCGGCCAGGCGACGACCGTCAACTCGCTCGGCGCCTACGCGATCAACTGCCCGGTCAGTGTGACGATCACCACCCCGTCCCACGACGTCATCACCGGCAAGGCCTTCCAGACCGACGGCTGGTCGGGGAACCTCATCGGGATGTCCGTGACCGCTACCGGTGTGGCGCTCTCCGCGGCCGGGGTGGTGGCCGGAGCGCATGCGCTGAAGGGCGAGTTCAACGGAGTGCTCGCGACGTCCGCGCTGGTCGACCTCGGCCACGTGGCGCTCAAGTCCGAGAGCTACGGGGTCAAGTCCTCGTCCGGCGGGCCGACGATCAACCTCCTCGCGATCTCGCTCCAGGTGACGTCGATCTTCATCTGCTGCTGAGCGATGAAGGTCATCAAGCCACTCACGCTGGGGGTCCTCACCCGGCCCTTCGAGGTGAAGCGCCGCTTCTACCTCGGCGTGAGCGTGTTCGCCTTCGTCCCGCTCGGCGCCGAACCGGCGCTTCACACCGAGCAAGACCTCTGGCGCACCGCGGCCGCGGCGCTGCCGCCGACCTACCCGGTGATCGACGAGGGGATCCCGAAGTCGCGCGCCGAGCTGCTCCTCGCGGGCCGCGCGTTCCCGCCCGAGCGCCCTGCGACCACCTGCCCGGTCGAGGTGTCGATCGGCGCGATCACCAAAGCCGCGCACGTGGTCGGCCCGCGCTTCTGGCGCGACGGCGTCCCGACGCCGCCCGAGCCGTTCGAGTCGGTCCCCCTGACGTGGGAGAACGCGTTCGGCGGCGAGGGCTTCGCCGACAACCCGTTGGGCCGTGGCTACGCGCCCGTCACGCAGGACGGAGGCCGCGCGCACCCGCTGCCGCTCGTCGAGTCGCCCGACCGCCTGATCCGCTCGCCCGGCGAGCGACCGGCCCCGACGGGGTTCGGCGCGATCGACATCCGGTGGCCGCAGCGCGCGCGCTTCCGCGGCACCTACGACGACCGGTGGCTCGAGCAGGAGTACCCCGGGCTCGCCTCCGACGAGGACTGGCGCCTCTGGAACGTCGCGCCCGAGGACCAGCAGCGGCTCGAGCCGTTCGTGGGCGACGAGGCCTACCGGCTCGTCAACCTCCACCCGACGAGGCCCGTGATCGAGGGCCGGCTGCCCGGGCTCTCGGCGCGCGCCTTCGTGCAGCGCGCGCCCGTCGCCTACCGCAAGAACGAAGGCCGGCCGCCCGGCGAGCTGAGCGAGGTGCCGCTCCGCCTGATGACCGTCTGGCTCTGGCCCGAGCACGAGCGCGCCGTGCTCGTGTTCTCCGGCGCGGCCGACGTGACCGAAGACGACGCGCGCGACGTGAGCCTGCTCGCGATCGCGGCCGAGCGGATCGGCGCCCCGCGCCCGCTCGCGCACTACGACGCGGTCGTCGACAGGCGCTGCGACAAGGACCGCGCCGGCGTCGAGGCGATGAACGACGAGGACCTCGTGCCCGGCGACCTCGTCGCGCCGTTCCAGATCTACGACCCCGACCTCTCCTCGCGGGGCCTGCTCGCGAAGAACCTCCACCGCGGCCTCGTCCGCGAGCACGCGCGACTCGTCGAGCGGGCGGTCGCGCGCGGCGTCGACCCCGCCGAGCTGCCCCCGCCCCCGGGCCCGCCGCCGGACCCCGAGCCGCCGCCGCTCAGCGAGATGCAGGCGAGGTTCGACGAGGCGCAGGCGCAGCTCGACAAGACGCGGAGTGAGGTCGAGGCGGCCAAGCGCGAGCTCCTCGAGCGGGCGGCGGCGCGCGCGGCCGAGCTCGGGGTCGACCCGCCGGTCACCGAGGAGGACCTCGAGGCGGGGCACCGCGGCCCGCCGCCCTACTCCGCCGAGCGCGAGCGCGCGCAGCTCCGCGAGAAGGCCCGCGCGATGGCCGCGCAGGGGATGCGCATGCCCTGGCTCGAGGAGCAGGCGGAGGACCCGGCCGCGCACGAGGTGCGGATCGCGCAGGAGCAGAAGCTCCGCGAGCTCTACCGGATGAGCGCGCACCTGCAGGCCCCCGCGCGGCGGCTCGAGGGCGCGGACAACGACGCGGCCGTCGCGGAGCTCTACCGCGCGCTCGAGGCGGGCGAGCCGCTCGACGGGCGCGACTTCACCGGCGTCGACCTCTCGGGGCGCGCGCTCGACGGGGCGCGGCTCGCGGGGGCGCTGCTGGAGGCGGCGTCGTTCGCGGGCGCGAGCCTGGCCGGCGCTGACCTGCGCGGGGCCGTGCTGTCGCACGCGGACTTGACGGGCGCGGACCTGTCCGGCGCGACGCTCCGCAGCGCCAACCTCGGCGGCGCGACGCTCACCTCGGCCCGGACGGACGAGCGCACCGACCTGCGCGACGCGCAGCTCATGAACACCAACGCGGAGCGGGCCCTCCTCCGCGGCGCGAACCTCCAGGGCGCGAGCTGCCTGCGGGTGCGCTTCGTCGGCGCGGATCTCTCGGGCGCGAACCTCGCGCAGGTCCAGCTCATCGAGTGCGCGCTGGAGGGCGCGTCGTTCGAGGGGGCCCGGCTCGACAGCTGCGGCTTCATCCAGGCCGACCTGCGCGGGGCGAGCCTCGACGATGCGATCGGGCCCGAGGCCAGCTTCGTCGACTGCACGCTCGACGGCGTGACCCTGCGCCGCGCGCAGCTCGAGAACGCGCGCTTCGTGCACGGCACGAGCCTCCGCGGCGCGGACCTTCGGCACGCGCGGCTCGGCCGGTCGTGCTTCCGAGGGGCCGACCTCGAGGGGGCGGACCTCGGCGGCTGCGACCTCGACCAGGCGGACCTCGGCGACGCGCGGCTCGCGCGGGCCAACCTCTACGCCGCGTCCCTGCGGCGCGCGCTCCTCATCCGCGCCGATCTCTCGGGCGCCACGCTGATGCACGCGAACCTGATGGAGGCGCTCCTCGGCAAGGCCGACGTGCGCGACGCCGATCTGCGCGGCGCGAACCTCTACGGCGCCGACTGCGCGCGGATCCGCGGCGACGTCTCCACCCTGCTGGAGGGGGCGGAGACGGCGCGGGTGCGCGCCCGACCGCGGAGGGAGCCGTGAGCCTCGCGGCGCTCGAGGAGCGGATCGCGCACGGCGAGCCGATCCGGGGTGAGACGCTCGGCCCGCTCGATCTGTCCGGCGCGGAGCTGGCGGGCGCGATCTTCGAGGAGGTGGATCTGCGCGGCGCGCGGCTCGACGCGGCGACGCTGGCCGAGGCGGTCTTCACGCGGTGCCGGTTCGACGGCTGCAGGATGGCCGGCGCGGACGTCACCCTGGCGCGCTTCGACCGCTGCTCGCTCGACGACGTGGTCCTCACCGAGGGCCGGCTCGTCGGCGCGATGCTCCACGAGTGCTCCGCGAAGCGCCTCGACGCGTCCGGCGCGAACGCGGAGCGGCTGACCTTCCACGCCTGCGCGATCGACGGCGCCTCGCTCCGCGGCGCGCGCGTCCACAACACCGTGGTCCTCGGCTCCTCCGCGTCGGCGCTCGATCTGCGCGAGACGCACCTCTACCAGACGACGCTCTACGAGGCGCAGCTCGACGACGCGCGGTTCGACGACGCGCGCTTCGAGATGACCATCCTCATCGGCTCGAGCCTGCGCGGGCAGTCGTTCGCGGGGTTCCGGTTCGAGCACGCGCAGCTCATGAACGCGGACCTCGCCGGGTGCGATCTGCGCGGCGCCCAGGTCGCGGGCTGCAACTTCAAGGGCGCGAACCTCACGTCGGCCAACCTCGACGGCGCCGACGCGAGCCAGGCGCTGTTCGTCGAGGCGACGCTCGTCGACGCGTCGCTCGCGGGCGCGCGCCTCCACCAGGCGCTGTTCGTCGACGCGGACGCGCGCCGGGCGCGGCTCTCGGGCGCCGACCTCCGCCAGAGCGTCTGGCACCGGGCGCGCGCGGAGGAGGCGCGCTTCGACGGCGCGGACCTCGGCGAGGCCGACCTCTCGCACGCCGACCTGCGCCGCGCCGACCTCACCGGCGCCACGATGTTCCGCGCGCGCCTCCACGGCGTGCAGGACGCGGGCGCGATCATGGGACCGGCCCGCGCCCTCGCGCTGGGCAACGACGACGCGCTGGCCCGCGCCGAGCGCTTCACGCCGCCGAAGACGACCGATCCGGGGACCGATCAGGGAGAGACTCGATGACCAGTATCGCCACCGCCATGAGCTCCGTTCACACCGAGGTCGCGCGCGCGCGCCGCGACGCCCGAGGCCTGACGGTCGAGACGAGCAACGGGCCGTTCGACGCGCGGGTCGCGGCGAGCTGCCTCTTGCACCCCGACGACGGCGACGAGGTGCTGGTCGCGATCCCGCCGCGGGGCTCCGTCTACGTGCTCGCGGTGCTCGAGCGCGACGAGACGCGGCCGGCGCGGCTGCGCGTGGAGGCGTCGAGCGGGCTCGACCTCGCGTCGGCCGGCGCGGTCGCGGTGCGCGGCGAGTCGGTCGACGTCACGGCGCGCCGCGAGCTCCACCTCGCGTCGGAGCAGCTCGGCGTGCACGCCAACCAGGGCACGGTGGTGGTCGATCGACTGATGGCGTCGGGCCGCGAGCTGCTCGCGCAGGTCGGCGCGGTCAAGGGCGTGCTCGACTCGCTCGACACGACGGTGCAGCGCGTCCACGAGCGGATCGGCCGCGCGGTGCGGCTCGTCGAGGAGACCGACCTCACCCGCGCCGGCGACATCGACCAGCGCGCCGAGGGCTCGCTCGTCATGCGCGCCAAGGACGCGATGGTCACCGCCCGCCGCCTGTTCCGCGTGGACGGCGAGCAGATCCACCTCGGCTGACGACGGGAACGACGACGATGTTCGCGAACTCGCAGATGATGGGCATGGACATCGGGTTCCCCGACGTCTGCCTCACCCCGATGCCGGCGCCGACGCCGGTCCCCTACCCGAACATCGCGTTCGGGCCGATGGCGGTCCCGGCCGCGTACAAGGTCCTGTTCATGTGCACGCCGGCGCACAACCTGTTGAGCACCCCCGTCCTGTCGGTCGGAGACAACCCGGGCGTCGCCACCGGCGTCGCCTCGGGCACGGTCATGGGCCCGACCCGGCACGTGACCGGCTCCTTCACCACCCTCCTCGGCGGCATCCCGGCGACCCGCATGACGAGCGTCGGGATCCAGAACAACACCAACTGTCCAGGGTGCAGGATCGTCCCGAGTCAGATTAAAGTCCTGCTGCTCGCTCCCTGAAGCGCGCGCGGACGCCCCATGACCACGAGCCCCCGATGAAGAGCCGCTCGGGCTCCTACCGCCTCGAGCGTGCCCTCGGCGCGAGCGCGCTGGTCAACGTCAACGAGGCGACCCACGCGAGCGGCGGGCGCGTGGTGGTGGTGGCCGGCAAGGTGCCGTGCCGCCTGGCCGAACAGCAGACCCGCGCGCTGGCGGAGGCGGTCGCGCGCACGAAGGACGGCGCCGATCACCACCTCGCCCCGGTCTCCGAGCACGGCGTCCAGTACGGGCTCCCGTTCGTCGTCCACGCGCTCGAGCCGCTGGTCCCCCTGGAGCCGCCGGGCGCCCTCGAGGCCGAGGGCGCCGCGCCGCTCGACCCCGGGGCGGTCGCCGCGATCGCGGTCGACCTCGCGCGGGCCCTCGCGTTCCTCGCCGCCCAGGGCCTCCCCCACGCGATGCTCTCGCCGCCGTGCGTCGCCCTGACCACCGGCGGCCGCGCGGTGGCGCTCGGAGCCGCCATCGGGCCGGTCTGCGTCGAGGCGATGCGCGCGATGCCCGGGCTCGCCCAGCTCGCCGCGACCTTCTGGGCCCCCGAGGTGCGCGACGGCGGCGCGCCCGACGCCGCCTCGGACCGGTACTCGCTGGGCGCGCTGCTGGTCCACCTCCTCGGCGCCCGCCTGCCGGGCCCGACCGCGCCCCCGCTCGACGAGGCCTCCGCGCGCGCGGCCCTCGAGGCGGCTGGGGTGGAGGGGCCGCTGTGCGACGTCGTCCCCGGGCTGCTGCGCCGCGCGCCGGCCGACCGCCTCGATCTGGACGCGCTGGTCGACGGACTGGAGCGCGGCGCCGGCTCGCTCGACGACGCCCGCGCTTCGCTCGCGCTCGCGCGCGGGCTGGAGCTCGACCCGCGGCCCGAGGAGCGCGCGGCGCCCCCGGTTTCCGAGCCCGAGGCGCCGCGACCGGAGCCGCGCGCGCAGACGGACGGCGACCACGCGGAGTTCGACATGCCGACCCGGATCGACAGCGCGGAGGTGCTGGCCGGGCTCCAGCTCGAGGCTCCGTCGGAGTGGCCCCCCCACCCGCCGTACGGCCAGGCGATGGTGGAGGCACCCGACGATCCGGGCCTCGCGTTCGAGCTCGACCCGGACACCCACGAGTCGGACATCAGCCGCGACGCGCTGTGGGACGCGGTCGAGCGCGAGGGGCCGACCATCGTGAACCTCGTCCGACCGACGGGCTTCGTGGGCGAGCAGGACTACGCGGAGGTCAACCCGACCCTCGTGCTGCGCGTGCCGAGCGAGCCGCCGCGCCTCCATGCCCCGCGGATCACCGCGCCGCCTCGACCGGCCTCGCGCCCGAGCGCCGCCCCGCAAGGCGACGCGCACTCTCCACGCGAGATCCACGGCTGGCCGGTCGCCCAGCTCGTCGCGGCCGGCGCGGTCGCGATGCTGCTGATCATCAGCACCGTCCTCCTCGCCGTGCTGCTCTCGCTGTGAGCGCGCACGCCGCCCCCCTCAGCTCCGGATGAGTAGCCCCCGATGACCGAGACCTCCAGACCCGCCGAGAGCTTCGACGACGCGACCCGCCTCGAGCGGATCAGCGAGACCACCTTCCGTGCGAGCGTGCCTGACGGCTGGCAGCAGGGCCGCGGCGCGTTCGGGGGCCTCGCGATCGGGCTCTGCCTCCGCGCCCTCGAGGCCACGCAGGACGACCCCACGCGCGTGCTCCGGACCGCGTCGGCGGAGATCCCGAGCCCGGTGCTCGTCGGCGAGACCCTCCTCGAGGTCACGACGCTGCGGCGGGGCAGCGGGGTGGACGCCCTCGAGGTCCACCTCCGGCAGGGCGGCGAGGTGCGCGCGCGGGCGAGCGGCGTGTTCGGCAAGCCGCGCGGGGTGGACGTCGCCGACGCGCCGCCGCCGCCCGAGCTCCCGCCGATCCCCGCCGCGGTCCCGATGCCGCCTCGCTTCACCGCGCACTTCGAGATCCGCCCGACCGGCCCGCTGCCGCTCAGCGGCGCCGACACGGCGACGGCCGAGGGCTGGGTCCGCCCGCGCGTCCCGTTCGCGCGCGTCTCGGGCCCGGAGATCGCGTGCCTCGCCGACACCTGGTGGCCGGCCTTCCTCGCGCGCGAGCGGACGTTTCGCCCGGCCGGGACCGTCGGCTTCATGCTCCAGCTCACCCCCGCCGCGTTCGCGCTCCCGCCGGACGCCCTGTGCTTCTTCCGCTCCCGCCAGCTCCACGCCGCCGCGGGCTTCAGCCACGAGCTGCGCGAGCTGTGGAGCCCGGAGGGCGAGCTGCTCGCCCTGAACGCCCAGACCTTCGCGATCATCCAGTAGGGGCGCCCGACCGGCGCAGCGGCATCGGGCCCTGGCTCCTGGCCTGCGTCGCCTCAGTCCCGGTAGGCCCCCTGTCGACAGACGACGCCGCCGTCCTCGGTGGGGACGAGCACCCCGCGCAGGAGCAGCGTCGCGAGCGCGTAGGCGCGCGGTAGATCCCGGCGGACTCGCCGCGCCTCCTCGCCGGAGAGCACACCGGCGCGCCGGACGAAGCGCTCGAGCCGCGCCACCGTCTCGTCGAGAGGCCGCTCGAGGCAGCCCGGGTCGATCAGAGCACATCTCAATACCCCGGACCGAGGATCGGCGAGCGCGACGGCGTGTCCCGCGCGCCGGGCCGACGACGAAATGCTTCAGCATTTCGGAGGAGCGACTGGCGTGCGGGGCGCGTCGTCCCGCCGCCGAGGCGACGGGAGGGGTATTGAGATGTGCTCCAGGTAGTCGCCGTCCCGACGCAGGCCGAGCTCGGCGACCAGAGCCTCGAGGCGACGCGGTCCGATCCGGAGCGTGCGCCGGTGGACCACGCCGCGGCGGGCGGCGAGCAGCGCGCGCAGGCCGATCGCGTGGCGGCGGCGAGACCGCCGGAGGGTCGCCGCGACGTGCCAGACGAGCGCCGCGACGAGCGCGACGAGGAGGCCGAACGTCCCGAACAGCGCGATCCGCTCCAGCCCGCGCGCGGCGACCACCCCGAGCAGGGCGACCGCCGGCGCGGCGAGGAGGACGAGGTAGCCGCGCGCCGCGACGTTGGGCGCTGACTTCGCGACCGCGGCCCAGGGGATCGGGGGCGGCGTGCGTCGCCAGCCCGCGATCCGCGCGTCGAGGTCGCGCTCGACCGCCGCCTCGCCCGGCGTCTCGACCTCGACCTCGCGCTCGGTGCCCACCGCCGGAGCAACGTCCGCCCGGCGGTCGCATTCCTTCTTGGGCGCGGCGCCGTCAGGCCGGGCTCCACGCCGTCTGGTACGACGGTCGCTCGCGGACCCGGGCGTGCCACGCCGCGACGCGCGGGTGCGCGTCGATCGCGAGACCCGTGAACGTCGCGTAGGCGATCACGTCGCCGAGCACGAGGTCGACGAGCGTGTAGTCGTCGCCGAGCACGAACGCGCGGTCCGCCAAGCGCGCGTCGAGCAGGCCGAGCAGCTCCTGGAGCTGGGCCCGCGCGTGATCGGCGAGCGGCGCGTGGTGGAGCGCCGGGTCCATCCGATCGCTCGACGCCCACTGGCTGCAGCTCAGGAGCGCGCCGAAGGTGACGTACGACCACGTCGTCCACGACAGCGCGGTGAGGCGCGCCGGGTCGTCCGCCGCGGGCCACAGCCCGCGCGCGACGCCGAAGCGGTCGCCGAGCCACTGGAGGATCGCGAGGCCCTCGAACATCGGCGTCCCGTCCACCACCACGGTCGGGACCTTGCCGTTCGGGTTGAGCGCCAGGAAGTCGGGCGCCCGCTGCTCACCCTTGGCGAGGTCGAGCATCACCCGCTCGTGCGGCACGTCGAGCTCGTCGAATGCGTGAACGACCGGGGTCGCGCTGGAGAACGGAGCGGCGTAGAGGGTCAGGGTCATCGAGATCTCCTTTTTTGGGTAGGCGCTCACCCTAGGACCCATCGCGGACAGGTTCGGTCCTCGATACGTGCGATGCTCGCGAGACGATGCTGGAGACCTCCGCCCGGCTGCTCCGCCTGCTCGCGCTGCTCGAGGCGCGCCGGTTCTGGACGGGGGAGGCGCTGGCGCAGGAGCTGGGAGTCACACGGCGGACGCTCCGACGCGACGTCGACCGGCTCCGCAGCCTCGGCTACCCGGTCGAGTCGAGCGGCGGGGTCGCGGGCGGCTATCAGCTCGGCGTCGGCGCCGTGCTGCCGCCGCTGCTCCTCGACGACGAGGAGGCCATCGCCATCGCGCTCGCGCTCCGCACCGGCGCGACGGGGTCGGTCGTGGGCATCGAGGAGCCGTCGCTCCGCGCGCTGGCCAAGCTCGAGCGGCTGCTCCCCGACCGGCTGCGCGGCCGGATGCGCGCGATGCACCGCGCGGTCGTGGCGCTCCCGTTCCCCGGCGCGCGCGCGAGCGCCGAGGTCCTCACCGCGCTCGCCGACGCGAGCCGCGAGCGTCAGCGCGTCACCTTCGGGTACACGGGCATCCGCGGCGAGCGGACCGCGCGCGACGTCGAGCCGCACGGCCTCGTCCACACCGGCGCGCGCTGGTACCTCGTCGCGTGGGACCGCGTCCGCGACGACTGGCGCACCTTCCGGGTCGACCGCATCGCGGACGTGCCCGCGGCCGCCGGGGCGTTCACCCCGCGCGTCGTGCCGGGCGGCGACCTGGCCGACTACGTCTCGCGCTCGGTGACCTCCGCGCCCTACCCGATCCGCGCGAAGGTCCGCCTCCACGCGCCGCGCGCCCGCGTCGCGGCCAAGGTCCCCGCGCGCGCCGTCCGCCTCGTCGCCGACGGCCCCGACCGCTGCGTGCTCGAGGCGGGGGGGCCGAGCCTCGAGTGGGTCGCCGTCTACCTCGCGGCGCTCGGCGAGGAGCTCGAGGTGATCGAGCCGCCCGCGCTCGTCGACACCCTCGCGCAGCTCGCGGGCCGGCTGCTGCGCGCGTCGGCGGCGGCGACGGCCGCGCCCGAGCCCTGACGCGCCGCATCTGGAGCGCGCCTGGGGTAGGCTGAGCCCATGCCGCTTCGACTCGTGGGGACTCTGGTGGTGCTGGGGGCGCTCGTCGGCTGCGACGACGGCGCGGGTCCGGACGACGACGCGGGCCCGCGCGCCGGCGCAGACGCCGCGGTCGACGCCGGCCCGGGCGGAGGCTCCGACGCGGGCCCGGACGCGGGACCCGACGTCACGGGCGACGCGGGCCCAGGCGGGGGCTCCGACGCAGGACCGAGCACCACGACGGCGGCGGTCCTCCCCACCGACGGCGCCGAGGTCCTCTACTCCGCCGCCGTCCGCGCGACCGCCCCGCCCGGCGCGGTCGAGGTCGAGGTCACCGAGCCGGTGAGCGGCGCGTCCTGCGTGGCGCCCGCGCCGTGGTTCGAGTGTCTGCTCGACCTCTCGGCCGCGACGCCGGGCCCGCTGACGATCGCGCTCGTCTCGCGCGACGGCGCCGGCGCGGAGCTCGGCCGCGCCATGCTCGCCCTCACCCGGCGAGCCATCGAGGTGCCGTGCACCGGGACGGGATCCGCGCTCGACACGTGCATCCTCGCCCGCGCGTCGACGATGGACGCGGCCGGCTTCGACGGCGTGACCTACCTGAACGCCGACAACGCGCACGCGCGGGTCAACACCGGCACGATGACCGGGATCGACGCGCGGGTCCTCGAGAACCCGCCCGCCACCGTCCTCGCCGACGTCACGCTCGGGGTGATGAACGAGTCGCGCGCCTACACGAGCGGCGAGTCGTGCTCGCTCGTCCGCTGCTACCCGACGGGGCGCCAGCGGCTCGCGCTGAACCACTACGAGGGCAACTTCCTGTACATGATCCCGGAGCACCGCGACGTCGGGATCCGTGACTACTACCAGTGGCAGGCGCCGTTCTACCTGCTGTCCCAGGGCTCCTCGAGCTCCGAGCGCGACGAGGTCGCCAAGGCGCTCCGCGCGCTCGCGGTGATGCGCCCGGCCGCCCGCGCCGCCGCCGTCGCCGACTCCGCCGTCGGCCCGCTGCTCTCGTTCCTGATCATGCGCGCGCGCCGCGACTCGGACGTCGCCTACCTCACCGCGGACGCGCTCCCGACCGCGGTGCCGAACTCGCCGAGCGAGGAGCGCATCCTCGAGCTCGCGGCCGCGATCCGCGCCGACGAGATCCCGCCGGTCGCGCGCATCGACGCGGACACCGCGAGCTTCCCGCCCGACTGGTCGATGACCCGGAGCCTCTCGACGCCCTTCGCGGTCGGCTACACGCCGCCGACCTTGCCCGCCGCGGCCCCCGCGGGCGACTTCACGATCGAGGCGACCCTCGCCCCGAGCGCGGACGCGAACGGCCGCGCCCTGATGTTCTTCCCGGTCGTCCTGCGCGAGGCCGGCAGCGCGGTGACGGTGGAACGCCTTGACGCGAGCGGCCTGCGCTGGGCGGTCCGCGGCGACTTCCCCGAGGACGCGACCATCACGACCGGCGGCCAGGACCGCATCGTCTCGCGCGTCACCGTCGCGTTCTTCCCGCACAACGGCGTCTGGCTCGGCGCCCCCGTCATGGTCTCGGTCGGCGCGCGCCCCTCGGGGGAGAGCTCGAGCAACGCAAACAACCTGGACTGAGCTGCGCCCGCCTCAGCCAGGCGCCAGCCTCACGACCTCGAGCTCGAGGGCCACGATCGTGCGCTCGAGCTCGAGCGCCTGGGCACGCATCGCAGCGAGCTTCTCCTCGACGCGGGCGCGCTTGTCTTCGCGGCTCAGCGCGCCGGCGACCCAGCGGTCGAGCCCTTCGCTGATCTCGGCGAGGGTGAAGCCGAGCCCCTTGAGGTAGCGGATCCGGCAGAGCCGCGTGAGCGCGTCGGCGCCGTAGTCCTTGTAGCCGCTGCCCGACGGCTCGCGCTCGATCACGCCGAGGAGCCCGCGGCCCTCGTAGAAGCGGATGGTGTCGCGGCTCATGTGGGACCGCCGCGCGAGCTCGCCGATACGCATCGGCTCAGCGTAGCGCGCTGGACCGAGGGCCTTGACCGTGGACCATGGTCGACGGTCTAGACCGCCCCCATGACCCGGCCTCGCGTCGTCCTCGCCGTCTCGGGCAGCCTCCGCGCCGCCTCCGCCAACGCCCGCCTCCTGGAGACCGCCGGCCGGCTCGCCCCGCCGGGGCTCCGCGTCACCGTGAGCCGCGCCGCCGCCACCCTCCCCCACTTCGACCCGGATCGCGAAGACCCCCTCCCGCCCGCGGCCGCCGCGTGGCGCGCCTCGGTCGGCGCGGCCGACGCGCTCCTCGTGTCGTGCCCCGAGTACGCGGGCGGTCTGCCCGGTGCGTTCAAGAACGCGATCGACTGGCTCATCGGCGGCCCCGAGCTCTACGCCAAGCCGGTCGCCGTCCTCCACGCGTCCGAGCACCGCGGCCTCGACGCGCACGCGGTCTTGCTCCGCGTCCTGGCCCGTGCCGGGACCCGTCGCGTCGAGACGGCCTGCATCTTCGTCCCCGCGATGGGCCGCGATCTGTCCGCCGACGCGATGGCCGCCGACCCCGACATCGGCCCCCCGGTCCGTCGCGCGATGGTGGCCCTCGACGCGGCCCTGCGCGGTCTCGGCGCGTAGCCTTCCGCCGCGCTCGACCTCCTCAGCGTGCGCGCACCTTCTCGCGCGTCGGACCCGCGCTCACTCCTCGGGCGCGCCGAGCGCGCCGCCGAGGCGCGCGCGGGCGCGCATCAGGGCGAACCCGAGGAGGTTGAGCCCGCGCCACTTCGCGGGATCGGTCGCGTCGGGGTTCTCCGCGCCCATCCCGATGCCCCAGATCCGGTCGCGCGGGCTCGCCTCGACGAGGACGCGTCGGCCGGTGCTCCGCAGAAACTCGCCGAGCGCCGGGTGCTGCCCGAACTTCGCGACGTTGCCATCCTCCACCAGCGGTGAGCGGGCCGCGGCCCAGGCGTCCGGGTCGAAGCCGCGCACGCGGCGGCCGATCGCCTTCGCCTCCCCGGGGTCCGTCGTCCGCAGGATCGCGGCGAGCATCACGTCGTCGCCGAACAGGCGCGCCTTGCCCGCCATCATCCAGTGCTCGGCCGTCGGGTAGGTGACGCCGTCCACGACGAACGGCGCGGGGAACCACTGGCTCAGGCAGCTCGCGTCGGGCCCCGTCTTCCTCTTCGGCCGGTGACTCCAGAAGAACACGTAGTCGAAGGTGTGGCCGTCACGGGCCCATCCGCGCAGAGTCTCGAGGTCCATCGCCCGGCAGGATAGACGCCACCGGGCGGGCCCTCCACGCGACGAGGTCGGCCGGGCGAGACGCGCCTCGCCCGGCCCGGTACCTTCCGTGTGCCATGCCCTCCTCTCCCGCCCCCTGGTGTCACGCCTACGACGCCGAGCTCACCGCGGTGCGCCGCGAGGACGACGGGCTCGAGGTCGCGCTCTGGCTCCCGCGCCTCGCGCGCTCGGCGACGATGCGGCTCGACGGCGTCACGCGCTTCGACTGGCGGCCGGACGCGCACACCTGGGACGACGAGGACGTCGCGGACCTCGACGCGATCGGCGGCGCGGGCCTCACGGTCGAGGGCGCGCGGTGGACCCGGGACGGTCGCGACGTCGTGGTCCTCACCACCGACGGGACCCTCTACCTCGCGTGCGCGGACGTCGCGCCGGAGCCGGGCCTCACCGAGGACTGGCGCGCCTTCTGGGCCGACTGGGGCGCGGCGTTCGACGAGCCGGTGCACCCGGCGGTGCGCGCCTGGCTCGTCGACGGCGCGGGCCCGCCGGTCGACGCGCTGCTCGAGACGTGGCGGCGCGAACGGACGAGCGACCTCGCGCTCCTGATCGACGCGCTGGACGACCCGACGACCCCGGTCCGCCTCGAGGCGCTCGAGGACGTCGCGCGTTGGGTCGACACCTTCGCCGAGGGCCCCGTCGGCGCGACCCGCGAGCTCGCGCGCTGCGCGGCCTGGACCTTCGATCCCTGGCTCGACGACCGCCCCGTCGCCGACGCGTGGTGGGAGCGCCTGACCTGGGCCATCGCCCGCGTCGACCCCGCGCCGGATCCCCGCGTCGGCCACGCCCTGCTCGACACCCTCTACTCCCCGTCGGACTACTGGTTCCGCCTCGACCAGGTCGCCCACATCGCCGGCCCCTTCGAGGCGGCGAGCGACGACCCGAGCTTCGCCGACCACCTCTTCGCGCGCCTCGACGCCCACGCCGACGCCGGGACCGCCGACCACGCCCTCGAGGTGCGCGAGGCGATCCTGCCCGAGTGCGACTGCAACGGCGCCGAGATGGGCGATCGCCTCCTGGCCTTCGCCGACGAGGTCCGCGCCCGCTACCCCGAGGACCGCCGGCTCTCCCGCGACGCGCGCGCGGCCGCCGCCTGGCACGCGGGGCAACGCCGGTGATGGAGCACCGTCCGTCGTGAGGCTTGACCTCGTGGTGCTTGGCGTCGTGTTCGTCGTCGCGTCGCTCGCGGGCGTCGTCTCCATCGTCGCGGGCCGCCGCGCCCGTACCCGCGCGCTGCACGACGCGCTCTGGTCTCGCGGCTGCGCGGGCCTGCGCTGGCATCGAGCGTTCCGCTCCGCCCCGCCGCGCGAGGTCCGGACGTTCCTCCACCTCGTCGCGCGCGCGTTCGACTTCGCCCCGCGGCGCGCGCTGCATCTGGACCCCGAAGACTCGATCGCGGAGCTGCTTCGGCTGAGCGCGATCGGGTCGCTCACGGACGTGCTCG
>JAUHXR010000183.1 GCA_030426845.1 Polyangia bacterium | reverse complement strand
CCCGCCGCTCGACGGCGGCGCGCCGATCGAGCGCGGGTGGCGCCGGAGCGGGGGCGAGGACTTCGACTCCGTCACGCTCGCGCCGTCGATCCACCGCCGCGGCGAGCGCGACGGGACCGGGTGTCAGTGGCACGGCTTCGTCCGCGCCGGGCGCTTCGAGACCTGCGGGGACTCGCGGTGAGCGCCCGCCCCTTCGTCCGGTGGGTCTGCGACCGCTGCGCGCAGGAGTCGGCGCCGATCGCCCTCCCGCCCGCGCAGCCGGGGGCCCCGCTCCCCCCGCCGGACGTCCCGAAGGACTGGGCCCGGGTGAACGTCGGCCCGATCGTCATGGGCCCCCTCGACCTCTGCCCGACCTGCCGCACGGACCTCGCGCACTGGATCGGCCAGGTCGACCCGAGCGACCTCTCGGAGGCGGCGGCCGCGGCCCGGAGCAACCTCGAGCGCGCCCAGGGGGCTGCGTGACCCGCGATCAGCTCGAGGCCGCGATCGTGGCGGAGCTCGAGGAGCGCCCGAAGCCGCCGGCCGAGCTGCGCGACCGCCTGAGCTTCGCGGCCGCGGTGGCCGATCGGCTGCGGCTCGCGACGAAGGAGGCCGCGGGCGAGGTCGCGGGCCCGGTCTTCTACGACCTCCGCCGGGAGCAGGACTACCGCTACCCCGGGGGGAAGCCGAAGGCGCGGATCCGCGGGGGCCAGGTGGTACGCCGGAGCCCGCGCGACGTCGACGGGATCGTGCTGCACCAGACCGCGGTGGAGTACGGGCTGACCCAGCGCCAGGTCGACGCGGCCGGGGGAGACAAGCGGCTCGCGCTCGCCCGGCGCGGTCTCGACGTGGCGTGCCACGCGATCGCGTTCCGGAGCGGGGTCTACGCGGCGACGCACCCGCTCGAGGTCCACGTGAACCATGGGAACGGGCTGAACCCTCGCTCGCTCGGCCTCGAGGTCGACGGGCGCTACGCGGGCCTCGAGGACGACCCCGCGACCGCGGCCCGCGAGGACCTCAAGACGACCTGGGGCGGCTCGCCGACCGCGCTCTCCGAGCTGACGGTCGAGACCGCGCGCGCGGCGCTCCGGTGGCTGGTCGAGGCCGGCCGGGCCGCGGGGATGCCCATCTCGAAGATCTGGGCCCACCGGCAGTCGAGCGCGACGCGGCGCTCCGACCCGGGCGAGGCCCTCTGGCGCGCGGTCGTCCTCGACTACGCGGTGCCGGTCCTCGGGCTCGTGACCGAGCCGGAGCTGGTCGTCGGCGACGGCCGGGCGATCCCGCGGGCGTGGGACCCTGCCGGGCGCGCGGGCTACTGAGCGGCGCCGGGCCTTTCGCTCAGACGGTTCGGCCTGGTAGATCGGCCCGATGGACGAAAGACTTCGTGCGATCCTCATCAACGGGGCGGAAGCGGTGCGCGACATGCGAAGAGAAGGGGAAGACCTGTCGGGCATGCGTCGCCGCCTCGAAACCGTTGAGAGGCTCTTGATCGACCTGGGCGAGGAGCTCCGCCGGCAGTACAGGACGCCCGCGCGGTCTGACGACGAGGGCTAGCCCAGCGCGAGCCAGGCTCCGCAGGCGATGCCCCCGAGGAGGGCGAGGGTGAGGAGGGCGCCCGCGAGGGCGTGCTCGAGGTGGCTGGTCATGGCCAGGTCATCGCGGGCCGCGCGGCGCGGTTGCGTCAGCCGGGCTCGCCCACCCACCGGGCCAGGGTTGCCTCGCCGCGCGCCGTCAATGCGTACTCTAGTCCGACCAGCCGAAAGCCGTCTCGCACGTGGAGCTCCGCAACCAGCCCCCAGCGGACCAGCGTTCGGCGTGCCCGGGCAGCGCCACGTGGGCCCGTCGCCGCAAGCTGGTTGAGGTCCCGACAGGAGGCCGGGCCAGACGCCAGGCGAGCCAGCACAGCCACGTGGTAGTCGTGCCTTCGAGCGTCGATCTGTGCGTCGCTGCTCATGCCTCAACCCCGAGCTCGCGCGCGCGGGCGACCCCAAGGTCACGGAGGTACTCGGAGCGCGGCACGCCGAGCTTGCGCGCGGCGGCGTCGATGAGATCGCGCTCCTCGTCGCTCGCTCGGATGTCGATGCGGTGGGGCCGGTAGCAGCGCTCCGACTCGGGGAGCGGCGGACGGCCCCGCTTGCGGCGGGGCTTTGCCTTGCTCACGCGGTCTCCCCCAGCGCGGCGAAATCGCGCGCCTCCATGTCCGTGACATTCAGTGGGCGGCCCAAGTTGGTCCAGCCTCGTCCCGGGTCAGGGTAGAGGCCTGCCGCTCGGGACGCACGGTAGCGCCGCCACGCTGCGGGGGTGAGCCGGTAGACGTGTCCCATCATGACGATCAGCACGGGATGACGACCTCCTCTAGCGCCTCGTCGATTCGGCACTCAAGGCAGCCGATGCGGTGCTCAACGTCGCGTAGCTTCGTCGCGTGTCCGCTCCCGCGTGCTGGTCTGCCCGAGCACCGCGCCAGGATCTCTTCACGCTGGGCCCGAAGGAGCGTCAGCCGGTGACGTGCCTCGCGAACGTTCACGCGATCCCCCACTCCTCGCGCAGGCGGTCGGCCTCCTCGCGGGTGATCTCCTCGATCGTGATGCCGTCGCGCCCGCTCGGATCGATCTCGCGGGTGAGGTAGTCGTAGTCTTTGTACCCGGCATCACGCGCCATCGCGTCGAGAGCCTCGGCCTCCGTCCGGCCGGCGAAGACGCCGAGGTCCGATCCGGTCGTGCGGCTGCTGATGAGGTAGTAGGTCGTGTCGGTGGTGGTCATGTCGTCGTCTCCCTCTCTGCCGCTCACGCGCGCGCGCCGGTGAGGTGGACGCGCCACTCGTCGCCGGCCTCCGTGGTGCCCCAGTACTCGGTCACGTCACCATCGAGGCCCGCGCCGTCGACGCTGTCCTCGCAGAGCACCCGGAGCGCGGCCGCGATCTCGGCGTCGTACTCGACGGTGACGGCCTCGTCGTGGCTGATGCTGCGGGCGATGAGCTTGGCGGCCGGGCCGGCGATCTCGGGGTTGTTGGCGGCGGCGCGGGCGGCGTAGTCATAGCGGGTGTTGGTCATGGTCTGCGGCTCCCTCTGTCAGCCCCTTGCTGACCACACCATTATGTGTACGGACAAAGATTACGCAACATCAAATCGTGTCGGGACACGAAAATAATCACCGGCCCCGCGCCGGCCACCGCCGGCCGCGCCGGATGCGCTCGAGCCGCTGCGCGCCGCGGATCGTGATCTTGGCCTCCCACCACCCGTCGAGGCGCCGTGCGGGCGCGGTCCACGCGGGGCGCCGGGCGGCGGTGCCTCGGCGGTCGAGCTTGATCAGGGCCTGGCGGCGGAGCTCGTCCGCGGTGAGCCAGGCCTCCCGCTCGTCGAGGTCGAGCCGGACCCAGCCTCGGCGCTCGTGGAGCTGCTCGAGGAGCGCGATCGCCTCGCGCGAGAGGAGCCGGCCGGCCATCACCACCAGTACCAGTGCGTAGGGGGCTCGGGCTCCTCGTCGGCCGGGCCTTCGTCCCAGGGGTCCACGGGGTCACGGACGCGGGGGCGGCGGGTCGACTGACGGTCTCACCGCGCCCTCCGCACCCGAGCCAGGAAACGCTGCGCCCGCGCCACCCACGCCTCCAGCGCCTCGACCCGCGCGCAGAGCTTCGCGACGACCTCGAGCGCCTCCTCGCCCGGCGTGGGCCCCGGGTACAGGGGCAGGCCCGGCGTCCTCGCGCGCCGCTCCTCGCGCTCGGCGCGGACCTCGGTGAGGAGGCGCTCGAACAGCGTGGGCTCAGACACCGCGGGCCGCCGATCGCAGCGCCGTTGCCTGCGCGTGCAGTCTCGATGCCGCATCGGGTGCCCCGCTCTGGCGCCACCCATCGGCCTCGGCCGCAGCGACGTCAGCTCGCGCCTCCAGGTGGCGTCGCCACTCGGCGCGCTCCGCATCGACGCCGGCCATCATCGCCTCGTCCAGCGCCTCCGCGACCATGCGCACACGCTCGGCGTGATCGTCCACGCCCGAGAGGCGGGCTACCAGGATCTCGGCGGGTGTGCGGTCAGTCATCACGCCTGGCCCCTGTCGGGCACTGGTACCGGGCGCCCGTCGAACGTCTGATCCTCGTCGTGCTCGCCCCCGAGATAGCGCTCGGGGTCGAAGCTCTGGCACTCCGGCGCACCGCAAGCGTCATCGTCAGGGGTGGCTGGGCATACCCAGTAAGACCTCCCGCATGCGCCACACGAGTGCAGGCTGATCATCGTCCCGTACTCGTTGAGATCGTACCCCAGGAACGTCGTCCCGACGTGCTGTCGTCCTCGGCCGATACTCATCGCTCACCTCCGTCCAGCGCTCGCTCGATCTCGTCAGCGAAGTGCAGCAGCATCCCTCCGCCAAGTACCGTGTGCCCCGAGCCGTCCTTGGCTCGCGCCTCGCGCCGCATGCAGCCCACGAGACGCCGGAGCTCGATAAACGCCAGCTCGTACGGGCACACGTAGTCGCCCTCGATCGGCTGCCCGTGGCGCCACCGCTCCAACTCTCGCTCGAGGGCGGTCACCTCCTCGTCCCGGCTCGCGCGGCCCGCCTCGTAGAAGAACCGCGCCTCGTCGCAGCGCTCCTTGAGCGCACGCCACCCACGCGACTCGCGGAGGAACTCGTACTCGGCCTGCTCGTGCTCATCCCGCTCGCGCAGCTCCGCACCCCTGCACTGCGACGGATCCTCGATCAGGCAGTCTCCGCGACCGCACTCACCGCAGACGACGTGCTCTCCGAGGCAGAGATCGCAGTCGTCGTCGTACCCGCGGCACTGCGGGCACACGTTCGTGTGCCTACCCACGCCGCACCTCCACGCTGCCGCGACGGAGGGGGCACGCCTGAGGAGCAGGCTTGAAGCCGTTGGGGATGGGGCCGCCGTCCGCGTTGCACCACTCGCCGTTCACGTCGTCGGCGGCGTAGAACGGGCACCCCATGCACCCGCTGTTCGGGTCGTGCTCCAGCACGGTCACGGGCTCAGCCACGGTCGCCTCCCTCGTCTCCGGCCCTGTGGATCGTGATCGGAAGCGGGCACCATGCAGGGGGCGGCCCGTCCGGGTCGTGGTCCCTGGGCAGGGCACGGGCCGGGACCCACGCCTCGCACACCGGGGACCACTCGTGTCCTTGCGGCGCGAGCCGACAGGTGGGGCACGAGTCGACGCGCGGGACTCGCAGCTTGTGCTTCACGCCTCTCCTCCCTCGTCTCCGAGCACCTCACGGATGCGGGCGTCGAGGGCGGCATGGCTCTCGCTCCAGGCGTCCCACGCCGTCAGCGTGGCCTCGCGGCTCACCGCCCATCCGGGGGTCCCACACACGCGGAGCATGTCGCGCATCGTCGCTGACGCCTCCACCACCGCGAGCAGGTCGGGGAGAAGCGCGTCCGCGACGTCCGAGCGGTCCCCCGTGTTCATCTCGTCCAGCCGAGCCCGCAGGCGTGCCAGCTCGCTCACAGCCACTCCGAGCACGCGACGACGCGCCCAGATCCGCTCACCGAGTGTTCGAGCGCCGCCGTCCACATATCGGTGTCGGGGTCGCCATCACCGCGGCAGACGACTGTGCGGGCGCGCGGCTCGTCCACCTCTCGCACACCAGCGGCGTCGATGCGCTCCCATTGCTCCTCAGCGAAGGTCACCCCGTGCGTCTCTTCGATCGCGCGCTCAAGATCCGACGGGTCCCCGGTCACGCTCAGGATCCAGTAAGAGGCTCCTGCCGTGTCGACGTGGAACAGACGGAGGCCGCGCGGGAGGGCGCCGCCGCGCACCAGCTCGCTCACGACCGGTCCCCCGGCTCGGGGGCTGGGCCCACCGCCTTGCGGACCGCAGCCACGGTCTTTTCGAGCGAGTCGTTCCACCCGAGCTGTTGGGCGTGCCGCATCACCAGCGCCTTGTGTTCCTCGATCAGCGTCTGAACCGTGGCGGCCAGGCTGTCGGTCGGGTAGCCCCCGCGCTCGAGCACCGCACGCGCTGCCTCGGTCTCTGCCAGGGCCGACGACCGCTCCCGATCGCAGGCGTCCCACCCCTCGGCGTTCCGCTCCGCACGGTCCCGCTCCTCTTCGTAGGCCGCGAAATCGATCACCAGGGCGTACGGCTCCATGTTCTGGTGGGCCCACCCCACGGTTACCGACTGAAACTCGCGCTGCTCAGCGCCGCGCCCATCGCGTCTATGCTTGCCACCTTGCTTGCTCTGCTCCACCCCATCCGGGGCCTCGTTCGTGTCCATGCTACCGCTCTCCTTTCGGCACTCGGAAACACGACACCCGAACCCCGCGGAATCACTCGCGGGGGCTACGCATTCGTAAACCGTAGGTCAGCAGTTCGAATCTGCTTGGCGGCTATCCGGATCCCGGCCTTCGCGCGACATCCGAGCGCGCGGCCTCAGAACGCGCGGCCTCAGAACGCGCGGCCTCAGAACGCGCGCCATCAAAACGCGCGCCGTCAGAACGCGCGCCGTCAGAACGCGTAGATGTCTCCGAGCCCGACGGAGAAGGCCTCATCGCTCTGGCACCCGACGTCCCAGCGTTCCGAGAACGGCGGGACCACAGCGCCGTTGGTCGGGCTTCGCCTGGCCTGACGCGCCGCCGCGAGTACGCTCCGGACGTGCGCGCGGTCGTGCTGTGGACGGGGCTCGTGGCAGGTCTGGCGGCGGGATGCGCGCGCGGGCCGGATGCCGCTTCGACGGTGATGTCCCCCGCGACCGGGGCGGGCGACGAGGGCACGACCCAGGCCCGGATCGGGATCCCCTCGGAGCTGCGGCCGGAGCCGGCGACGGAGGTCGAGACGGTCGAGCCGCATCGGCCGGAGGTGAGCCCGCCGCCGACGGAGGAGCCGCCCGCCGAGGAGCTGCCCGCCGAGGCCGAGGAGCTGCCCGCCGAGGCCGAGGAGCCGCCCGCCGAGGAGCCGCCCACCGAGGAGCCGCCGCAGGCGTCGCCCGAGGCGTCGGAGATCGCGGGCTGGGACTACCTGCGCACCGCGCGGCAGCACGTGGCGCACACGTACCGCGACGAGATCCAGGCCTGCTTCGACGCGGCGTTCCGGCGCGGGCCGGTGTCCGGGCGGCTCGTCCTCGCGATGGTGCCGCACGCGGACGGACGGGTGGCGGCCAGCCGGGTCGTCGACGACGAGACCGGGGACCGCGCGCTCGGCGGGTGCCTGGTCGACGCGGCGCAGCGCTGGGTGCTGCCCGAGCCGCCGCGACGGACCCTCGAGGTCCAGCTCCGCTTCAGCGTCTGAGCGCGCCGCCACGCGCGGCCGGCGGCCCGGTCGGCGCGAGCGGTGGGGAGGATCCCCAGGGGGCCGGCCGAGGTGAGGAGGATCTCCCCAGGGGTGCCCCCCAAGGCGGGGACGTTCTCCGCACGCCTCGACCGCCGAGCGCGCGGCGGAGTTGGCATCGGACGTGCTGAGAGTCGCGATGCCGAAGGCGACCATGATCCAGCGCTTCATCCACCGACCCGTGCTCGCGATCGTCGTGTCGCTGCTCGTGGTCTTCGTCGGCGGGCTCGCCATCCAAGGCCGGCCCGTCTCCCAGTTCCCCCAGGTCTCGCCCCCGCAGGTAATCGTGACGATCGCCTACCCGGGCTCGAGCGCGGAGGTGCTCGTCGACACCACGCTGATCCCCCTCGAGACGTCGATCAACGGCGTCCAGGGGATGCGGTACATGGTGTCCGACGCCACGAGCGCCGGCGAAGCGACCATCACGATCATCTTCGAGCAGGGCACCGACCCGGCCATCGCGGTGGTCAACGTGAAGAACCGCGTCGACCAGGTGCTCAACCAGCTCCCGCCGCTCGTGCAGCGCGAGGGCGTCGTCGTGACGCGCGTGCAGCCGAGCATGCTCATGTACGTCAACCTCTACAGCACCGACGAGAACGCGGACGAGACGTTCCTCTACAACTACGCGAACGTCCACCTGCTCCCCGAGCTCCGTCGCGTCCACGGCATCGGTCGCGCGCAGATCCTCGGCAGCCGGCAGTACGCGATGCGCGTGTGGCTCGACCTCGACCGCATGCGCGCCTACGAGGTCTCCGCCCAGGAGGTCCTCGACGCGATCAACGAGCAGAGCGTCATCGGGCGCCCGGGCCGCATCGGCCAGGCCTCCGGCATCCGCGCCCAGGCCCTCGAGTACGTGCTGACCTACCCTGGCCGCTACGACCGACCGGAGCAGTACGAGAACATCATCGTCCGCGCGACCCCCGAGGGCGAGCTGCTCCACCTCCGTGACGTGGCGCGGGTCGAGCTCGGCAGCGAGTTCTTCGACATCTACTCCAACCTCGACGGCCACCCCTCGGCCGCGATCGTGCTGAAGCAGACGTACGGCAGCAACGCGACCGAGGTCATCGAGGAGATCAAGCAGCGGCTCGAAGAGCTCGAAGAGCGCTTCCCGCCGAACATGCACTACACGATCAGCTACGACGTCTCGACCTTCCTCGACGCGTCGATCGAGCAGGTGCTCCACACCCTCGGCGAGGCCTTCGTGCTCGTCGCGCTCGTGGTGTTCGTGTTCCTCGGCGACTGGCGCTCGACGCTCATCCCGACGCTCGCGGTGCCCGTCTCGCTGATCGGCGCGTTCATCGTGATGCAGGCGTTCGACCTGACCATCAACCTCATCACGCTGTTCGCCTTAGTGCTCGCGATCGGCGTCGTGGTCGACGACGCGATCGTCGTGGTCGAGGCGGTCAACCACAAGATGGAGACCACCCCGGGCCTCGGGCCGTACAGCGCCGTCAAGAAGGTCATGGGCGAGATCAGCGGCGCGGTCATCGCGATCACGCTCCTGATGACCGCGGTCTTCGTGCCCATCGCGTTCATGAGCGGGCCGGTCGGCATCTTCTACCGGCAGTTCTCGATCACGATGGCCGCCTCGATCGTGCTCTCGGGTGTGGTCGCGCTGACCCTGACGCCGGTGCTCTGCGCGATCATCCTGCGCCCCCCGCAGCACGGCCAGAAGAAGCGTCGCACCCCGATCTCGATGTTCCTCGACGCCTTCAACGCGCTCTTCAAGCGGGTGACCGGGTTCTACATTCGAGGCCTCGAGCGCATCGTGACGCGCCGCTGGGTCACCTTCGCGCTGCTCGGGGTCTTCGCGGTCGGCGTCGTCGTGATGAACGAGCAGACCCCGGGCGGGTTCATCCCGAGCGAAGACCAGGGGATGATCTACGCGATCATCCAGACGCCGCCGGGAACGACCCTCGAGCGCACGAACGTCGTCGCGCGGGAGCTCCAGGAGATCGCCGAGGACGTGGAGGCCATCGAGTCGGTCTCGTCGCTCGCCGGCTACGAGATCCTCACCGAGGGCCGCGGCTCGAACGCCGGCACCTGCCTCATCAACCTGCGCCCCTGGTCGGAGCGCGAGCAGACCGTGCACGAGGTGATCGAGGAGCTCGAGGAGCGGACGCGCGACCTCGGCGCGACGATCGAGTTCTTCGAGCCGCCGGCCGTCCCCGGCTACGGCGCGGCCGGCGGCTTCTCGCTGCGGATGCTCGATCAGAACGCCGAGACCGACTACGAGGCGTTCGACCAGATCAACCAGCAGTTCATGGCCGCGCTCGAGGAGCGCGAGGAGCTCTCCGGGCTCTTCACGTTCTTCGCGGCGAACTACCCGCAGTACGAGATCGTCATCGACAACGAGCAGGCCATGCAGAAGGGCGTCTCGATCGGCGCCGCCATGGAGAACCTCGACATCCTGATCGGCAGCACCTACGAGCAGGGCTTCGTCCGGTTCGGCCGCTTCTTCAAGGTCTACACCCAGGCGTCGCCCGAGTTCCGCAGCCTCCCGACGGACCTCGAAGGCTTCTACGTCCGCAACGATCGCGGCGAGATGGTGCCCTACTCCGCGTTCATGACCTTGCGCGAGACGCACGGGCCCAACGAGATCACGCGCTACAACCTCTACAACTCGTCCGCGATCCGCGGCGTGCCCGCGCCCGGCTACACCACCGCCGACGCGATCGCGGCGATCCGCGAGGTCGCCGAGGAGACCCTCCCGCGCGGCTACGACATCGCCTGGGAGGGCCTCTCCTACGACGAGGCGCGGCGGGGCAACGAGGCGCTCGTGATCTTCCTGGTCGTGCTCGCGTTCGTCTACCTCGTGCTCGCGGCCCAGTACGAGAGCTTCCTCCTGCCGTTCGCGGTGATCCTGTCGTTGCCCGCAGGCGTCTTCGGGGCGTTCGCGCTGCTCAACCTCATGGGGCTGGCCAACGACATCTACGCGCAGGTCGGCGTGGTGATGCTGGTCGGCCTGCTCGGCAAGAACGCCGTCCTGATCGTGGAGTTCGCGGTGCAGTCCCATCAACAGGGCTTGTCGGTCCGCGACGCCGCCATCCGCGGCGCCAAGGAGCGCTTCCGGCCGATCCTGATGACCTCCTTCGCGTTCGTCGCGGGGCTCATGCCGCTCGTCATCGCTACGGGCCCCGGGGCGATCGGCAACCGCACGATCGGCGCGTCCGCGCTCGGCGGGATGCTCTTCGGCACGGTCTTCGGGCTCATCGTCGTCCCGGGCCTCTACTACGTCTTCGGCACGCTGGCGGAGGGCCGCTCGCTCATCCGCGAGGAGTACGAGTCACCGGTCACCGAGGGAGAGGACGCGTGACCCACCTCCGCCCGCTCGCGCTGCTCGCGCTCGCGCTCGGCGGCTGCGTCCCCGCGCTGCCCCAGGGGGCGGCGCGCGAGGCCAACACCGAGGTGCCCGACGTCTTCCACGGCGAGGCGCCCGACCCGAGCAACGCGGCCGAGCTCGACTGGCGCGAGCTGCTCGGCGACCCGAACCTCATCGCCCTCGTCGAGGAGGCGCTCGCGCACAACCAGGAGCTGAACATCGCCGTCCAGGAGGTGTTCATCGCGCGCGCCGAGGTCATGGGCCGCCGCGGCGAGATCATGCCGCAGCTCTCGGTCGGCGCCGGGGCGGGGCTCGAGCGCGTGGGCGAGCACACGAGCCAGGGCCGGAGCGACGAGATGGCGGGCCTCGATCCCAACCTGCCGAGCTACTCGTTCGGGCTCTACGCGTCCTGGGAGATCGACATCTGGAACCGCCTCCGCAACCTCGCGGACGCGGCGTCCTATCGCTACCTCGCGACGGTCGAGGGCCGGCGCCTGATGACCACGATGATCGTGGCCGAGATCGCCAGGCTCTACTACGAGCTCATGGCGCTCGACCGCCAGCTCGAGGTGGTCCGCCGCTCGGTCGCGCTCCAGGAGAGCGCGCTCGACGTGGTCCGCCTCCAGTGGCAGGCCGGCCACACGACCTCCCTCGCGGTCGCCCGCTTCGACGCGGAGCTCGCGGAGTTCCAGGGCCGGCGGGCCGAGCTGCAGCAGCGCGTGGTCGAGACGGAGAACCAGATCAACTTCATGGTCGGGCGCTTCCCCCAGTCGGTCGCGCGCTCGAGCGAGCACCTCATGGAGATGCGGCCCGCGCCGCTGACCACCGGCCTGCCGAGCGATCTTCTGACTCACCGGCCGGACGTCCGCGCGGCGGAGCTGCGGATGGCCGCCGCGCACCTCGACGTGGAGGCGGCCCGCGCGCGCTACTTCCCGTCGCTGAGCATCGAGGGCGGGGTCGGCTTCAGCTCGGTGGACATCATGCGCCTGGTCGAGACGCCGGGTTCGGTCTTCTACAGCATCTTCGCAGGGCTCACCGCGCCGCTCCTCAACCGCTCGCAGATCACGGCCGGCTACTACAGCGCCGACGCCGCGCAGCGCCAGGCGGTCATCGAGTACGAGCGCGCGATCCTCAACGCGTACATCGAGGTCGTCAACCAGGTGAACCTCGTGGACAACCTGGCCGCGAGCTTCCGCGCGCGCGAGCGGCGCGTGACCCGGCTGCACGAGTCAGTCGACATCGCGACGCGCCTCTTCAACGCGGCGCGCGCGGACTACCTCGAGGTGCTCACCGCGCGGCGCGACTCGCTCGACGCGGAGCTCGAGCTCATCGAGACGAAGCAGCGACAGCTCACCGCCGTGGTGGGCCTCTATCAGGCGCTCGGCGGCGGGTGGCGAACCGCCCAGACGAGCGGTGGAGACGAGCCGTGAGAAGCATGTGGTTTGGGCTGGCCCTGGCGCTCGGCGTCGCGGCTACGGGCTGTCAGGGCGCCGAGGAGGAGGAGGAAGAGCTCCCCCGCTTCGAGGTGACGCACCCGCTGCGACAGGACACCGAGATCACCCGGTCCTACGTCTGCCAGATCCACGCGGTGCAGCACATCGAGGTGCGCGCGCTCGAGCGCGGCTACCTCGAGAACATCTTCGTGGACGAGGGCCAGCACGTCGCGCAGGGCGCGCACCTCTTCCAGATCCTCCCGATCGAGTACCGCGCCGAGTACGCGCGCGGCCTGGCCGAGACGCACCGCGCCCAGATCGAGCTCGCCAACGCGCAGCAGCTCCGCGAGGGCAACGTCGTCTCCGAGAACCAGCTCGCGCTCGCGCGCGCCAACATGGAGCGCGCGGTCGCCGAGCGTGATCTCGCGCGGGCACACCTCCGCTTCGCGAGCCTCGACGCGCCCTTCGACGGGCTGGTCGGTCGGCTGATGGTCCGGCGCGGCAGCCTCCTCGAGGAGGGCGAGCTGCTCACCGTGCTGTCCGACAACCACGAGATGTGGGTCTACTTCAACGTGAGCGAGGCGGAGTACCTCGACTACCAGACCGCGCACCCCGACGGCGAGGCGCGCGCGGTCCGCCTGCGGATGGCGAACGGGCGCGTGTTCGACCAGGAGGGCGTCATCCAGACCATCGAGGCCGACTTCAACCACGAGACGGGCACGATCGCGTTCCGGGCCGGCTTCCCCAACCCGGACGGCCTGCTGCGGCACGGTGAGACGGGCTCGATCCTCATGTCGACGCCCTACCCCGACGCGCTGCTCATCCCGCAGGGCGCGACCTTCGACATCCTCGATCGGACCTACGTGTTCGTCGTCGACGACGAGGATCGGGTGCACGCGCGAGAGATCCAGATCGCGGCCGAGCTGCCCCACCTCTTCATCGTCGCGGAGGGGCTCGAGGCGGAGGACCGGGTCCTGCTCGAGGGGCTGCGGCGCGTCACCGATGGCGACGCGATCGAGCCCGTCGAGCGGGAGCCGGCCGAGGTCATCGAGGAGCTCGAGCCGCACGCGGAGTAGGCGCGCCCCACGCGACCTCGAGCTGCTCGGCGACCTCCAGGAGCCCCTCCGAAGCGGCCTCGAGCGCGGGCGCCGACCGCTCCACCGCGGCGACGCGCGCGCGATCGACGAGGCGCCGCCCCTCCTCGAGCCGCGCGGGCTCGGCGTCGGCGCCGGCCTCGCGCTCGAAGGTCTGCCACACCGCCAGCGCCTCGCTCGCGTGGTGCGGGCCGAGCGACCAAGCCTCGTCTCGCGCGTCGAGGAGGAGCTCGTGCGCGAGGACCTCGAGACGCAGCGCCTGCAGCTCCGGGTCGTCTCGGAAGCCGGCGTACAGGTCGTCGACCTGCTCGGCCAGCGCGTCGAGCGCGCGCGCGAGGTCGTCGCGCGAGGAGCGGCGCCGCGCCCGCGCGAGCGCGACGAGGCGGTCCTCGACGAGCTCGAGCCGCGGCTCGCTCACGCCGCGGGACTCGAGCGCCTCGCGGACCGGGTTCCACGCGCGCTCGACCTCGAGGATCGCGTGGTGCCGGATCGGAGCGAGCGGCGCGCCGCTCACCAGCGCGTCCACGGTGTCCTCGACGCGGCGCTCGTAGCGCACCAGCTGCTCGGGCAGCGCGGGCGCGGTCGCGGGGCCGGGGCGGAGCTCGACGACCGCGAGCGCCATCGGCGGCGACGGATCGCGGAACGTCGGCGCGCGGGCGGTCACGTCAGCCGGCTCCTCGCTGGCCGCGGCGCGCGTGATGTCGCGCGGCGCGCCGACCGTCGCGCACCCGCCCAGCGCGAGGCAGAGGGCGAGGACCCGCAGGGCCGCGCGGCTCACGACGCCGCCGCCCAGCGAGGGGTCTCGTGGATCACGAAGACGTCGCACCGCGCGAGGTCGACCACGCGCTGCGCGAAGTCACCGAAGAGCAGCCGGCGCGCGCCGTGCCGTCGGTTGGACCCGAGCAGGATGAGCGAGGCGCCCATCACCTCCGCGTGAGCGCAGAGCGCCGAGGCCCCCCGGCCGCGGACGAGGTCCTCCCGGACGGGCGTCGGAGGCCCGCTGGCCGCGCGCTCGACCAACTCCCGGATTCGGGCCGCGAGCTCGGACGGGCTCGGCCGCGCCTCGTCGTAGTCGAACACGTAGGCGGCGCGGGCGCGCAGCCCCAGCCGCGCGCAGGTCTCGAGCCCGCGCGCGAGCACGCGCTGCTCGTCTCCGTCGAGATCGAGCGCGATGAGCGCGATCCCCGGGGAGTCGCTGGATGCTTGGGTCATGTCTCTCTCCTTGTCGTGGTCGGAGCGCGCGCCCCGATGTCCTCACGCGCGCGGAGATGGAGGTTCCGTGCCACGGGCCGCCCGCGCGGCGCGACGGCGCCGCGTCGACGGAGCTGGGGAGATCTTTCCCACCGGGTGGGGAGCGGCGCCGCGGGCGGCGCGACGCGACCCATCGAGAGCGCGCGGCGCGCGGATCGGAGCGACCGTTGCTGCCTCTGCGCACCATTGTGCGCGCGGATCAGGCGGCGCGGTCGGGCGCGTCGAGGACCTCGCGCAGGAGCGCCTCCACCTCGTCGCGCGGGCCGCGGCTGGCGAGGGCCGCGGCGAGGTCGGCGCGGGAGCCGACGAATCGTGCAGCGACGCGGCCGTCGATCATGAAGAGCCCGGTGGCCACGCTCCGGGCGAAGGAGCCGAGGAGCCCGCTCGTCTGGATCCAGACGAGGACCCGCCCGAAGGTCGGGGCCTGGTCGCGCAGGAGCGCGATGAGTGGCTGGCGCGCGTCGAGCGTGGGAGGGCCGCCGCTCGCGACGACCACGAGGTCGATCGACGCACGGCCCCTCGCGAACGCGTCGAGCGCCTGCGTCATGGCGTGGAGGCGCACGCCGTCTGCCGGGCCGTCGCGGTGGCGCAGCAGGAAGACGTCGCGCCACTCCGACTCGAGCCAGCCCGGGCCGCGACGCCGATGCACGATGGACGCGCCCATGGCGACACCGTACGTCGGCGCGCCGCTCGAGTTGAGCGGCGTGGCGTGGCCTCGCACGGGCGGGCTCAGCGCGGCGGCAGGGAGTAGGTCACGCTCGCGTGCGCGACCGGGCGCGGATCGCCCTCGCTCGTCAGCGTGACCCGGCCCACCGCGAGGCGGCGGCCGAGCTTGAGCAGCTCGGCGCGCGCGATCAGATCGACGGGCCCCGGCCGCCGGAGGAAGTCGATCGAGAGGTGCGTGGTCACCGCGAGCGCGACCGGCCCAAGGCGCGCGAGGAGCAGGAAGTAGAACGCCGAGTCGACGAGCGACATCATGGTCGGCCCCGAGAGCGTCCCGCCGGGGCGCAGGTGCTGGTCACGGTGCGGCAGGCGCAGCACCAGCGCGTCCTCCTCGATCGCGTCGATCACCATGCCGACGGCCTGGGCCTGAGGGAACTCCTCGGCGAGGAAAGCCTGGATCTCGTCCGCGGTCATGCGAGGCATGGCGCGAGGATGCGGCAGACCAGGGCGCGTCGCGAGCCGACGGCTTGACGAGGAGCTCCCGCGCGCGAAGAACGCCCGCATGTCGGTGACCCTCCACTACCACCCCTTCACCCGCGCCGCGGGCGTCGTCTGGATGCTCGAGGAGGTCGGGGTCGACTACACCCTCGCGTACCTCGACCTGATGAAGGGTGAGCACAAGAACGACGACCTGCGCGCCCTCAACCCGATGACCAAGCTGCCGACCCTCGTGGACGGCGAGGCGGTGGTCACCGAGGCGGCAGCGATCGGCCTGTACCTCGCGGACCGCTACGCGCCCGGCCGCCTGGCGCCCGCGCTCGACGCGCCCGAGCGCGGCGCCTACCTGCGCTGGTCGTTCTACGCGCCGTCCGTCATCGAGCCCGGCTGCCTCGCCAAGGCGGCGAAGTGGGAGTTCCGCCCCGCGCAGGCCGGTTGGGGGACCTACGAGTCGATGCTCGACACGATCAGCGCGGCGATCGGCGACGGCCCGTACCTCCTCGGCGACACCTTCACGATGGCCGACATCGTGTTCGGCGGCACGGTGCGCTGGATGACCATGTTCAACATGCTCGACAAGCGCCCCGAGTACATGGCCTACGTCGAGCGGCTGAACGCGCGCCCCGCCGCGCAGCGGGCCAAGGCGATCAACGAGGAGCAGGTCGCGTCGCGCGGCCTCAGCCGGGGCTGACCGCGACCGGGACGCTCGAGGGGCTGTTCATCGCGGGCGGCGGCGCCTTGTGGGCGAGGTGCGCCGCGTCCCGGATCGCGACCGCGCCCGCGAGCAGGGTCGCGCCGAGGCCGAGGGCCGCGAGCACGGGCGCGAGGCGATCGAGCCAGCGCCAGCGCGACGCGGGGGCGAGGGTCGGGAGCGCGTCGGCCGCGGCGAGCGGGCGAGCGGCGGTGTCGTCCTGCCGCTCCCGTGGTGCGATCCGGCGGATCCCCGACCGGCTCGCCGACGGCGCGTCGACGCGCGCGATCGCGGCCGCGAAGTCCGCCGCGGTGCGCGGGCGCTCCGCCGGGTCCTTGGCCAACGCGCGCATGATGAGCTGCGCCGCCTCCTCGGGGAGCTCGGGCGCGTAGATGCGCACGTCGGGCGCCGGCTCGCTCACCTGCGCGGCGAGGATCCCGGGGAAGCCGAGCGTCTCGAAGGGCACGCGCCCGGCCACCATCTCGTAGAGGACGGTGCCGAGCGCGTAGATGTCGGTCGCGGGCCCGACGGGATCGCCGAGGCACTGCTCGGGCGACATGTAGTGCGGGGTCCCGAGCGCGAGCCCGGGCTGGGTGATGCGCGGCACGCCGTCGACCCGCGCGAGCCCGAGGTCGAGGAGCTTGACGTGATCGCGCACGCCGTCTCGCTCGATGAGGAGGACGTTGTCGGGCTTGAGGTCGCGGTGAACCACCCCTCGCCCGTGGAGTGAGGCGAGCCCGTGGGCGATCTGGAGCGCGATGCGCCGCGCGGCCCGCCAGCCGAGGGCCCCTCCCGTCTCGAGGCGCCGCCCGAGGTCCTCGCCGGTGAGCAGCTCCATCGCGATGTAGGCCGATCCGTCCGGCAGCTCCGCGTAGTCGAGCACCTCCACGACGTGGGGCGAGCGGGCCCGCGACGCGGCGATCGCCTCGCGACGCAGCCGCTCGAGCACCTCCGCGCTCCCGCCGAAGCGGGCGCGGATGAGCTTGAGCGCGACCTCGCGGCCCAGCTGGACGTGGCGAGCGCGGAAGACCACCCCCATCCCGCCCTGCCCGATGCGCTCGAGGATGTCGTAGCGGCCGGTGAGCTCCTCGTGGAGCGGCGCGGTGGGGGCGCGACGCTCCTCGAGCTCGACGGCGTAGCCGGCCCGGGTGTCCCTCAGCTCTGCGGTCGCGGTCACGCGTTGGCGCTACGCACGACCCGTGCCCACGCCAGGACCGGGGTCGAGGGGCCTCGCGCGCCGCGGCGCGCAGCCGCCAACGACGGGAGCTCGACGCCGACCGTCGGCGCGATGGCGGTCCCCCGCCGCCTCGGCTGCCGCCTTGGGCGCGCGACCCCGTCAGCGGACGACGATCGTGCCGTCGTACATGTCCATCCCGCAGCTGAAGCGCAGGTCCCCCGACTCTTCGGGGGTGAAGGTGATCTCCACCGCCTCGTTCAGCGGGAGCGACCGGCGGATGTCCTGCGACGCGATCACGACCTCGTCGCCGCACCCCGCCTCGGTGACGCGGGTGAACACGAGCGTCAGGGGCTCGCCGGCGGTGGCCTCGACGCGGGCCGGGTCGTAGCCGCCGGCCCCGACCTCGATGGCCACGCGGGCGCCGCCCTCGGCGGGGGCCGGCGGGTCCTCCCCGCAGCCCGCGAGCGCGAGGGTCAGGAACAGGACGGGCGCGACGAACAGCTCTCTCCTCATGGGTTCTCCTTCTCGGTGGAACGCGGGGCGATGGCCACCCCGAAGACGACGGCGAGGTCCTGCCACGGGCTCGCCGCCCCGCCTCGGGCGCGGCGGACGGCGCGGACCTCTTCGCCCCAGGCGTAGAGCACCGGGACGACGAACAGCGTGACGAGCTCGACGCCCATGCCCCCGACCGCGGGGAGGGCCATCGGCGCCATGAGGTCGGCGCCCCGCCCATGGGACGAGAGGATCGGGAGGAGCGCGAGGATCGTCGTCGCGGTGGTCATGAGGCACGGGCGGACCCGGCGGAGCCCCGCCTCGATGACCCGCTCGCGCACCTCGGCGACGCCGGCCGCGGGCGACGCCGCGCGGAGGCGCTGATCGAGGTAGGTGCTCATCACCACCCCGTCGTCGGTCGCGATCCCGATGAGCGCGATCACGCCGACCCACACCGCGGTGGAGAGGTTGGTCGGGCCGACCCGAAACAGCGCTCTCAGCGAGACCCCGGCCACGTCGAGATCCAAGAACCAGGGCTGGCCGTAGAGCCAGAGGAGCGCGAAGCCCCCGCTCACCGCCACCGCGACCCCGCTGTAGATCGCGAAGGTCGTCAGCGCGCGCCGGAACTGCAGGTACAGCAGGACGAGCACGAGGCAGAGCGCGATCGGCACGAGGTAGCCGAGCCGCTCCTCGCTGCGGAGCTGCGACTCGTAGCGCCCGGCGAACCGGTAGCTGACGCCCGTGGGCACCTCGAGCGCCCCCGCCTCGATCTGCGCGTCCAGGTAGGCTCGCGCCGCCTCCACCGCGTCGACCTCCGCGACCTCGGGCGCGCGGTCGAAGAGCACGTAGGACGTCAAGAACGTGTCCTCGCTCCGGATGACCTGCGGGCCGCGGACGTACTCCACCGTCGCGAGCTGCCCGAGCGGGACCGGGGCGCCGCCGGGGCGATCGACCATCACCCGCCCCAACGCCTCGACCGTGTCGCGCTCCTCGCGCATGTAGCGAACCCGCACCGCGTAGCGCGCGCGCCCCTCCAGCGACTGCGTCACCGTCGCCCCGCCGAGGGCCGCGCTCAGCGTCCGCTGCACCTGCCCGACGCTCAGCCCGTAGCGCGCGACCGCGCGGCGATCGAGGGTCA
>JAUHXR010000182.1 GCA_030426845.1 Polyangia bacterium | reverse complement strand
CCGCGCCCGCTCAGGTCTTCGCGTCGCGGACGAGCCGCACGCAGAGCTGGGCCACGTCGTCCTGCGCGCCGAGCGAGTCGACCAGCGACAGGTAGTCGGACACCGCCCGGTCCGGCGGTCCCAGGCTCTCGGCGAGCTCGACGAAGCGCGCGCCGTTGGTGAGGCCGACGGTGCGCTCGGTCGCGACCGCGAGCTCGAGGACACGGCCGAGCCAGCTCGGGTCGTCGGTCCGCGAGGCCAGCTCGAGGGCGAGCGAGTCGGCCACGTCGACCTCGTCCGCGCGCACCCGCCGGCCGCGCGCGGCCCGACGCAGCAAGCCGAACAGGTTGAGCGTCGTGCGCTCGGCGACCATGAGCTCGCCCTCGCTCAGGGCGCGGCGCGCCGATCCCGCGAGGATCTCGACCAGCTCGCCCGCCTCGGTGACCTGGTCGGCGACCTCCTCGACCGGCGGGTGCCTCGCCTCGTCCACGGTGTCGTAGGACCCCGACGGCGCGAGCGTGCGCGGCTCGCGTCCTTGCCGGAGCAGGGTGATGAAGGAGCGCCCCACCGTGATCTGGTCGCCGTGGTGAAGCTCGTGGCGGCCGCGGATCTCGAGCCCGTTGACCAGGACACCGTTGCGGCTGTCGAGGTCGTCGACGTACACCCGGCCGCCCATCAGGACGACGCGGCAGTGCTGGCGCGAGGCGAGATCGTCGTCGAGCACGATCGCGCACTTGCTGCTCCGGCCGGCGGTGACCGCGTCCCCCTCGTACAGCTCGAGGGTCTGGGCCCCGTGGCAGACGAACGTGCGGATCGGCCGGGTCACGCCGGCCAGGGTAACCGACCACGCCGCGCGGCGCCCCGTCGGTGATCCGGCGGGGCGCCTCGCGCGATCAGCGCCAGCCGCCGCCCGACGGCCCGACGGTGCCGGTGACCGGCTCGAGCCGGGTGGTCCGGGTGACCCGCACGCGCGCCACCGTCGCGCGCGGACCGTCGAGCGTGAAGGGGATGGTGTCGCGCGAGCCGATGGCGCGGAGCCGGAGCCGGCCCCGGATGGGCCGGTCGTCGTCCGGGTTCACCCGGCTGACCTCGACCAGGTAGGTGCCGACGCCGGTCCAGCGCAGCCCGAGCCGCTCCTCGCGCGGATCGGTCGCCGCCTCGCCGACGACGGTGGTGCGGCCCCCCATCCAGCTCAGGCGCGCGCCCTGCGGCGTGATGATGGAGACGTCGAGCTCGGACCCGCCCGACCAGTCCGCGTCGACCGTGAAGTCGCCCCGGAAGCGCCGGTCGTCGGCCTCGCGCGTCGCCGCACGCTCCGCTCGCGTGCGTACGCGGGCCTCGCGCACCGACATGAGGATGCGCTCGGCCGCCTCGGCCCGACCGAGCGAGCGCTCGCACCGCATCGCGTCGGCCACCGCGTCCGCGTCCGCCTCGTCGATCTCGGCGAGCGCGATGCGGTGCGCGCAGGCCCGCTCCGGCTGACCGGCCCGATCGAACGCGCCTGCGAGCCGGCGGTGGAGCGCCTCCGACTCCGGCGCGAGGTCCACCGTGCCGGTGAGCAGGCGCAGGGCGTCGTCGCGACGGCCCAGCCGGCCGAGCAGATCCGCCTTGGCAGTGAGCGCCTCCGGGTCGAGCCGATCGCGCTCGATCCACGCGTCCGCCACTTCGAGGGCCCGCTCGAGCTCCCCCGCGAAGGCGAGCCGCCGCACCGCGTCGCGGTGACGGTCACGGCTGTCCGGGTTGTCGCGCAGCCGCGCCTCCGCCTCCTCGACCAGCCGCTGGTCGCGGGAGCTCGGCGCGTCGAAGCGGCTGATCTCGCCGGTGCGCACGCGGACCCTCCGCATCCACCGGCCCGGCCGCCGGGCCACCGGGGGCTCGAAGGGCGGCGCCGCCTCGGCGCGAGGCGCCGCCTCCTGCTCGCGGTCCGCGAGGATCGGCGCCTGGGCCGCCGACGAGCGGGGCGCGGGCGCGGGGGCGCCGCGGGTCGCGCGACCGCGACGGCGACGCTCCGCGTTGGCCATGTCCGCGTCGTCTTCGAGCCCGGCCTCCTCCGAGAGGTGGCCGCCGACCGCGCCGGTCGCGACGCCCCCACCCCCGCGGCCGAAGCCCGAGAGCCCCAGGCCCCCCGCGGCCAGCTCGCCGACGGCCTCGCCGGACTCGCCACCGATCACGTCCTCCTCGCCCGTCCACTGCGCGACCGGCGCGACGTTGCGATCGACGCGGAACGCGCGGAACATCGCCTCGGACTCGAGCACGAGCAGCGAGGTGTGCCGGCTCAGGACGCCGAACGCCTTGCTCGCCGCGATGATCTCCGCCCGGTGCTCCCCGCGGCCGTCGAGCTGGAGCCGCTCGATCTGACCGGCCGCCCAGAGCCGCGGCACGAAGAGGTTCCCCGCCGACTCGGTCGGCGTCAGGTCGACTTGATAGGTGCGCTCGAACGGGCGACCGGCCACCTGCCCGCGCAGGGTCACCGGCCCGGCCACGTGGTCGCGGTCCATGCGCGCGACGACGATCAGCTCCTGGCCCGCGCGGACCGTCGGGAGCTCCGCCGGCGCGACGTCGCTGAGCCCGTCGGGCAGCTCGACCCGCGGCGCCTCGAGCGACGCCCCGTAGGTGGTCTCGAGGATCGCCAGCGCGGCCACGGAGATCCGCTGTCCCGGCACATAGGGCACGTAGTGGCCGCCGGCCGAGCGCGCGATCGCCCGGAGCGCCATCGTGTCCGCGTCGCCGCCGATCCCGACCGTGCTGATCGCGACCCGCTCCGAGGCGGCGAGCTGGCGCGTCTCCGCCGCGAGGGACGCCGCGCGTCGGTAGCCCGCGGTCGAGACTCCATCGCCGACGTACATCAGGTGCAGCTCCCGGTCGTCGGCGCGGTCCGCCGAGACGGTCGCCGCGGCCTCACGCAGGCTCGCGACCAGATCCGAGGCGCCCGCCGGCTCGATCGCCGCGAGCCACCCCTCGACCTCCTCCGAGGCGGCCGCGCCCGGCGCGCGGAGCCCCCCCGGGAGCTGCTGGCAGCGGTAGTCGCAGGCGAGGACCGTGAAGCGGTCGCGGCGATCCATCTCACCGACCACGTGGGTCGCGAGGCGCGCCCCGCGGTGCCAGCGCTCGCCGACCATCGACTGGCTCGCGTCGACCACGATCACGTAGTCCCGCGCCCGCCGCACGCTCGCCCGCGGCAGCTCCGGCCGGAGCGCGAAGGCGACGTAGGGCCGGTCGTCGTCCGCGAGCGCGCGCTGGGCGTGCTGCACCTCGCGGTCCCGCTCCCGGCTGTCGTCCGGCGGCGGGGCCGCGGCCTCGCCGCGGTAGGTCCACCACCGGACCTCGCGCTCCCCGCCGGGGAGCTGGTAATCGATCGTGAGGTCGCCCTTCGGGCTGAAGGACTCCTCGCTCATCGTGAGCCGCGTCGCGTCGGCGTCGGCCGCCGAGGTCACGCGGTAGCCGCCGGCGCTCACGCGCTCGGCCCCCGCCACCCGCACGTCCACGTCAAAGCGCTCGACCCGGGTCGAGTCGTCCGCCGAGTGGGCGAGCGGGTAGACGTAGCGGCGCTGGGCGCCGTCGGGCTGGACGGTCTGGGTGTAGCCGAGGATCACCCGGCGCTCGCCGTGGGCGGGGATGGGGAAGATCCGCAGCTCGAACTGCCCGCCGCGCTGCCACTCGAGGATCGCCGGGTCGACCCAGGGGCCGGGCACCCAGATGAACTCCTCGTCGTTCTGCCGCTGGGCGCGCGGGGTCGCGTTGCGGATCACGCCGCGCCAGATGCGGGCCGCGCGGTCGCGCTCGACGAACGAGCCCTCCTCCATGCGCCCGTCGACGTCGAGGGCGAGGCGCGCGATCTGCGCGTCGGCGGGCAGCGGGAAGCGGTAGACGCCCTCGAGGGTCTGGTCGCTGTCGTTGCGGAAGACCTCCTCGATCTCGGTGCGCGCGACGTTGCCGACGATGCGCACGCGGACCTGGTGGCTCGCGAGGGTCAGGGGCTCGTCGGAGTCGTCGCGAGCGCCCGGCCGGCGCGCGCGGAGCGAGCCAATGCCCGCGATCGTGTCGACCTCCTCGGCGTCGTCCACGCTGCTGAGCTCGGACCACGCGAGGCTGTGCGCGAGGTCCGGCACCGGGGTGACGCTCGGCGCCTGCCCGGCCGCGACCAGGCCCTCCTCACCCGCGCGCACCTGGGCCGCGGTCCCGTCCCGGCCCTCGACCGATACGACGCCGCGCGAGACGCGGACGCTCGTGACGTCCTCGGTCGCGCTCAGGGAGAACCGCGTCCCGAGCACCTCGACGCGGCCGGTCGGGGTCACGAAGGACGCGTTCGGCGCCCCCTCGAGGTGCGCGACCTCGGCCACCAGATCGCCCTCCGAGAGGCGGAACGAGCGCGGGCTGTCGCCAACGAGCTCGAGCTCGGTGGCGTGGTTGAGCACCAGCTCCGAGCCGTCGTCGAGCGCCACCTGGGCCCGCGTCCGGTCGTCGGTCCGCAGGGTCGAGCCCGCCGGCACCGCCTCCCCGCCCCCGAGGGCCACGAAGGCGTCCTGCCCGGGCCGCCGGATCGTCACCCCGCTCTGGCCGTCGTCGGCCGCCCGATCGATCGTGCCGAGCGAGCCGCCGAGGCCGGTCGTCGCGAGGGTCGGCGGCGGCGGGCCGGACGGGTCGGCGTCGCTCCAGAGGTAGAGGCCTACCGCGGCCGCGGCCGCGGCGGCGATCCCCACCACGCCGACGACCGGCAGCAGCAGGAGCAGCCCCTTGCGACGCGGAGTCTGGGCTCGCTGAGTCTGGGCTCGCGGAGTCTCGGCTCGCGGAGTCTGGGCCGGCGTCTCCGCCCGCGGAGTCTCGGCGCGCGGCGTCTCGGCCCGCGGTGCATCGGTCGCCGGCGTCTCGGCCCGCGGTGCATCGGTCGCCGGCGTCTCGGCCGGCGGAGTCGGCGCGGCGTTCAGCCCCGCCACCTCGGCCGCCTGGGCCATCAGCTCGGACGGGACGCGGAAGCCCGGCGACGTGCCCGGGCCGCTGCGGGGCGCCTCGCCCTCGGCCGCTGGATGCTCGGCGTCGTCGGTCGCGCCCGCGTCGATCGCGGCGAGGAGGCGCGCCTCGAAGTCGGCCGGCACCGCGTAGTCGGCGCCCGCGAACGACAGCTCCTGCGCGACCGCCGCCGCCTCGTGGCGCAGGTCGCGCGCGTCGTCGTCGTCGACCAGGAAGTCCGCGTGACGCTGGAGCGCCTCGGGGTCGCCGTCGATCACCAAAGCGAGGTCGTCCAGGAACGCCTCGTGCTGCTCGCTTCGCTCATTCATCGTGCCGCCTCATCCGACAGAAGGCTCTTCATCCGGGCCAGGGCGCGGCTGACTCGCTTGCGCGCGGTGGCCTCTTCGATCCCGCAGGCCTGGCCGATCTCTCGGTAGCCGAGGCCAGCCTCGTAGCGGAGCGTCACCGCATCCCGCTCGGAGGGCTTGAGCTGCTCGAGCGCCTCGCGGACCCGCTCGGCTCGCCGACGCGCGGCCAGCTGGTCGTCCGGGAGGTCGGCCTCGAGGCTCGCGTCGTGCACGAGCCGCAGCCGGCGCTCGCGCCGCACCCGCGTCTCGAGCTTCCGGGCGCACTTGCGCCGCGCGATCCCGTACAGCCAGCCACGGATAGAGCCCTCGCCTCGGTAGCCCGCCATCCCCGCGTGTGCGGCGATGAGCACCTCCTGCGCGACCTCTTCCGCCTCCGCCTGACTCCCCAGCAGCGCCATGCACAGTCGACCCAGCGCGGCGCCGTGCTCCCGCGCGCAGAGGGCCACCGCGTCACGGTGGCGCCCCTCGCGGATGAGCGCGGCGATCGGGTCGACGGTGACGGCGCGCGCGTCCCCCATGGGGTCGTTCTGCGCGTTCATTGCCTCCGCCCGTGCCTGCATTTCACATCGGACGTGCCCACGGCGCCCCCTTTCGTGACCGACGGGATCGAGTTTCCTCGAGATCGGGCAGATCTCGGAGCGCGGATCCCGGCACTCGACGTGCTAGCGTAGAGGCCATGGAACAGCGCGCGCCCGCGAAGCGGATCGCGATCGGCCAGAACTCGGACGGTCGCCTCGAGGCCTTCTACATCAAGCCGGACGGTGTCCTGCGGCACAACTGGCAAAACCGCCCCAACTCGATCTGGGCCGGCGAGGTCAGCCTCGAGCGTGAGGCCACGCAGGTGGCGGTCGGGGTCAACGCGGACGGACGGCTCGAGGTCTTCTATCTGACCCCCGAGGGCGAGGTGCGCCACGACTGGCAGCTCAGCCCGGGCGGCGACTGGCACGGCGGCGAGAGCCTCGGCGCCAACGGCCGCGGGCTCGACGTGTCGAGCAACGCCGACGGCCGGCTCGAGGTCTTCTGGGTCGGCGAGGACGGCGCCCTCTGGCACGACTGGCAGCTGACGCCCAACGGCGACTGGGCCGGCAAGGAGAAGCTCGGCGACGCGGCGACCGACGTGGCGGTGGGCCGCAACGCGGACGGACGGCTCGAGGTCTTCTACCTCGGCCCCGACAACCAGCTCCTGCACGACTGGCAGGTCGAGGCGAACGGCGACTGGCACGGCCCCGAGACCGAAGAGCTCTCGGGCAGCGGCGTTCAGGTCGCCGTGCAGAGCAACGAGGATGGCCGGCTCGAGGTCTTCTGGATCGCGCTCGACGGGAAGGTCTGGCACGACTGGCAGGTCGCGCCGGACGGCGACTGGAGCGGGGCGGAGTGCCTGCAGGTGTCGGCCACCCGGATCGCCGCCGCGCGCAATCGCGGCGGGCGGCTCGAGCTCTTCTACGTCGACCCCCACGGCCACATCCGCAACCTCTGGCAGGCCTCGCCCAACGGCGATTGGGGCAGCGACGGCGAGTCGCTCGGGGCGCAGGCCACCGACCTCGCGGTCGGCCAGAACGCGGATGGCCGCCTCGAGATCTTCTACTTCGGGCCCGACAACGAGATCTGGCACAACTGGCAGCCCGCCCCGGGTCGCGGCCCGTGGAGCACCATCGTGCACTACGAGGGCGGCCGCCCGACCGCGGGCTCCTGAGCCCGGCGGGGCCGCCGCCGTGCCGGACCCCCAGCCGATCGCGATCGACGAGTCCCGCGCGCCGCTCGTGCGGGTCACGGTCATCGGACGACAGGACGTCCGGGGGTATCGAGGGATGCTCGAGGGCCTGGCGGACGTGTTCCGCCGGGCGCCCGGGCGCTATGTGATGGTGCTCGACATGCGCCAGTTCAACCCGTTCAGCGTCGACGCGCGCATGCGCCGTGAGGGGGCGGAGGTCTGGCGCCGGGACGCCGAGCTGTGGCGACGCTCGATCGTCGGCGAGGCGCGGGTCGTCCACAACTCGCTGACCAAGAACATCCTCACCGGGATCGACTGGCTCCTCGGCGAGGACCGCTGGCCCATCCAGCACTTCGTCGACATCGACGAGGCCGAGGCGTGGCTCGCCGAGCTCAAGGCGGCCGACGACCTCAGGACGCGATGACGTCGAGCCGGCTCTTGGTCCGGGGCCCGCGCTCGCGGGTGGCCTGAACGGTCGGGTCCGGGCTCGCGTAAGGCTCGAGCGGCTTGAGCCCAGCCGCGTCGAGGAGCGCGCGGTCCTCGTCGACGTCAGGGTTGCCGGTCGTCAGCAGGCGGTCGCCGTAGAAGATCGAGTTGGCGCCCGCCATGAAACACAGGACCTGAGCCTCACGGCCGAGGCTCGCCCGGCCAGCCGAGAGCCGGACGGTGGAGCGCGGCATCAGGATGCGGGCCGTCGCGCACATGCGGACGAGCTCGAGGGGGTCGATCGGGGGGCGCTCGGCGAGCGGAGTGCCCTCGACCGGGACGAGCGCGTTCACCGGCACGCTGCCAGGGTGCGTCTCGAGGTTCGCGAGGGTCCGCAGCATCTCGCAGCGGTCGTCGATCGACTCGCCCATCCCGATGATCCCGCCGCAGCAGAGGCTGATCCCGTGGCCCTGGACGCGCGCGAGGGTGTCGAGCCGCTCGGCGTAGGTGCGCGTGCTGATGATCTCGCCGTAGTACGCCTCGGACGTGTCGAGGTTGTGGTTGTAGGCGGTGAGCCCCGCCTCGGCGAGCGCGGCCGCCTGCTCGTCGTCGAGCATCCCGAGGGTCGCGCAGGCCTCGAGCCCGAGCTCGCGCACCCCGCTCACCATCTCGAGTACGCGCTCGAACGCCGGGCCGTGGAGCGCGTCGCGCCAGGCCGCGCCCATGCAGAAGCGCGTCGAGCCGGCCGCCTTGGCCGCGCGCGCAGCCGCGAGGACCTCGCCCACCGACATCATGCGCTCGGCGTCCATCGCGTCGTGGTGCGCGCTCTGAGGACAGTAGCCGCAGTCCTCCGAGCAGCCGCCGGTCTTGACCGACAGGAGCGTGCAGAGCTGGACCGAGTCCGGCTCGTGGTGCGCGCGGTGCACCGTCTGGGCGCGGTGCAGCAGCTCGGTGAGCGGGAGGTCGTGGATCGCGCGGACCTCCGCGAGGGTCCAGTCGTGGCGCAGGGACGTCATCGCAGGTGGACTAGCCCGCGGAGGGGCCGCGGGGCAAGCGGAAGCCCCCGTCGATCGATCCGCGCCGACCTGCTAAAGCTCCGCTCGAGGATGCGGACCTTGCATCGCGGAGCGCGTGGTCGCGCGGGCAGGCGCGTGGACGCGACCGGGCGGGTCCCGTTCCGACGCGCGAGCGCCGAGGGCGCGACCCGATGAGCGCGGCCGACGCCCCCCCCCGCTCGGCCCCCGGGCTGCTGCCCGCGGCGATGGAGCGGGCCGCCGACGCCGCCCTCGCCGCGCTGCGGCACGCGCCGGCGCTCGCCTTGATCACGACGATCGCGGCGCTCTTCGAGCTCGCGATGGCCCGCGTCGGCTGGCACGGCCTGACCGACCTGGCGAGCCCCGAGACCGTCCGCGAGATCGGCCGCATGGCCCGCTTCCCGCGCAACCTGGCCGGGGTCGGCGGCTCGGTGGCCCTCGTGCTCGGCCTGCTGCAGTTCCTCCGCTTCCCGAGCTTCGCCCCGGTCGGCCGGCGGCTCGCGGTCGCCGCCTTCGCCGGCATCTTCGTCCCCTGCATCCTCGTCGCGACCTACCTGCCGCACGCGAGCCTCAAGCCGCGCCTGGTGATCTTCGGCCTCGCCGCCGCCAACGTGCTCACCACCCTGCTCGGGCTCAGCGCGCTCCGGTTCCGCGCGCCGCTCGGGCTGCGCGTCGCGGTGGTCGGCGCGAGCGTCGCCGCGTTCTTGACCCTCGTCTGGATCGGCATGTCGCAGATCCTCCAGGTCGAGGGCGGCGCGCTCGCCTGGCTCGCCGCCCTGATGCAGAGCAACCCGGGGCCGACCCAGACGATCCACCTCGCGATCCGCCACGTCGGCGAGCTGGGGTGGATGGCGGTGCTCCTCGGCGGCGCGTGGACGGCGACCTTCGGCGAGCCGGGCGAGCGCTCACGGCCCCGCGTCGCCGTCGCGCTGTTCCTCTGGGTGGTCTTCGTCGCCGCGTTCCTCGCCGGCGCGAGCGCGGTGGGTCACCGCTTCCCGATCGTGGTGTTCGGCACGCTCCGCCTGATGCTCGCGCTCGAGTCGGCGCCGGAGCTCTACGCGGTCCCCCTCGCGGCCGGGCTCGCCGGCGGCCTCGTCGGGCTCGCCCATCGCCGCCCGGAGACGCGCCAGGTCGGCATGGCGGTCCTCCTCTGGCTCTGCGCGGGCTACGGCCCGCACACCCCGATCCAGCTCCTCTACTTCGTCCTCGCCGCGACCCTGCTCGTCCGCAGCGCCCAGGCCTACGACCCGCGCGGCGTCTGGCGCGGCCGCGCCCCGTGGCGCTTCTGGCTGGGTCGCTGACCGCCGGCTATTCTCCAGCGATCTCGCTGGATTGCTGGCTGAGCTCGAAGTCGACGGTGGTCTCCTGGCGGGCCATCACGCTGACCTCGCGGGTCAGGATCACGGGGGCCGAGAAGCGGGGCCGACCGGACTCATGCCCGATGACGCGCCACCCCTCGTGCCACACCCGCAGCGTGTAGGCGCCCGGGAGGATGCCCTCGACGCGGAAGCGACCGTCCTCATCGGTGACGGCGACGTAGGGGTGCTCGGAGACCCGCAGCCACGCGAGCTGCCAGCCGTGGCCGGCGTCGTCGACGAGGCGGATCATCCCGTCGCGCGTCAGGCGGCGCTCGGTGATCGCGCCGGCCTCGGGCAGCCCGAGGTCGAGCACGGTGTCGTCGTCGAGGAGCCCGTGCGTGTTGTGGAGGACCGGGTCCTCGCTCGCGAAGCGGATCGGCCAGCCCACCCCGGCCAGCGTGACGTGCGGCTCGAAGCGGCAGCCACGGTGCGTGATGGTGATCGGCTCGGCCGGCGGCTCGTGCGGTCGGCCGCGACGCACCCCGACGAGCTCGAGCACCGCGTCGCGGACACCGCCGCGCGCCGAGACGCGGAGCGCGCGCGATGGCTGCGCTTCACCGCACGCGGCGCCGTGGACGTCGACGGTGAACGACTCGAGCGCGGGTCGCTCACCGACCCAGCGCACGGTGCCTGCGATCGAGCCGACTCTCGCGAGCTCCTCGGGCTCGGCGATCGCGTAGGCCTCGTTGGCGGGCTCGGTCGGGACCTCGTCGTTGGCGCGCGGAGGGGTCTGGCGAGGCGTCGGGCGGTCGTCGTCGGAGCACGCGCAGAGGACGGACGCGATGAGCATCGCGACGACCCTGGCTCCGACCCCCGTTCTCAAAGCGCGCCTCCGTTCAACGGCGTTAGTGCGAATAGCACAGCGCGATCACGAGTGGATGAGATTCGTGACGCGCGATCGCAGAATTCTTAAACCACCTTCGCGCATGCGCGAAGAAAGGTGCCTGTGTGATGCAAGGCTCGTTGAGAGCGCGCGCGATCGGCACCGCGGGACGCGCTTCGATCGACCCGCGCGACGCGCTTCGATCGACCCGCGCGACGCGCTCGACTAACGCAGCGTCGCGACCGCGGCGGCGATGCGCGAGAGGCCTTGTTCGATGTTCTCCATCGACGTCGCGTAGCTCATGCGCAAGTAGCCGGGCGCGCCAAAGGCGCCGCCGTGAACGAGCGCGCACCGCGCGTCTTCGAGGAGCCACGTCGCGACCGCGAGGTCGTCGTCGAGTCGCGCGCCGCTCGCGGTCTGCCGACCGATCAGCCCCTCGACGTTCGGGAACGCGTAGAACGCGCCTTCGGGCTCGCGACAACGGACGCCGTCGATCGCGTTGAGGCCATCGATCACCACGCGTCGCCGCGCGGCGAAGGCCTCGCGCATCGCGTCGATCGGCGCGCGGTCTCCGTCGAGCGCGGCGGCGGCCGCGTACTGGGCGACCGCGGCCGGGTTGGTCGTCGACTGGCCCTGGAGCTTCTCCACCGCCTGGGCGACCGCCGCCGGCCCGAGCATCCAGCCGATGCGCCAGCCGGTCATCGCGTAGGTCTTGCTCACGCCGTCCACGACGACGATGCGGTCGCGGAGCTCCGGAGCGACCTCGATCAGGGACTTCTGGACGAAGCCGTCGTAGGTCAGCTCGGCGTAGATCTCGTCGACGATGATCCAGAAATCTCCATGATCTCGGGCAACATCGGCGATCGCGCGGAGATGCTCGGCCCCGTAGGCGGCGCCGGTCGGGTTGGACGGCGTGCAGAGGATCAGCCCCCGGGTCCGCTCCCCGATCGCCGCCTCGAGCTGCGCGGGGCTCACCCGGAAGCCGTCCTCCTCGCGGGTCTCGAGGAAGGTCGACGTGGCGCCGGCGAGCTGGACCTGGCTCGGGTAGCTCACCCAGTAGGGCGCCGGGATGAGGACCTCGTCGCCCTCTTCGAAGAGCGCGAGCGCGAGGTTGTAGAGGGTGTGCTTGGCGCCGACCGAGACCGCGATCTCGTCGAGCGAGTGCGCGTGACCCCGGCGCCGCTCGGAGTCGCGCTGGATGGCCGCGCGCAGCGCGTCGACGCCGCGAACCCGCGTGTAGTGGCCGACTCCCTCGTCGATCGCGCGCTTGGCCGCCTCGCGGACGTACGCCGGCGTGTCGAAGTCGGGCTCGCCCACCCCGAACGCGAGCACGTCGACCCCGGATGCGCGCAGCTCGGCCGCGCGCTGTGTCATCGCGAGGGTGGCCGAGGGCGCGAGGGACCGGAGGCGCGAGGCGATCGGGGCAGTCATGCCGACCGTGTAGCACAGCCGCCCCTGGGAGTTCCCCCGCTCAGATGACGATCACCGCGCCGTCGGGCGGCACGATGATGTAGACGTTGCGCTGGTCGAGGCGCGCGACGCCGTTGCCCATGACCACGATGGTCGCCTGGAAGACTTGGGCCACGTCGGCCGGCGGCCGGACGTCGTTGTAGAAGTCGACCGTGAACTCGACCGCGGTGCCGGGGATGACCCCGTAGAACGTGGTCATGTCCTTCGAGGCGTAGGTCACGCCCGGCATCGGCCCGCTCTGGACGCCGTTGTAGCCCTCGAGCGGCACGATGCTCTGGATGAACGTCGTCGCGTCGAACCCGTCGGGGTTGCCCTCGACGTTCTCGGTGATCGTGGAGACGTCCTGCGGGACCCCCCCGACGAGGTCGCGGACCGCGTCGACCACGGTCGTGTCGAGGCCGCTGCCGTTGCCCGCGATGTCGAAGACGAGCGGGCTCGCGTCCGAGCGGACCGCGCCGGTGTCGGTCGCGATCTGGACGAAGTGGTTGCGCGCGCCGCTCGACGCGCCGCCGCTGAAGATGCCGATGACCCGGGCGCCGATGCCGGTGAGGGCGGAGACGGTCTGGTCGTAGTCCGGGGCCGGGAAGCTGTAGGGCGAGGCGCCACCGGGCCCGTTGTGGAAGCTGTTGTCGCCGAAGAGGAGGATGATCGGCAGCGAGCCCGCGCGGAAGCACGGGTAGCCGACCGGGCGGCCGAGGTCGTCGGGCCGGGCCGGGCAGTTGAGCCGGTCGGGGACCGAGCCCCCGGACCAGGTCAGGCCCATGCCAGTGGCGGTGGCGTGCATCGCCGGCACGTAGGACTCGGGCGCGTCGTCACCGCGGTGGCAGGGCAGGCCCTCGACCGCCTCGAGGATGTCCGGGCGCGAGTTGGGCGCGCCGGGGTTGATCTGGCCGATCGAGGGCGGGCACGTGGTGGGCCCGGCGGGCACCGACCACCCGCCGATGTCGTCGTCGAAGGGCCCGATGTCGCGCAGGTTGTAGTAGGGGACGTCGCCCCCGTCGCCGAAGCCGCCCACCGGGTAGTCGTCGAAGCCGCCCACCCCGAAGTGCACGTTGTCGATCTCGCCCTGGATGCCCGGGATGATCACCGACAGCAGCCCGTTGATGAGGTTGGTCCGCTCGCCCTGCATCGACCCCGTCATGTCGACGAGGAAGTAGACGTCGGCCTGCTTGATCTCGGTGCCGAACCGCAGCGGCCGCATCTGACGCTCGCCGAAGTAGGGCAGGACCACGAAGAAGTCGCCCGCCGGGATGGTGCTGCCCGCGTCGGTCGGGTCCGTGCCGGCGGCGCGCTCGCCCAGGTCGCTCACCCCGTCGCCGTCGGTGTCCGCCTGGCGCGGGTCGGTGCCGGCCGCGACCTCCTCGGCGTCGGGGAGGCCGTCGTTGTCGGAGTCGGCGTCGAGGAAGTCGGGCACGCCGTCGAGGTCGCTGTCGACCGGCGAGCACGGGTCGGCGGGCATGCCGCCCTCGACGACGTCGGTGATGCCGTCGTTGTCCGAGTCGGAGTCGCCGACGTTCGGCACCCCGTCGCCGTCGGAGTCGCCGGTGCCCTCGCGGGAGTCGGCGATGCCGTCGCCGTCGGAGTCCACCCGCGAGCTGCAGCCGGACGTGGGATCGCGTGCGTCACCGCCGGGGCCGCCGTCCGAGCGCCCCAATCCTCCCGGAGCGCAGCCAAAGGCCAGGATGACGAAGAGCGCGGCGAGCGACGAGATCCGCATGCGTGTTGCACCTCCCAAGGTCGGTCCCACCGACGGATCACACTATTCCGTAAGGGCGCGAGAGTGTCGAGGCCCTCCCGCGCCCCCGTTGACAGCCGGCGGCCGGACGGGTTAGCAGGGGGGCCGGCGGGGATCCCCAGTCCATCTCCGGGCTCACCGCCGAGGAGGACCGACATGACCGGCCGACGGGACATCCCCCGAATCTCCGCGTTCGCCCTCGCCCTGCTCACCGCAGCGTGCGGCGGCCCCGAGTACCCCAACTGCGACAACGACGAGCACTGCCACGAGGGCGAGTACTGCGTTAACGGTCAGTGCCAGCAGTGCCGCCCCGGCGAGAACGACTGCGGGCCCGGCCAGCAGTGCGTCGACGGCCGCTGCGACTCCATCCCCGGGTGGTGCGGCTCGGGCTCCGACTGCCCCGGCGGCCAGGAGTGCGTGGACAACCGCTGCGTCGCGCAGCAGACGAGCACCGTGGACACCGGCCCCGTCGGTCCCACGCAGTGCAGCATGCAGACGATCTACTTCGGCTACGACCAGAGCGACATCACCGGCGGCGCCGGCAACACGCTCGAGTCGAACGCCCGCTGCATCAACGAGCGCGACATCCCGCACGTGACCATCACCGGCCACTGCGACCCGCGGGGCACCGAGGAGTACAACCTCGCGCTCGGCGATCGCCGCGCCCGGAGCGTCCAGAGCTACATGCAGCGCCTGGGCGTCGACAACGGCCGGATGACGACGCGGTCGATGGGCGAGGAGATGGCGCGCGGCTCCAACGAGTCGACCTGGTCGCAGGACCGGCGGGTCGAGTTCGAGGAGCGTTGAGGGCGCCGCCTCCCCGCGGCCGGCTCAAGCCCGCCGCCCTCGCGACCCTGCTCGCGCTCGCCGGGAGCGCGTTCGGCGTGGCCTGCTCGTACACGAGCGCGGCCGACGGCGACGCGCTCCGGCGCCGCGTGGACGCGCTCGAGCAGGGCCAGGAGGCCCAGAGCGAGCACCTCCGCGAGGAGACCGAGCACGCCGCGACGAAGGTGGCCGAGCTCGAGGAGGTCCTCGAGCGCGCCACCAAGGTGGTGACGCGGGCGAGCGCGGACACCGGCGCTCAGGTCGAGCAGCTCCAGGGTCAGGTCGCGGGCCTCGAGGGCCAGCTCGCCGAGCTGCGCAACGAGGTCCAGCGACAGTCGACGCAGCTCACCGAGCAGCAGGGCGCGATGGAGCGCCAGCTCAAGAAGCTCGCGCAGCACGTGGGCATCGACTCGTCGGTGGAGGAGGCGGACATCCCGGCCGACGCCGACGCGCACTGGACCGCGGCCGAGGACGCGTTCAACCAGCGCCAGTGGGCGCGGGCGCGCGCCTTCTACACCGCGTTCATGCGGCGCCACGCCGAGGACGAGCGCGTCGACAACGCGCAGTACCGCATCGGGATGAGCTACCTCGGCGAGGGCCGCCCCGCGACCGCGCTCGGCGAGCTGCGCCAGGTGGTCGCCGACCACCCGCGGGGGGACGTGGCCGACGACGCGCTCCTCGACATGGGCAACGCGTTCTACCAGCTCCACGCCTGCACCGACGCGCGCGCCGCCTACGAGGCGTTCATCCGCGCGCACCGGCGCTCGAGCCGCATCGCCGAGGCCCGCCGGCAGCTCCAGACGGTGCAGCGCGCGCCCGCGAGCTACTGCACGCGCTGAGCCGCCAGCCAGCGCACGTACTGGACGATCGCGTCCATCTGCGCCTCGGGGACGCCCTGGGGACCCATCGCGGTCCCCTCGATCCCGTCCCGGAGCAGCGCCCCGATCTGCGCGTCCGAGGGTGACTCCGGGAGGCGCCGGTACGCGCCGCGCGTCAGGTCGGCGGGCGCCGGATCCATCGAGGAGGCGTAGCGCCCGTCGCCGCGCCCCTCGGGCCCGTGGCAGCCGCGGCACCGCTGCATGTAGACGAACTCACCCGCGTTCAGGACGTCGGGCGCCACCTCGCGGCCGTTCAGGGTCACCGGCGCCTCGAAGGAGCGCTCCCCCGAGCCGCACGCGGCGAGCGCCGCGCCGGCCAGGATGACGCCGAGGATCGCGGCGAGGAGGTCCGCCCCGCGCCGCGCGGCGGCCCGCGTCACGCGCCCTCGGCGAGGAGCCGGCGGGCGTCGTGCTCGAGCCGCTCGAGGCCGGCGCGGTCCGTCTCGTAGAGCCCGCGCATCGTGCCGCGCCGGTCGATCAGGAGGAAGCGGCCGGTGTGGAGGATGTCGTAGGTCCCGTCGTCGCGATCCATCCGCTCGCCCATCGGCAGCCGGAAGGACAGGTGCACGACCCGGTTGACGTCCTCCACCGTGCCGGTGAGGAACGTCCAGCGCGACGTGTCGGCCCCGTAGCGCTCGGCGTAGGCGTGGAGCACCTCGGGGGTGTCGACCGCCGGATCGACCGAGATGGAGACGAACCGCACGTCGGGCTCGTCGAGGCGCCGGTGGAGGTTGGCCATCTGGCTGCTCATCACCGGGCAGATCGACGGGCAGCTCGTGAAGATCAGGTCGGCGATCCAGACCTTGCCGCGGAGCTGCGCGGTGCCGAAGTCCTCGCCCGATTGATCGGTGAGCGTGAAGTCGGAGATCGGCACCATCTCGGGCAGTGGCGCCTCCGACTCCTCGCCGCAGCCGGCCAGGCTGGCGCAGCCCAGGGCCGCACCGCAGAGGGCCACGAGGAGCGAGCCCACTGGTGGGTCGACGCGCGCGATCACGTCAGGCGCCGCGGAGGCTCACGCCGAGGCCGCGACGTCGATCGCGAGGGCGGCGAAGAGCAGCGGGAGGTAGACGAGCGAGGCGAGGAAGAGCTGCCGAGCCCAGCGGTTGCCGGCCGCACGCCGGAGGCCGACGAGCGACCAGGCGAAGAAGGCGACGCCGAGCACCGCGGCCGCGACGAGGTAGCCGGTGCCCGCGATGCCGAGCGGCACGAGGAGCAGGCTCACCGGGACGAGCGCGCCCGCGTAGAGGGCGGCGTGCAGCTTGGCGACTCCGTCGCCGCGGACGGCGGGGAGGACCTTGATGCCCGCGCGCGTGTACTCCTGCTGGCGGAACAGGCTGATCGCGATGAAGTGCGGCATCTGCCAGAGGAACAGGATCCCGAAGAGGGCCAGGCCGGGCGCCCCCAGCTCGCCGGTCGCCGCCGTCCAGCCCATCAGCGGCGGCATCGCGCCGGGGATCGCGCCGACCGCGAGGGCGATCGGGCTGCGCTGCTTGAGCGGCGTGTAGACCCAGACGTAGCTGACGAGGGCGATCGCCCCGAGCAGGCCGGTGAGCGGGTTGGCGACCACCGCGAGGATCGGGACCGAGATCGCGCCGAGCGCGAGCCCGAGCCAGAGCGCGTGCTTGGCCTCCATGCGGCCTGCGGGGAGCGGCCGGCGCTTGGTACGCGCCATGTGCTTGTCCACGTCGCGCTCGAGCCAGCAGTTCAGCGTGTTGGCGGCGCCGACCACCATCGCGGTGGCCGCCAGCATCAGCGCGATCGACAGCGCGTCGAGCCGCCCCGGCGCGAGGGCGAGGCCGCCGGCCGCGGTCAGGATCACCATCAGCGTGATCCGCGGCTTGGTCAGAGCGACCAGATCGCGAACCGACGGGCGCCCCGCCGGACCCTGGCCTTCGATCGGCGTGCCTTCGATCGGCGTGCCGACGGAGGGCTGGCCGGAGGAGGACTGTCCCGCAGGGGACTGTCCCGGGGGGGACTGCACGGTGGAGAGCGCCATGAGGTGGGTCGCGGAGCGCGGGGAAGGAACCCGCGCGAGGGGGCAGTTAGCAAGCGCCGAGCAGGCTCGTCAACCCGACCGGCCCGAGGGCCGTAGGCCCGATCGCGGACCGAGGCAAGAGGGCGGGACCGATCAGCGCATGAGCAGGGCGAGCACCAGGGCACCGACGCCGATCGCCGCGAGGAGCGCACCGAGACCGAGGATGAGCCACGGGGTCTTGGGCGGCGCGACCGACGGCACCGGGGCGGGTGCCGGATCGGTAGAGGCCGCGCTCGCGCTCGAGCGAGGCTCCGTCGGCGCCGCCGCGGAGGCCTCGTTCGGAGGTGCGCTCATCGAGATCGCGCGCATCGCGCCGGTCATGACCTGCCCGCGAGCGACCATCTTGAGGGCGTTGGCGAACTCGGCCGCGGAGGCGAAGCGATCTTCGGGCTTCTTCGCCAGGGTGCGCATCAGGACGTCCTCGAGCCCCGGCGGGAACTCGCGGTCCGGCGCGCGCTCGCTCAGCGGGATCGGCGTCTCCTTGATGTGCCGCTGGATGTACTCCATCGGCTGGTTCGCATCGAACGGCAGCTTGCCCGTCAGCAGCTCGTAGAGGATCACGCCGAGCGAGTAGAGGTCGCTGCGCCCGTCGAGCGTCTCGCCCCGCGCCTGCTCGGGGCTCATGAACTCGGGCGTCCCGAAGACCATCCCCTCCTGGGTCAGGATGAGGCTGCCCGGCCGCATCTGCCGCTCCGAGACCTTGGCGAGGCCGAAGTCGAGCAGCTTCGGGAAGTCGTCGATGCCGCCCTGGCTCGTGAGGAAGATGTTCTCGGGCTTGAGGTCGCGGTGCACGATGCCCGCCCGGTGCGCCTCCTCGAGCGCGCCGCACGCCTGGATCATCACGTTGATCGCGCGCATCGGCTCCATCGGGCCCTCGCGCCGCACGGTCTGCGCGAGGTTGCGGCCCTCGAGATACTCCATGACGAAGTAGCAGGCGCCGTCCTCCAGCTGGCCGTAGAGGAACACCCGCGCGGTGTTCGGATGCGAGAGGTGGCTCATCGCCCGCGCCTCGCGCTTGAACCGCGTGACCAGGTCCTTGCGGGAGAGGTAGCGCGAGTGGAGGATCTTGATGGCCACGAAGCGGCGCATCTCGGGCTGCTCGGCTTTGTAGACCGCGCCCATCCCGCCGGAGCCGATCTTCTCGATGACGCGGAACTGTCCCGCGACTTCGCGGCCGAGATACGGGTCCGCCACCGCGCGAGCATATCAACAATCGTTGGGTTGCCCACCCGCTCTCGACCGAGTTTGATCGAAGGCGAAACGTGCCTGACTTCGCCGAGTTCCCGTACCAGCGCCTGCCGCGCCTGTCCCGGCACGAGGCGCGCGCCCGCAGCGCCTGGGCCGCGGCCGGCCCCGCGCGCGATCTGGTCGAGGGCGCCGCGGCGCTGCGCGGGCTGCTGGGCGTCGCGCCGGAGGTCGTGGCGGAAGCCTGTGCGTTTGCCGCGGAGCAGACGGGGCTCGTCGTGACGCCCGCGAACTTCAACTCACCCCAGCAGACCGTCGTGGCGGGCGACGCCGCGGG
>JAUHXR010000181.1 GCA_030426845.1 Polyangia bacterium | reverse complement strand
TCGCGCACAGCCGCGGTGTCCTCCACCGCGACGTGAAGCCCTCGAACGTGATGGTGGGCCCGTTCGGCGAGGTCTACCTGCTCGACTGGGGCATCGCGCTCGAGCTCGACGAGGTGAAGCGCGACGAGGCCGAGCGGAGCGACGAGCTCGCCGGGACGTCGGCCTACATGGCGCCCGAGCAGCTCGAGGGCGACGACCGCCTGCTCGGGCCGTGGACCGACACCTACCTCCTCGGCGCGACGATGTTCCACATGCTCACGGGGCGGCCGCCTCACCACAAGCGCACGCTCGAGGAGCGGGTGGGTGAGCTGCTCGAGGGCGCGCCGGCTCCGGCGGTGCCCGAGCACGTCCCGGTCGAGCTCCGCCGCCTCGTCGCCGCCACCCTCGCGGTCGAGCCGAGCCAGCGCACGCAGACGCCGGCCGAGGTCCGCGAGGCGATCGAGGCCTACCTGCGGCACCGCGCGGCGAACCGGCTCGCCGATCGCGGCGACCGCGAGGCGGCGCTCGCCGAAGACGCGCGCGAGGAGAGCGGCGCGGCGGAGGTCGAGCGACACGCGCAGGCGGCGGACGTCGCCTACCGCGCCGCCCTCGACGAGTGGGCCGAGTGCCCCCAGGCGCGCGCCGGGGTCGAGCGGGTGGCCGCGCTCCGCGTCGAGCACGCGCTGGCGCGCGGTGAGCCCCACGTGGCCGCGCGGCTCGTCGAGGCGTCCGACGTCGAGCTGCCAGCCGCGCTGCGTGAGCGGGTCGGCCGCGCGATGGAGGCGGCGTCGGCGAACGAGGCGCGGCTGCGTCAGATCGTGACCGACGCCGACCGTGGGCTCGGCCACCGCGCGCGAGGGCTGCTCGGCGGCGTCTTCGGCCTGGCGTGGGTGGTGTTCTGGTCGGCCATGGCGTTCTGGCCGCCCGAGACCGTCACCCCGCTGCTCGTCTTCAACGGCGCGTTCGTCCTGGCCGGGGTGGTCTTCGCCAAGCGCTTCGCGGCCGACATCTTCAAGAACCGCATCAACCGGACCAGCGCCGCCGTGGTGATCAGCGGAGCGGTCGTGGGCATGGTCTGGATCCTCGGCGCGGGGCTGCGCGGCCTCGACATGCCGAGCCTGTTCGGCGGCTGGCTCCTCGTCATGGGACTCGCGGGTGCGTCGATGGCCACCCTGATGGACCCGTGGGGCACCGTGTCCGCGGCGGGCTACTGCCTCGCGTTCCTCGCCGCGAGCTACGAGCCGCGCTGGACCCCGTGGGCGGTGCTCGGGGGCAACGTCGTCCTCATCCTCAACCAGCTCATCCTGAACTGGGCGCGCGGCAAGCTCGGCTTCGTTCGACCGCCCAGCGTGCGGCCGGGCACGAGCGCCGCAACCGACGGGCGACGCGAGCGATGAGGGGGGCATGCTCCGACCGCTGCTCGAGGGCGCGCTCGACCTGCTCGCCCCGCCTCGCTGCGCCGCCTGCGACGCGACGCTCGACGCCGGGGCGGCCGGGTTCTGCGACGCCTGCGCCCCCCTGCTCGACCCGGATCCGACCGGCCTCGGCGCGCTGATCTACGGCGGCCCGGTCGCCGACGCGGTCCGCCGCTTCAAGTACGGGCCCCGCCCCGAGCTCGCCCGGCCCCTCGGCGCGCGCCTCGCCCAGGCCGCGCTCGCCCACGCAGGCCAGGTCGACGCGGTGGTCCCCGTGCCGCTCCACCCGCGCCGGCTGGCCGCGCGGGGGTTCAACCAGGCCTCGCTCCTCGCTCGCCCGGTCGCGCGCGCGCTCGGGGTGCCGCTGTCGTTCGCGCTCCGCCGCCTGAGGCACACCCCGTCGCAGGCTTCGCTCGAGGTGACGCGCCGGCTCGACAACGTCCGCGGCGCCTTCCGCGCTCGGCCGGCCGGCGGGCGCGTGCTGCTCATCGACGACGTGCGCACCACGGGAGCGACGCTGGCCGAGTGCGCGTCCGCGCTCGCCGCGGCGGGGGCCCGGGAGGTGCGCCCGCTGGTGCTCGCGCGGGCCGAGGGGTGAGGCGTCGGCGGCCGAGTGGACTACGCTGCGCTGTGCGCTGGAGCCCCCTCGCCTTGCTCTGGACGCTCGCGCTGCTGGGCTGCGCGAGCGCGCCCGAGCCGGTGCGGCTGCGCGACTGGATGCGGGTCGGCGTCGATCCGGAGGCGGAGGCGGCCGAGGTCGAGGCGGGGCTCGCGGCCGCCGGCTGGGCGCGGACCCAGCGGGTGGCGGGGTCCGGGTACGTCGCGCTCGGCTTCACGCGTGGCGAGGAGCGCGCGATCCGCGTGGTCACGGCCCGCGGGGTCACGGCCGCGCTCGACTCGCACGAGGGCGACGGTGTGCGCGTGCGCCACGGCGCGGTCCGCCTCGATGAGCGGGAGCCCGACGTCGACGGCGACGGCTCGCCCGAGGTGGTGATCGCGCGCGACGCCGAAGACGGCCCCTGCCTCGCCGTGCTGCGGATCGGCGAGGCCGGCCAGGTCACCCTCGCGCCCGACGACGCGGAGGCGCTCCAGCCGGGGAGCTGCGTGGGCGCGCTCCGCGACGTGGACGGCGACGGGGTGGTGGAGGCGCTCGCCCGGCTGCGCTGGCCCGAGGTCGCGGTCGGTGCGGAGGTCGCGGAGGTCGAGGCCGCCCTCGTGCTCGAGGAGGGGGCCTGGCGGTCGCGCGGCGCGCCGACCGGGTATGCGGAGGCCGAGCGCGAGCGACGCGCGGAGGCCCTGGCGCGAGCGCGGGCCGCGCGGGACCTACCGCGCGCGCTCCGGCTGGCGGTCGAGCTGGCCGCCCTGGCCCACCTCGACGGGGCCACCGTCTCGGCCCAGGTCGAGCGCTTCGACGCCTCGCTCGACGGCCTCGTCTTGACCGAAGAGGTGAGCGTCGCGGTCGACGCGGCGCGGGCCCTGATCGCGTCGGGGTGGGGAGCCCGGCCGGATCCTGCTATGAGCCGCAGCTCGGCCGATGAGCAAGCGAACGAAGGAGCGGGGCGAGCTGCTGGTCTGTCGCAACCCGAAGGCGACCAAGACCCATGAGATCGAGGAGCGCCTCGAGGCCGGGATGGTGCTGTCCGGCTCCGAGGTGAAGAGCCTCCGCCAGCGGCGCGCCGATCTCGACGGCGCCTACGCGACGATCGAGCGCGGCGAGGTGTGGCTCCACAAGATGCACATCGCGCCCTACGAGCAGGCCGGCCCGTTCTACGGCCACGAGATCCGACGCCCGCGCAAGCTCCTGCTCAAGCGCAGCCAGATCCAGAAGTGGGAGGGCAAGCTCACCACCAAGGGCTACACGATCGTGCCGCTCGCCGTGTACTTCAAGGGCGGCTACGCCAAGGTCGAGCTCGGCCTCGCCAAGGGGCGCCGCACCCATGACAAGCGCGAGGACCTCAAGCGCACCCAGGACATGCGCGAGGCGCGCGACGCGGCGCGGAGGGACCGGTGAGGATCACGCTCGACGCCGGCGGTGAGGGCGAGGCGAGCGCGTTCGAAGGGCACGTGCTGCGCGCGATCCTGCCTCGCGCGTTCGCGCCCGGGGCGCCCGTCGTGTTCTCGGTCTCCCTCGCGGGGGAGGCCCGCTCGCTCCGCGGCAAGTCCATCGGGAGCAAGCGACGCGAGGACGGCGCGTTCGAGGTGCGGATGCGGATGATCAGCCTGCGCCGCGAGGAGCGCGCCGCGCTCGAGGCCGCGCTGACGCCCTGAGGCGGCGGTCCTGACGCGGACGGTCAGGCGATCAGCGCGCCGGGGTTGAGGACGCCGGCGGGATCGAGCGTCCGCTTGGCCGCGCGGAGCACTTCGGTGAAGAGCGGCGCGCGCTGGCGGTCGGCCCACGCGCGGTGCGTCCGGCCGACCGCGTGGTGGTGAGTGATCGTGCCGCCGTGCGCGAGGATCGCCTCCGACGCGGCGGCCTTGATCTCGGCCCACTGCGACAGCTCGGAGCCGCGCTTGGCGGGGGCGATGAACGTGAAGTACGGCGCGGCGCCGTCTGGGTAGACGTGGGTGAAGCGGCAGGTGAGGAGCCCACCGCCCGCCACCCGCCGCATCGCGTCCTTCACCGCGTGCACGATCGCTGCATGCAGCTCCTCGAGCCGATCCCAGGTGCACGCGGTCTCGAAGGTGTCGGCGATCACCCCGAGGCTGACCATCGAGTTGACGAGGTGCGGCGCGTCGACGAACGCCGCGCGCCACCGGTCGGTCGTCGCCTCCTCCTCGGTCGCGAGGGTCGGGCCGTGCTTGCAGACGCCGCCGAGATCCGTCGTGATCTCCAGCGCGCGCTTCATCGGCGCGTCGACCGGGTGGTCTGCGCTCTCGAAGCCCAGCAGGAGCACGTGGGTGCCGTCGGTGGCCACCCGGTTGATGAGCGCCTCGCGCTTGTCGAGGAGGCGGCAGTTGCTGGGCCCGAGCCCCGACTGCGCGACCGCTCGGGTCGCGGCGACCGCGTCGGTCCACTCTCGGAAGCGCACCGACGCGCGCGCGCGCCAGAACGGGCGCGGCCGGACGCGCACCCACGCCTCGGTGATCACGCCGAGCGCGCCCTCCGAGCCGAGGAGCATGCGGTCCGCGCTCGGGCCCGCCCCGGACGCGGGGAGCCGGCGGGTCTCGAGCGTGCCGCGCGGGGTCACGCAGCGGATCGACTCGACGAGGTCGTCGATGTGGGTCTCGCGGGTCGCGAAGTGGCCGCCCGCGCGGGTCGCGATCCAGCCGCCGAGGGTCGACAGCGCGAAGGACTGCGGGAAGAAGCGGAGGCTCAGCGCGTCGCCGCGGAGCTGGTCCTCGAGCCGCGGCCCGGTCGCGCCGGCCTGGATGCGCGCGGCGTGGCTCAGCGCGTCGACCTCGAGCACCCGGTCCATCGCGCGCATGTCGAGGCAGACCACGCCAGGGTGCGCGGCCGGGTCGTCCACCTCCACCCCCTGGACGACGGAGGTGCCGCCGCCGTACGGGATGACCGCGAGGCCGCGCTCCTCCGCCCACGCGAGCGCCTCGCGCACCTGCTCGTCGTCGCGCGGGCACAGCACCACGTCGGGGGCGCTCGCGAAGTCGCCGTAGAACCCGCGCACGATGTCGCGGTAGGAGCGGCCGTGGGCCCGGGTGGCGCGCTCCCGAGGACCCTCTCGCGCGACGCTCGCGAGGTGGGCCGGCGGCTCGACGCGGGGGTCGGGGAGGGTGGCCTCGCCGAGCGGCACGGGCTCGCGCACCTCGAGCGGACCAAAGCCGGTGAGGGTCTGGATCTCGCGCGCGAACATGCGCCGCGTGTCCGCGTCGGGCCAGCGATCCTCGTAGCCCCAGCCCCAGTAGCTCAGCGCGTCCGCCACGCCGTCGATCTGACCAGCCGCCGCCGCGTCTCGCAAGCCCCTCGTCAGGCCGCGCAGACGAAGTCCGCGCCCTCCGTCAGCCCGAGGCCGATGAGCCGCGCGCGCACCTCGTCGCGGGCGCCGCGCGCGCCGACCGCGACCACCAAGCGCTCGCCGGGCCGCCCCGCGCTCTGGGGCGGATCGATCGGCGCGCCACGGCGGGTGCCGCCGATCTTGTTCGGGTCGATGTCGATCCAGCGCCCGACCCGCACGCCGTGCGCCTCGAGCGCGGCCGCGAGGCGACGACCGGTGCGCCCCGCGCCCCACATCGCGACCGGCCGATCCCGGAGGCGTGGCGCGAGGAAGGCGGCGCGCGCCTCGACGAACCGCGCCGGCGCGTAGCGAGGGTCCGAGAAGGACGCGCGGCCCCCGTGGTGCCGCCACCGGAGGCCCACGCGCGAGACCTTGGCGAGCTCCCAGCCCGCCGCGTCGAGCCGCAGCCAGAGGTCGTAGTCCTCGGCCCAGGGGGCGTCGCGGTAGCCGCCGACCGCCTCGAGCGCGGCGCGTCGGATCATGGCGGACGGATGGCAGAGCGGCGCCTCCACGAAGAGGTCGCGGGCGTGCTCGGCCGGCGTGAGGAGCGCGTTCTGCCACGCGACGTAGCGGGCGAGGCCCTCGCCGATCTCAGCCTCGGGGAAGGCCTCCACGCGGCAGCCGACCGCGCCGAGGCGAGGCGCGAGGGCGAGGGCCTCGCGCTGCGCGTCGAGCCGGCCGGGGAGCCAGACGTCATCCGCGTCCATCCGCGCGATGGCCTCCCCCCGCGCGGCGGCGACCCCGCGCTGGAGCGCCGCGACCAGGCCTTGTCCCTCGGCGTCGAGGTGGCGGACCCGCGGGTCGTCCAGCGCGCGCGCGACCGTGGGGCCGTCGTCGCGCGAGCCGTCGTCCACGAGGAGCAGCTCGAGGTCGTCGTCCTCCGCGAGCACGCCGCGCGCCGCCTCCGCGAGCGTGGAGGCGGCGTCGCGGTACGGGAGAACGACGCTGACGCGCACCCGCGAGAGGTAGCAGACCGCGCCCTCGCCGGCGCGACCCACGTCCCGCTACAGCCCCGAGCTCTTCAGGCTCGCGTCCTCCTCCGGCCCCGACGGAAGGTGGAGGCCGCACTCCCGCTTGACGCCGAGGCGCCGGCCCGCGCGGTCGTCGATCTCGGACGGATCGACCGGCGTCGTGCTGTGGGTGTCGCCGATCGAGCGGTAGCCCCACGCGTAGAGCGGGTGGGTGGGCAGATCGTAGAGGTCGAGGTAGTCGAGCACGTCCTCGGCGCTCCAGCCGAGGATCGGATGCACCTTGAGCACTCCGTCTTGACGCTCGACGCGGCGCAGGCCGGCGCGGAACGACGTCTGGTCGGCGCGCAGGCCGGCGACCCAGGCGCGCGCGTCGAGCTCGCGCAGCGCGCGCTGCATCGGCTCGACCTTGTTCACCTCGAGGTAGCGCCGGAGCGCCTCGTCGTCGCCGTCGTAGCGCCGGCCGTAGAGGGCCTCCTGGCGCGCGGCGGTCATGCGCGGGCTGACGACGTGGAGGTTCAGGCCGAGCCGCTCGCGCAGCGCCTCGGCGAACTGGTAGGTCTCGGGGAAGAGGTAGCCGGTGTCGACGAAGATCACCGGGATGTCGGGGACGACCCGCGACGCGAGGTGGACCATCACCGCGGAGTGGGCCCCGAAGCTCGAGCTCATCACGAGCTGACCGCCGAAGCGCTCGGCCGCCCACCGGATCACCTCCTCCGCGTCGGCGCCCTCCAGGTGCGCGTGGACCGCGTCGAGATCGATCGATTCGATGGGGACGGCCAGCGCCTGCATGGAGCCTCACCCTCGTTGTGGGCGATCGCGATCACGATGTCAATCGGAAGGGTCAAGAATGCGCCAGAATGCAATCGTGTCCCTTGTTTTATGAGCCAGAAATCTTGATCTTGAAGGTCGTGTATTAGGTGGGTGCTCCTGGGCGATGAAAAGCTGGTAGCCTCCGGTGCCCTCGGGCCGACGCGATGGAGCTCTTCGTTCGACTGATCCGCGCGCTCTGGGTCTTCGGCGTCATCTTCGTCAGCTACATGCTCCAGCTCGGGCTGACGCAGCTGCTGTCGACCTGGGAGCGCGACCCCGAGACCGACCGCGACGTGCGCCTGATGCCGGATTGGCTGCGGCGTCGCCGCGCGCGGGTCGACGAGCGCAACGCCAAGCGCCTGCTCGCCGCGATCCTCAAGCTGCGCGGCGTCTACATCAAGCTCGGGCAGGTCCTCTCGATCATGGGTGGGTTCCTCCCGCGCGCGTTCACGAAGGAGCTCGAGCAGCTCCAGGATCAGGTGCCGGCGCGCCCGTTCGCGGAGCTCGAGGAGACCTTCTACCGGGACTTCGGGGTAGGGGCGGAGGAGCTCTACGCGTCGATCGAGCCGACGCCGCTCGCCGCGGCCTCGCTGGGCCAGGTCCACGAGGCGTACCTGGAGGACGGGACCAAGCTCGCGGTGAAGGTGCTCTACCCGGGCATCCGCGAGGTGCTCAAGGTCGACCTGCGGGTGCTCCGGCTCGCGATCGTGGTCTACGGCTGGTTCGTCCCGGTGCGGAACATCGAGCGGGTCCACGACGCGCTCGTCGACCTGCTCGAGCGCGAGACCGAGTACCTCCACGAGGCGGAGATGATGCGCACGATGAGCGCCAACTTCGCGCACCGGAAGGACATCCTCTTCCCCGAGGTCGTCGAGGACCTGACGACCCGCAACGTCCTCACCATGACGTTCATGGAGGGGCTCAAGATCAACCGCGTCGAGGAGATGCCCGAGCAGGGGATCGATCCACACGCGGTCGCGGTGCGGATGGTCGAGTCGTTCTACGAGCAGCTCTTCGTGCATCGGCTCTTCCACGCCGACCCGCACCCGGGGAACTTCCTCGTGCAGGCCGGGCGCAAGCCGTCGCGACCCAAGATCGTGGTGCTCGACTTCGGCGCGATCAGCGAGGTGCGACCGGAGCTCGTCGAGGGCCTCGTCGACATCCTCCAGGGGATCCTCAACGAGGACCGCGAGCTGCTCGTGAAGGGCTTCTACGCGATGGGCTTCGCGTCCCGCGAGGCGAACCGCGAGCTGCTCGAGCAGTCGATCGACGCCTACTTCCAGAAGCTGCTCTCGATCCAGGACCGCACGCCCGGCGCGCTCATGCGGGCGTCGCCCGAGGAGCTCGAGCGCCTCGCCGATCCCGAGGTCGCGCGCGCCGAGCTGCGCGAGCTGATGCGCTCGGTCGAGTACCCCGACGGCTGGTTCTACGTCGAGCGCGCCTCGGTGCTGATGTTCTGGCTCGTCGGTCAGATCGACCCCGACGTCGACCCGATGCGCATCGGCATGCCCTACGTGCTCCCGCTCCTCGAGGCCCGCCGGCGCGACGCCGAGCGAGCCGACGCGGGGACCGACGAGCCGACCGCGTCCGCGGACTGACCGCAGCGAGCGCTCCGAGCCTGCCGAGATCCCGCGCGCCGGAGGGGGCGTCGGGAATGTTCCGAAAAAAATGATCCGGTCGGGAACCTCCCGCCGACCGCGGCGTCAGCAACTCATCCAACGAGTCACCGGCGCCCGCGAGGCGCCCGGGAGGATCCCATGTCCGAGCCCGAGGGGCGCCGCGGAGACGGCGTCGTGCACCCTGAAGGAGCGCCGCCCGCGCCCCGCCCGACCACGCGAACGCCCGGCGCGATGACCACGGCGATGCGCGCCGCGTCACCGGCCTCGGCCGGCCCGCGCTACCTGCGCTGGGCGATCGTCCAGGGAGGCCGGATCGTCCGGGAGGCCATCTACAGCCCGGACAAGGCGTTGACCGTGGGTCGCGACGGCGACGTGCCGTGGGCCGCGCTGCAGGGCGCGCGGGATCTGCTCGTCGCGGAGGCGGGCACCTGGCGCCTCCACGCGCCGCCGGGCGCCGAGGGGCGGCACGCAGACGGCGACCTCGGGTCGCTGCTCGCCGGCGCGCGGCCGAGCTCCGACGGCTGGCGCTCGGCCGCGCTCCCGCGTGACGCGCGGCTCCGGCTGCGGCTGGGCGACGTCTCGCTCCTCCTCCAGCTCGTGGACCGCCCGCCGGCGCGGCTGCGGCCCGCGCTCCCCGCGTCGCTCCAGCGCGGGCTGCTCGGGGGCACCGACTGGACGTTCAGCGCGTTCGTCGCGTTCAGCGCGATGCTGCACTTCGGGATGGTCACGTACCTCTCGCAGGCCGACTACGCGATCGAGCGCGCGCTCATCCCGGCCGACCACGAGGCGGTCGTGATCTTCACCCCGGACGACGCGCCGGACGACGACGACGTGCCCGAGGAGGTGATGGATCCAGACGGCGAGCCGGTGCCCGACGACGAGGCTTCGGAGCCGGTCGCCGACTCGACCGATCGGACCCCGACCGACCGTCCGTCGCGGCCGTCGCCGTCTCCCTCGCCCAGCCCGTTCGTCGGCGACGCGGACGGAGATCAGGCCACGCTCGACGAGAACGCCCGCATCGCCGCCAACCTCGCGGTGCAGGACGTCCTCGGCGGCATCTCGGCCGACATGGGCAACGTGATCGACCGCCTCGCCGCGGGGGCGAACCACGCGGACAGTCAGGAGATCCTGGACGGCGTCGACGGCGTCGTGCCGGGGGGCGTGCCCGAGGCGGGCCGCATCGGGATCCGGGGGAGCCGGCCGGAGATGCCGTGCGCCGCCGGCCACAACTGCCTGGACGGGCTCGCGCGGCGTCCGACCGACATCCGTCCGCGCGAGCCGGGCCCGGTGGTCGAGCGCGTCGTGCGCGTGGTGCCCGGGCCGATGCCCGACTTCTTCCCCGAGCCCACGCCGCCCGGGTGGGACTCGCGCGCGCTCTACCGCGCGCTCCGGGCCCGGATGCGCGCGATCCAGAGCTGCTACGAGCACCAGATCACGCACGGCGACCCCGACCTCGAGGGGCGGCTGCGCCTCGAGATGGAGGTGATGCCGGTCGGCACCGTCAGCCGCGTGCAGGTGGCGGAGAACACCACCGGCTCGTCCGCGCTCGCGCAGTGCGCGGTGCGCGCGGTGCAACGCGTCCGCGTGCACCCGGGGCCGCCCGAGGTGGTGCGGGCCGAGTTCCCGGTGGTCTTCGCGCGCAACCAGTAGCCGGTCGCGCATCTCGGGCGGAGTCTGCTAGACCGCGGCCGATGCGCGCGATCCTCGAGGAGGCGGCGGCGGCGCTCCGCGCGGGGCGCCTCGTCGCGTTCCCCACCGAGACGGTGTACGGACTCGGAGCGGACGCGCGCTCGGACGCCGCGGTCGCGCGGATCTTCGAGGCGAAGGGGCGCCCCGCCGATCATCCGCTGATCGTTCATCTGCCGAGCGCCGACGCGGCGGAGGGCTGGGCGCGCGCGCTGACCCAAGAGGCGCGCGCGCTGCTCGCGGCCTTCGCGCCCGGGCCGCTCACCGTGATCGTACAGAAGCGCGACGACGTCCCCGCCGCGGTCACCGGCGGCCAGCCCACGGTGGGCCTTCGCGTCCCCGATCACCCGGTCGCGCTCGGGCTGCTCGAGGCGTTCGGCGACGGCGTGGCCGCGCCGAGCGCGAACCGCTTCGGCTCGGTCAGCCCGACGACCGCGGCCCACGTCGCGCTCGAGCTCGGCGACCGCGTCGAGCTGATCCTCGACGGCGGCGCGTGCCGGGTGGGGGTCGAGTCGACGATCGTCGACGTCAGCCGGGGCGCGCCGCGGATCCTCCGGCCCGGCGGGGTCACGCGCGAGGCGATCGAGGAGTGCCTCGGTGTGCCGGTGCCGCTCGCGCAGGACCCGTCGGTCCGCGTGCCGGGCTCGCTCGCGTCGCACTACGCGCCCCGCGCCGAGGTGCGGGCGGTCGCGCGGCGCGACGTGGAGGCCGAGGTGCGCGCCGCGGCGGGCCGACGCGTGGTGGTGCTGGGCCCGGAGGTCGAGGGCGCCGCCCACCTGCCGCTCCCCGAGGAGCCGTCGGCCCAGGCCGCGCGCCTCTACGCCGCGCTGCGCGAGGTGGACGCGCGCGGCTTCGAGGTCGCGATCGTGGCGCTGCCCGAGCCGCGCGGGCTCGGCCTCGCCATCGCGGATCGGCTGCGCCGCGCCGCCGCGCCGCGAGGGTGACCCGCGGCGCGGCGCGGCGTCGCCAGCGGATCAGCGCGAGAGCTGGATGCGGACGGTCTGGGTCGCCATGCCGACGCGCTCCTCGACCGTGACCTCGCCGCGCGGGAGGTCGAGCCGGAACGCCGGGTCGCCGTCGAAGCGCGTGGTGTTGCGGTCCTCCACGAGCTCGCGGCCGCCGCAGCTCAGGAACCCGGTGCGCGGGTCCGCGCCGTAGAGGGTCTGCTCACCGCAGCGCACCACGACGCGGCAGTCGAACGGGCCGCCGAGGGAGACGGCGTGCCGTTCGATCACGCAGCTCTCGCCGGCCGCGACCACGTGGGGGCCGGTCGTCTCGACGACGGTGCCCGTCCACACCATCGGCTGCACCGCGTCGGCGGCCATCGGCAGGCCGCCGCGCGGTCCGCGCGCCTGCAACGAGATGGCGTTGCTCAGCATCATCGAGCCGAGCAGCGTGAGGCCGAGGAGGAGGCCCATCGCGCGCAGCCCGCGGCCGGGCGCCGCGTTGGGGCCCTTCCAGCCGTCGAAGCGCGCGCCTAGGGGCGCGTCGTAGCCGTACGGGGCGGAGGGCCCCGCGCTCGGCGCCTGGCGCTGCAGCTCATCGCGCAGCGCCTCCGCCTCGTCCGTCGCGTCCGCCTGAGCGGCGCGTAGCCGCTCGTTCTCGGAGCGCATCTCTTCGATCTCTCGGCGCTGCTCTTCGACGCGCGCCTCGAGGGCCTGAAGCTCGTCCGGTTGCGTCATGACATCAGGGTACGGCCGAGGCGACGTCACGCGCACCCTTGACGATGCGGAATTAATTTCTGGGGCGCGCAGGATTCAGGGGACGACGCAGGCGACCCGCTCGGTCCAGTCCATCCCGCCGCGTCCGTCGCGGGCCACGAACACGAAGCGGACTGTCAGGCCGTCCGCGGGGACGTCCTCGGCCACCGGGTGCGTCCACTCGACGCGCGGCGACGGGGCGTCGTCGTCGAACACCTCGGTCGTGAACCGCTCGAAGCTCCCCGCGGTCGCGAGGTGCGTCAACGTGATGTCCTCACGTGCGTCGACGAAGGTCGGCGCCTGATCCGTGATCACGAGCTCCTGGTACGCCTCGCGGTCTTCCGGCGCGCTCGTGAAGACCACCTCGCTTGGCGTCTCCTCGTCCTGGAGCGTCAGGCGCGGGAGCGCGTCGGTCGCCGGGGCGCTCGCGCAGCCGGTCGCGGGCGGCGAGTCGGGGAGGGCCCAGGTGGCGCCGTCGATCGTGAGGGTCTCGTCGTCGAGGGTGGGGTGCTGGTTCGGCGTCGCGTCGCCGAGCGCTACCGGAAGTCGGAACGTGATCACCTCGCGCGTCGGCGCGTCTCCGTCGCAGGTGGGGAGCATCGCCTCGTCGAGCGTCGCGCTCGGGGTGCCGTCGGCGCAGAGCACGCCCGCGAAGAGGATCGCGTCGGCGCCGCCCGCGAAGGCGGACGCGTCGGGGACGGTGAAGTCGAACGACGGGGCGGGCCCCGGCGGCCCCGGCGGCGCGACCGCGAAGGGCTCGCCCTGGCACCCGGGCACCCCGGCGAAGCTCGGCGCGGCGACGCAGGCGGTGAGCGCGGCGGACCAGGTCGCGTCCCCCGGCGCGGCGGTGAAGAACTGCAATGTCGCTTGCTCGCCGGGGCGCGGCGCGGCGCGACCTGGGTCGCCGTCGATCGCGAGGCGCGCGCCGAGCACGCGCGGGCGCTCCAGGACCACGCCGCTCGGCAGGTCGTCGATGCACCCCGAGAGCAGCGCGAGCGCGAGCACCGCGAGGCACGCCCTCACAGCTGCCCCCGGATCCCGAGGGACGGGAGGATCGGCAGCCCGATCACGTCCGCCTGCTGGCGGTAGTCGTAGCTGTAGATGATCGCCTCGCGGTTCTCGGCGTTGTAGACGTTCTGCACGTCCAGGTAGATGGCGAGCCGGACGATGTCGATGATGAAGGTCTTCTCGATCCGCAGATCGAGCCGCGTGAAGAACGGGTTCCGCTCGCTGTTCACCGCGCCGTAGATCGGTCGATAGTTGCCGCCGCCCACGTCGTAGATCTGCCCGACCACCGGCGTGTACGGGTTGCCGCTGATGAGGCGGAAGCTCGCGCCGGCCTCCCACCCGTCGCCGATGCGCCACACGAGCGCGGTGGTCAGGATGTGCGTCTGGTCGAAGTCGAAGAGCCGCCAGTCGCCGCCCGGGTCGAGGCGCTCGCTGCGGCTCAGCGTGTAGGAGAGGATCCCGATCAGCGGGAAGCCCGGCGTCGGCCCCATGCGCGCGCTCAGCTCGGCGCCGTAGATGCGCCCGACGCCCTCGTTCAGGAAGAAGGGCGGCAGCCCGCCCTGGGTGCCGGTGACGCGATCGAAGATGTGCTTGTAGTAGCCCTCGAGCCCGAAGCGGAAGGTGTCGTCCCACCGCAGCTCGACGCCGAGGCTGGTGTGGATCGCGGTGATCGGGTCGAGCTCGGGGTTGCCGAGGCCCGGCGCCGTCTCCTGGAACTCCGGCGGCTGGCTGAAGAGCCCGACGCCGCCCTTGAGCGTCCACTGCTCGTCGATCGCCCAGCGGAACGTCATCCGCGGATCGAAGCTCCAGTCGCTGATGTCGCGGTAGTAGTCGAGGCGCACGCCGAGCACGAGGGTCAGCGGCTCGATCGGCTGGAGCGTGGACTCCAGGTAGACGCCGGGCCGGTAGCCCTGGCCGGTCACGTTGGCCTGGCTCGCCGGGCTGTCCCCGCCGCCGTCAGGGGGCTGGCCTTCGCTCTGCCCCGGCGTGCCGGCGGCCCGGAACGCGAGCGAGGTCGGGGTGTACGTCCAGTCGAGGCCCCAGCGGAGCTGCACCTGCTCGTGCAGCTCGTACTTCCACTCGGCGCGCATCGTGAGCGGCACGAACTCGGCGTCGAACCCGAACGCCTCGCCCGCCTGGATCACGAGGCCCGTCCAGCCGCCCGCGAGGGTCACGTCCTGCTGGAGCCGCTCGTCGTAGACGTGGCGCCACTCGGCCTGCACGCGGTGGAACTGCGTCGCGAGCTCGAGGTTGAACGGGCGGGTGCCGCTGTCCTCGCCGAACACCGTCGCGAACTCGTCGCTGCTCCCGTACACGAACAGCCGCAAGCGGTCCTGTGTCGTGGGCCGCCAGTTGAAGACGAGCTGGTAGTCGTAATAGACGGGCGCGGCGACGACGTTGAACACGCCGTCCGGGACGACCTCCTCGAAGAAGAAGTCGATGTAGCTGCGCCGGGCCGCGAGCGCGATGGACGCGTTGTCCCAGAGCGGGATCTCGAGGAGCAGCGACGAGTCGAGGAGGTTGATGTCGAGGACGCCGTGAAAGTTGCGGTCCTCGGTCGGGTCGCGCGGCTCGACCTCGATGACGCCGCCGATGCGGCGGCCGTAGCGCACGGAGAAGTTGCCCGGGTAGAAGTCGATCCGCTCGAGCAGGCGCGAGTTGTAGAAGCTCGTCAGCCCGCCGAAGTGGTAGAGCAGCGGGACGGAGACGCCGTTGAGGAAGACCTCGCTGTCTCCCGGCGCGGCGCCGCGGATCACGATCTGGCCGGAGCCGAAGGGAGGCCGCGCCACGCCGGGGAGCAGCTCGATCACGCGCAGCGCGTCGCCGCGGGTGCCGGGCATCCGGTTGAGCACCTCACGCGGGAGCGTGCGCCGGGTCGCCTCACGCCGGGGGCGATCGATCTGGGCGGTCACGCCGAGGACCGGCTCCTCTTCGTCGCCCTCGCCGTCGGCCACGCGGGTGAGCCGGTAGCGCACGGACAGCTCCTCGCCCGCGAGCACCGCCTCGGTGGCGTCGAGCGCCTCGAAGCCCTCGGCGGTGACGCTCAGCAGGTACTCGCCCGCCGGCAGCGCCTCGAGCGCGAACGCGCCCTCCGGGTCGGCGGTGACGTCGCGGTGCAGGTCGCCCTCGGTCGCGTCGAGGAACACCCGCGCGCCGTCGACCGGGGCGTCGGACGCGTCGAGGATCACGCCGCGCAGCGCGCCCTCCGTGGGCTCGGGCGCGGGCGGGGGCTCGGCCGGGGGATCGGCGCCGCGGAAGGCGTAGCGGAACCGGATGCGCGCGGGGATCGGCTCGCCGTCCCGCGTGGCCGGGCGGAACACCAAGCCGCGTCCCGCCTCGAGCGCGGCCGCGTCGAACGGCTCGCCGCCCGAGGTGAACACCTCCGCCTCGGTGACCGCGCCCTCGGCGTCGATCGTGAGGGTGAGGACGACCTCGACCTCCTGGCCGGGCTCGAGGTCGTACGGGTTGACCGTGGCCTCGCGGAACGTCTCCAGCTCGGGCGCGGTCAGCTCCTGCGCGCGCGCGAGCGACCCGCCTCCGACGACGAGCAGCACCAAAGCGCCGATCCCGACTGCGCGCACGGCCGCGTATGTGGAGCCCACGTGTCCCATGTCAAACGGCCTTTTCGACCAGTGTGGGTTCGAGCAGGTCGGCCGCGACCGCCCGCGCGCCCAGCAGGGCGACCGCGGGGTCGAGGACGAGCCGCACGGGGACGCGCTCGAGGAGCCGGCGCATCCGGCCCTTGGCGAGCATCCCCTCGAGGAAGCCCCCCCGCTCGATGCGGGCGCGGAGCTTGGGCGCGATTCCGCCGGCGACGTAGAGCCCGCCGAACGGGAGGCAGCGGAGCGCGACGTTGCCCGCCTCCGCGCCGTAGAGCGAGAGGAACCGATCGACCGCCTCGGCGGCGGCCGGGTCGCCGGCGACGCAAGCCTCGCCAACCGCGGCGCCCGGATCGGCGTCGAGGCGCTCCGCGATCGCCGCCGACGGGGACTCGCCGCGCGCGTCGAGCACCTGGGCGTAGACCTCGCCGAGGCCTGCGCCGCTCAGCACACGCTCGACGGAGACCCGGCCGTGCTGCGCGCGCAGACGGGTCATGAGTCGCACCTCGAGGTCGTCGCGCGCCGCGAAGTCGGCGTGGCCTCCCTCGGTCGGGAGCACGCGGGGGAGCGAGCCGGGCTGCGGCACGACGAGCGCGACGCCGAGCCCGGTGCCGGCACCGAGGACCGCCCGCGGCGCGCCAGGGTCGGGCTGCCCTGCCTGGAGCTCGAGGAGCGACGCGGCCGGCAGGGCGCCGAGCCCGAGCGCGGTCGCCTCGAAGTCGTTGAGCAGCCGGGTCGGCCCGAGCCCGTGCGCGGCCTCGAGCGCGCGCGCGTCGACCACCCAGGGGAGGTTGGTCGCGCGGCAGATGTCGCCCTCGACCGGGCCGGCGACGCCGAGCGCGGCCGCGTCGACGGGGCCGTGCTCGGCGAGGAACGGCGCGAGCAGCGGCGAGAGCGCGGCGGCCGACCGGCTCTCGAGCTGAGCGCGCGCGACCTCGCGGAGCGCGCCCGCGGAGGGGCCCTCGTACAGCGCGAGGAGGGTCTTGGTGCCCCCTACGTCGGCGGCCAGGATCCGCACGAGGCGGGTGTAGTACGGATCGCGCGCGAGGGGAACCGCCGCGGGTGCGCCCGCGGGCGCGGTGAGGTAGTACCGCCGCATGCGGCGCCTCGGGATCGACCACGGCGAGCGGCGGGTGGGCGTCGCCCTCTCGGACGAGGACGGCCAGTTCGCGCAGCCCCACGCGACGCTCGCGCGCAAGGACCCGGTGCAGCTCCTCGACGCGGTGGCGGCCCTCGCGGCCGAGCACGCGGTGGAGGAGATCGTGGTCGGCCTGCCGCTCCACCTCGACGGCCGCGAGGGGGCGTCGGCGCGGCGCGCGCGTCGGTTCGCGGAACACCTCGGGGCGCGCACGGGGTTGCCCGTGGTGATGTGGGACGAGCGCCTGACCACCGCGGCCGCGCAGCGGGTCCTCACCGAGGCCGGGGTCGGCGGGCGCGAGGGGCGCCAGGTCGTCGATCGCGTGGCCGCCGCGCTCCTGCTGCAGAGCTACCTCGACAGCCGATGACCAAACGCCGCCACGCACGACGTCGGGCCCCCCGCGGCGCGCGCCGAGCGGGGCGGCCGTTGGTCTTCGGGCTCGCCGCGCTGCTGGCGGCCGCGCTCGCGGCGATCGGGTGGCTGATGATCGTCTACCCGGGCCGCGAGGGTCCGGGCCGCGGACGCGAGGTCACGCTCACGATCCGGCCGGGGGCCGAGCTGGACGAGGTGATCGCCGAGCTCGAGCGCGCCTCGATCGTCCGCTCTCCGCGCGCGTTCGGGATCTACGCGCGGCTCCTCGGCGCCGACGAGCGGCTCCGCGAGGGCGAGGTGCTCCTCACCGACGACATGTCGCCGCGCGACGTGGTGCAGCGCATCGCGGCCGGCTTCGGCTCGGCGACCGTGCGCGTCACCATCCCGGAGGGCTTCCACCGCTTCGCGGTCGCCGCGCGGCTCGAGCGCTGGGGGGTCTGCCTCGCCGACGACTTCCTCGCCGCGACAGAGGATCAGGCGCTCCTCGAGGAGCTCGGTATCGACGGCCCGACCGCCGAGGGCTACCTCTTCCCCGACACCTACCGGCTGCCGGAGGGGCTCGGCGGGCCGGAGGCGGTGCGGCGCCTCGTGGCGAACTGGCGCCGACGCGTCGAGCCGCTGATGCTGCGCGAGCGGCTCGACCCGCTCGAGGATCTCCTCGGGTGGAGCGCGCACGAGGTCTTGATCCTCGCGAGCATCGTCGAGAAGGAGGCGGTCGTCTCGGAGGAGCGGCCGGTCATCGCGCGCGTCTTCATGAACCGGCTGAGCGATCCCGAGTTCCGCCCGAAGCGGCTCCAGGCCGATCCGACGGTCTCCTACGGCTGCCTGACCGCGCCCGAGCGCGCGCCGAGCTGCGCCGACTTCGACGGTCGGCGGATCCTCCGGGTGATGCTCCAGGACCGCGCGAACCTCTACAACACGTACCGCCACGAGGGTCTGCCGCCGGGCCCGATCTGCAACCCCGGGCTCGAGTCGATCCGCGCGGTGCTCGACGCGCCCGACCACGACTACCTCTACTTCGTCGCCCGCGGCCACGGGCGCCACTCCTTCAGCGCCACGCTGGAGGAGCACAACGCGGCGGTCGCGCGCTACCGCCAGGGTCAGCGGTGAGCCAGCTCGATCTCTTCGTCGACCCGCTGCCCCCGCCGGATCCGGCGCTCGTCGCCCTCGCACGTCGGCTCCCCTCGCACGTGCGCTTCGGGACCTCGAGCTGGACCTTCGAGGGCTGGCGAGGCCTCGTCTACCGGCGCCGCTACGGCACCCGCGAGCGCTTCGTGCGCGAGTCGCTGCGCGAGTACGCGGGCCACCCGCTGTTCCGCACGGTCGGGGTCGACCGCAGCTACTACGCGCCGCTGTCGGCCGCCGAGTGGGCGAGCTACCGCGCGCAGCTCCCGGAGGGCTTCGTCGCGTGCTCGAAGGTCTGGAGCGAGCTGACGACGCGGGTCTTCGCCGATCACCCCAAGCACGGCGAGCGCGCCGGGGCGGTGAACCGGCGTTTCCTCGACGTGGATCTGCTCCGCGATCACGTCGTCGACCCGCTGCTCGAGGGGCTCGGCCCGCACGCGGGGCCGCTGATCGTGGAGGTGCCGCCGTCGCCTCGACCGACCGACCCGCGGGCCTTCGCGGACGCGCTCGCGCGCTTCCTCGGCGCGGCGCCCGACCATGTCCACTACGCGTTCGAGCTACGCGAGGCGTCGCTGCTGACCGCCCGCTACCTCGACGTGCTGCGCGCCCACCCGCACGCGAGCCACCTGCTCAACTTCCACACGCGCATGCCGCCGCTGCGCGAGCAGCTCGCGCGCGGGGTCGAGGTCGGCCCCCGCTGCGTGGTGCGCCTGATGATCCCGCCGGGGCGCCGCTACGCCGAGCTCGCGGAGGCCTTCGCGCCGTACGACCGACTGCGCGCGCCCCAGCCGGGGATGCGGGCGG
>JAUHXR010000180.1 GCA_030426845.1 Polyangia bacterium | reverse complement strand
CCGCCCCGCGCCGCCGCCCGCCCCCCGGGGCTGCGCGGGCCTGCGCGACGCGGGCGCCCAGCCGGTCCGCGTCGCCTGGAGCGCGCCCCAGCGGACGCCGGGCTGCTTCTTCTTCAGCGGCCCCTTCCAGCTCGGGCGCGACGACCACCTCGGGAGCGAGGCTGAGCTGACCCGCACCGGCCCGAGCGCGCGCCTCGCGTTCGGCGGCGCCGTCTTCACCGGCACGGTCGAGACGGGCCGCGTCCGCTTGCGCCGCCGCAGCACCCACGACTTCAGCGGGCGATGGGTGGTCGAGGAGACGATCGAGGGCCGGCTCGGGCCGGTCCGCCGCGGCGGCGAAGCCTGTGCCGGGATCGTCGCGGAGTACCGATACCGCGAGTGCCCCGAGGGTCGATCGTGCACGGAGAGCTGCACCATCGTCGCGCCCCTCGAGATCACCGGGCGCTGACGTTCACGACCCGCTCGCCCCGCGGACGCCGCCCGCTACGGGAGACCGCCGATCCGGATCGGCGTCGGATAGTCGGGACAGACTCGGGGACTGCCGCGGCGGGGGCAATCGAATCCGCCGGGCGTCGGCTGCGCGAGCTGTCCATAGTTGTTCGCTCCCCAGCACCACACCGTGTGATCAGAACGGTAGGCGCAGGTGTGTTCGAACCCGGCGTCAATCGCCACAATGTTCGACAGCCCCGACACGGGCACGAACGCGGTCGGAGAGTCGGTGTGGGTCCCGTCGCCGAGCTGGCCAAATTGATTGCCCCCGATGCAGCTCACGGTCCCCGCGCGATGGAGCACACACAGGTGGGCGTCGCCCAGAGTGAACTGCTGCACATCGAGGGGGAAGCGGCTCCATCGCGCGGGCGTACCGAACACCGTCGGCCAATCCCACCAAGGAGGAGGTCCAGTCACCACGGTGCTCGCGGTGTACCAACACCAGAGCTCGCCGCTGGCCCGAAGGAGGCATGCGGCACCACCCCCGGCGTCGCCTTGGACTGCATCATCAACGTTCAACACGGTTCGGAAGGTCCGGCCGCAGTCGGCGCTGCCGAGACAGTCAAAGCCCGATCCACCCGACGTGTGACCCGTTCGACGAATGATCCCGGCCGGCGTGATGGCGACGCCATCGTAGACGCCCGGCACCAACTCGGGCGAGCGTCGGAACCGGAGCGGCAGTGGCAGTCCATCTCGGATGGTGACCGCGCCCCAGCAAGACACGCGGCCCGTCGCATGAAGGACGCATCGTCCCGAGGCATCCACCGCGTCTCGGATCCCAAGCGCCGCGCGAGGAACAGGATACTCGCGTCCGTCCCCGCTGCCATCTCCAGGATGGACGGAACCCCAACTGAAAAGTCTATTGTCTGCCGTCACGGCCTGGGTGACACCGGTCAGCATCACTGGATCGGGCACCAGCGCGCGACCGGGTGTCGGGTGGTTGACCTCCGTGTCTGGGAAAATGCCGTCGAGGCTCCCATCTCCGACGGCGCCGAACTGGTTGGCTCCCCAGCACCACACCTCGTCCCTCACCAGTACGCACGAGTTGTCATAGTGTATGGAGAGTCGGCCCTCGGAGCGCGGAATACAGTGACCGAGCCGACACTCGTCTCCAGTCGCGCACCGGATGCCACAACCACCGCAGTGAGCAGCCACCCGGAGGCTCTGCTCGCAGCCGTTGCTGGCGACGCCATCGCAATCGCCCATCGCGGTCGTACATGTGATCTCGCAGCGCCCGCCGACGCAGCGGGACACGCCGGCCGGGACCGCCCCGCAGCTCGTGCCGCACGCTCCACACGTGAGATCGGATGAGAGATTCGACTCGCAGCCGTCCGCCGGATCTGCGTTGCAGTCGTCGTAGCCCAGGTCGCATGTTGCGATCTCGCAGGCCCCCGACACACACAGGCCGGTGGCGTCGGCGGGAGCGCATGCTGCCCCGCAAGCTCCGCAGTCTGCGAGCGTGCCGAGGCTCGCCTCGCAACCGTCCGACGGATCCCCGTTGCAGTCGGCGCGGCCGGCATCGCACGACGCCACGGCACACGCGCCACCGGCACATGACGCTACCCCGTGGGAGATGGAGCAGGCGGTGCCACAGCCGCCGCAGTCCACGAGCGTCGTGAGCGACGCCTCGCATCCGTTGACCGAGTCCCCGTCGCAATCGCCTCGCTCCGGGTGACAAGGCCCACGGACGCAGACGCCGGCCACGCACGAGCCGATGGCGAACGGGAAGATGCAATCTGCGGCAGCTCCTTCATCAACTACGCCATCGCAGTCCTCGTCGACCCCGTCGCATCGCTCCGCCGCCGCGGTACAACCGTCGCGGAGACCCGCGTCGCGGCGTCCTGCGTCCACCGTCACGGTCGCGTCCGGCCGACCCGCGTCGGTCAAGCCAGCGTCACGCCCACGGCCCGAGTCGAGGTCCGCATCGCGAATCGAACCGTCGGGCATACCCAGACCCGCGTCAGGTCCCGCGTCGTCCCCAGCATCACGTTCCGACGAGACGCGAGCGTCCATCCCCGCGTCACGTGTACCCGCGTCGCTGTCCGGCGGCCCGGAGCATCCTGCGAGAACCACACCCACGAACAGGAGAGCTCGCACCCTCACGGCAAGACCCCCACGGGCCCGACCGACGGATGCGCGGCGAAGTTGCCGTCGCCCATCGCACCGTGCCCCCAGCAGTCCACGGAGCCCGTAGCTCGGAGCGCGCAGATCAGACCCATGCCGCACGCGATATGAACCGCGTCCGTCAGGCCGAATACACGGACGGGCAAGCGCTCGAGGACGGGTGTGGTGGACGCCCCAAGGCTCCCGTGGAGATTGGTACCGACGCACCACACGCCAGTGTCGCGCAGCGCGCAGGTCACGTCGCGACCCGCGCACAAGTCCGTGGCCCTACCCGTCCCCAACCGGCTCAGGCGAGGCGATTGAGCGTCGCTCGTGGTGCCGTCGCCGAGCTGGCCGGCACCGTTCAGGCCCCAGCAGTAGATCTCCCCTGCTCGCGTTCGCGCGCAGCTGTGGCCATCGCCGAGCTCGAGCTCCACGACGCCGATGAGGAACGGCAGCCGGTAGGGCGTGCTGCGCCTCCCAGTCGCGGCCCCATCCCCGAGTTCGCCGTTGGCCTGCGTGCCGAAGCAGCTCACGGTAGAGTCCCGGTGCAGGACACAGGTGTGGGTTCGCCCGGCGGAGACGTCCACTGCGTCGGAGATGCCGCTCACGAAGACGGGGGTGTTCGCGCTCGTCCGCCGACCGTCTCCGAGCTCGCCCGAGCTCCCTTCCCCCCAACAGGCCACGCGTCCGTCGGAGAGCACTGCGCAGAAATGATAGAAGCCGGCCGCGATCGCCTGCGCGCCGGCAAGCGTCACCACCTGGAGCGGCGTATCGGCCGACGCCAGGCTAGTGCTCGACGGCCCTTGGCCCAGCTGCCAATGCGCGTTGTCCCCCCAACAGAACACCGCGCCATCGCCCGAACGCACCCCGCAGGTCGCGCGATTTGCCGTCGCTATCGCGGAGAAGCGATGCCCACCGATCACATCCGTGACCTGCCGGTTTGCGAACGCGGCGCCGTCCCCGATCTGCCCGTCGGAGTCCTCACCCCAGCACGCCATCGCTCCGCTCTGGCGAAGCGCGCACGCATGTGGACCCGACACGGCAAGATGACCGACGGGATCCACACAGCTCCCCCCTCGACAGCTGTGCCCGAGGGGACAGGCCACAGCACATGCACCGCAGTGGGAGGCCACGTCTAGGGCCTGCTCGCAGCCGTTGGAAGGGTCGCCGTCACAGTCGCCAACGCGCCCGGGGTCGCACGCGGGGAGAGGCCCGGGAGTGCCTGCGTCGGGGGTCCCCGCGTCGAACACGCAGCTCGGGACCGGCGTGAACGTGCATCCGGTCGCGGGATCGCATGCGTCCGTCGTGCACGGGTTTCGATCGACACAGGCGAGCGGAGCCGCGGAGCGACAGATCCCTCCGCCGCAGACCTCCGCGCCGTTGCAGGCGTTCGAGTCGGCGCACGAGAGGCCGTCGGGAGAGAACGCATCTGGTGGACAATCGACGGTCACGCCGTTGCAGGTCTCTGCGGGATCGCAAGCGTCTCTAGAAGCGCGGCATTGGGTGCCCGCCACGATCGGCGCACACACCCCATCAACGCCCGCACCCGCGGCGACGCTGCACGCCCGACAGTCCGTGCCGTCGCTCCCCCCGCACAGCTGGTCGCAGCAGACACCGTCAACGCAGAAGCTGGAGGCGCAGTCGAGGTCAGTGCTGCACGCAGTACCATCCGGGAAGCTCACCGCGCGAAGACGCCGAAACCGCAGGCGCCGAGATGCGTAGGGAGCGAGCGGATCATACCTAGTAAACACCACTCCGGCGTAGCCGCCGCCTTCGCCGGCGATGTCGTGGTTGTCGAGGCCTTCGGCGATATTCTGGATCACGAACGACGCCTCGAGCGGCACGCCGTCGACGCCAAGGGCACGCCCCGTGAGATCGAACGCCGGAGTAGAACCGACCCGGTTGACGTAGACCATCACGGCCGCGACGCCATCCCAGCCCACGACCGCGCGCGGCGACGACGTCGCTGATGGAGGCAAGGACGTCCAAGTGATCGCACCGGTGACCGGATCCATCGATCCGGACCCCAGCACGTAGGAGGACCCCGCCCGCCCCTCCCCGACCGCAACGAAACTCGACGAAGTCGCCGTAATGCTTCCGGGGCTCCCAGCGATGCGTTGGGGCGACGCGTCCAGCACCACTCCGGACGCCGTGACACGTATAGCCGATAGGACACCGCGAGAAGTCGGCACCGCGACCACGTGCATCCCGGGCAGGGCCGCCGCGTGCAGCTTCGACGCCTGCGCGTTCCCGCTAAATGTGACGATGCCGGCCGGATCCAGGAGCACACCAGTTGCGGACATCCGGCTGGAGATCACCTGGTTGGATCCACTCCGATTGTCGAGCCACGACACTAGATACTGGCTGCCGTCCCAGCTCGCTGCCGCGCCGAACTCCTCGTGCGGACCGGCAGAGACCACACGCGAAGCCGGATCGAGTACGACGCCGCCGCTCGAGACGCGCGCCGCACGAACGTCGCGCCCGGATGTGCTCGCGTCTCGGTAGTCTTCCCAGAGCACCAAGAAGTCCGAGCCGCCACTGACTACATCTGCGAGTCGCTCATGACCAGGTGCTCTGCTGATCGGGATTCCTCCCGGGTCGAGCAGGGCGCCGCTCGCGTCCACGCGCGCGCCCCAGATGTCGACGCCGGTTGTCTCGAGTGCGCGCCGGTCCTCCCAGACGACCAGGTAGTGAGCTCCGTTGTACGCGACGTGAGCGGCCTGCTGGTCGAAGGCAGAGGTCGCCACGGGGAACTCCGTGGCATCCAAGGCAGCGCCGGTACCATCGAAGCGCTGCCCGAAGACGTTGCCCAGCTCGGTGCCAGTGAGCGCGATGCTCGCCGGCCCTCCGCCCAGACCGACGCGGCGGACCTGCCGCCCAGCCGGACCAAGGGTTCGCGGGGGGGCGTCTAGGACACCAGTTGCCGCGGATACGCGCACAAGCTCGGCCGTACCGGACGGCGAAAACGAGCTGGCCAATCGCACCCAGGAAACCCAGTAGACACCGTCCGCGTAGGACGCCCGAAGGAAGTCTTCCCAACCGGGGTCGGCTGCCGCCACCGTCACCTCGGACCCCGGACTCAGGTCGCCGGCCGCATCGGCGCGAACGGCGCGAACCGCGGGGTTCGCCGGGTCAGTCACGTCCCGATAGAAGATCATGAACTCGACACCGTCCGTCGCGATGGCGGGCCGCTCACTGGCCGGACGGACGAGCACGGGCGCAGCGTCGAGGAGCGTGCCCCCCGGAAGCAAGCGGACCAGGCCCACGCCCGCCCCGCCGACGTTGAAGCCCACGAGGAACCGACCCGACGCGTACGCGATGGCTGGATAGCTGTTGTTTGCTCCACCAACGGGCACAATCTGCGGTCCAAGGAGGGTCAGGTCGTGCGCAATTCGCTGAACGGTCGCACGGGGAGTCGAGCGAAAGCCTCCGTTGAACACGACGACGCACTCGGCGGGTCCACAGGCCGCCCGCGCGGCTCGCTCGGCGTTGCTCGTGGCCGGTGCCAGCTCGACCGGCCCGGCGATCGGCGTCAGCGACCGACTGACGAGTACCGCCCACACCGAAGGATTGCTGCTCGCCGCGTCCTCGTAGACGACGAGCCAGGCGCTGCCCGTCCAGACCACATCCGGGGAGCCGGTGGTGCTGCTCGGAGCCAGCTCGACCCCGAAAGGATCGAGAACCACGCCAGCCGCCGAGATTCGGGCTCCGAAGATCGCCCGGTTGACGTTACTTCGGTGGTCCTGCCACACAGCGAGCCACTCCGTCCCGTTCCACCCAACCGAGGGAAACAGCTGACTGCCACCTGCGGGAGCCATGCCTGGGGCGACCGCGTCGATCTCCGGCCCGATGAGCGGGTCGAGCACGGCAGGGAACTGTGTCTCGCGTACGGTCGCGGCGGGGACTCGAAGCGCGATTCGCCCGTCCTTCCAGACCGCCGGAACGACGCGCACCCGGCCGCTCGCGTCGATCCACTGACCATGTCCATAGACGAGCGACTCGGCCCCGCTGCGGAAGGTCAGCCCGCCGACCGATGTGGTGGGACTCGTCGCACCGTCGACGGCCACCTCCACCAGCAAGTCACGCTCGACCTCCGGCGCCGAGGAGAAGATCCAACGCTGCTCGACACCGCGGGAACGCGGGATGAACGCTTCGACGACCCCGGACTCCCGTCGCAGCTGTACGGCGCCGCTCTCGTTGGTCATCGCCGCGCGCGGCACCGGCGCGGCCGTGCCCCACCCGAGGCCTACGGTACGAAAACCGATTCTCGAGGACCCAAGCGGGAGCTCGAGCCCTGCCGGAGTGACCGAAGCGTCCGTCCTGTGGTCGCGGAGGGCGGGGCCGTCCGGCACGAAGCTCCGATTGGGAGATGGACCGACCGCCGGCAGATCAGTCTCGTCCCAATGCGTTGGGCGCTCGCGCCTCGTCTGACGGGACAGCTCCGCCAGATCGGGCTCGGCACACGCGAGCAACGCGGCCCCGCACATCGCCAACAAGCAGATCCGATCGACAGAACACCGGACGTTCACACGCGCTCCCAACCAACGAGCCGCCCTCAGGACCTGGCCAAGAGCATCCTAGCGGAGTTGTGACCGCTCGTCACTCGCAAACGCAGTTGCGGTCTGGGAGAACGTAAGAGCTTGGGTTCGTTTCCGATGAAGCTGAGCGCGGAGCCGCAGGCCGGGCCGGAGACTGCCGCGGCCATCCCAAAACACCAGACGCGCGCGCGCCCCCGTCCACGAGGCGAAGCGGGGGCGCGGCGTACGGCTCGGGGTCGACGCTACTTCGGCGCCCTACTTCGGCGCCATGCGGAGCGCGCCGTCGAGGCGGATGACCTCGCCGTTGAGGTACTCGTTCGCCACGATGTGGGCGACGAGCGCGCCGTACTCCTTGGGGTCGCCGAGGCGGGTCGGGTTCGGGATCGCAGCCGCGAGCGAGACGCGCGCCTTCTCGGGCAGGCCCGCGAGCATCGGGGTGTCGAAGGTGCCGGGGGCGATCGTCATGACGCGGATGCCCGCGCGCGACAGGTCCCGGGCGCCCGGCAGGGTCATCGCCGCGACGCCGCCCTTGCTCGCGCTGTAGGCGATCTGTCCGATCTGGCCGTCGAACGCCGCGACGCTGGCGGTGTTGACGATCACGCCGCGTTGACCCCCCGCGTCGGGGTCGTTCCCCATCATCGCGGCCGCCGAGAGCCGCAGGACGTTGAAGGTGCCGACGAGGTTCACGCCGATGATCTTCTGGAACAGCTCGAGGTCGTGGGGCTCGCCCTCCTTGTTCACCGTGCGGGCCGCCCAGCCGACGCCCGCGCAGCTCACGGCCACGTTGAAGCGCCCGAGCTCCTTCGCCGCGTCGACCGCGGCCTGGACCTGCTCGGGGTTCGTCACGTCGGTCGCGACGAACCGCGCCGCGTCTCCGAGCTCCTTCGCCAGGGCCTCGCCGCGCTCGACGTCGCGGTCGACGATCACCGCCTTGCCGCCGTCGGCCACGAGCCGCTCTACCGTCGCCCGGCCGAGGCCCGACGCCCCTCCCGTCACCAGCGCTACCACGTCGCTCATCTCGTCCTCCCTTGCTCGGAGGCCGTCATAGCGCGGGCCGCGCGAACGAGCATCGGGAGATCTCACGGGGGCGAGGCGACGCCTCCCCGAGAGCCGCTCCCCGCCCGTGCCCTCCAGGAGGGGCGGCTCCCCTCAGTCGCGCGACGCCACCGCGTGGCTGACTCTCTCGCCCGCCAGCGCGCCGCAGGGCCCGCCCGGCGCGATCGCCGGCGGCCGCGCGATCTCGGACTCGGCCGCGCAGCGCAGCTCGAGGGCGTCGGCCCGCCCGAGCTCGAAGACCACCTCGGGATGGGCCGTCCGCTGCTCCACCAGCCCGTCGAGCGCGCCCCCCACCGCGCGCACTCGCGGGACCCGTACGCGGCGGGCCCGGGCCTCGCGGACGCAGACCTCGGGGCTCGCGACCCGGCGCTCGCGCACCTCGCGGCCGAGCTCGAAGGGCGCGCCGGCCTCGCTCATCGCGGCGAGCTCCACCTCGAGCGGGGTCGTGGCCTCGGCCCGCACGAGCCGCACGCGGAGCTCGGTCCGCGCGCTCACCCACACGTGGCGCCCGGGCCGCGCGAAGCGCGCCTGGCACGCGGCGAACGGCTCGCCGAGCTCGCACTCTGCGGCCCGCGCCTCGAGCGCCCCGACCGCGACCTCGTCCTGGAACCAGCCTCCGCCGCGGGTCCGCGCCCCGAGCGCGCGCGCGACCCTCCGAAGGGTCGAGGCATCGCAGCCCTCCACCGCGTCCGACCGCGGCAGGCCGCGGCGCGGCGCGGGCGCCGGGTCGGCGCAGGCGACGAGGAGCAGGGCGAGGGCGACGCGGCGCATCCCCCCGCCTCATCGGTCGGTCGGCCCGGATCCTGAGCCGGTGGGTGCGGTCGCCGGCCGCCGGGGCCCGAGCCGCGAAAGCTCGAGAGGTCCGGACCGTCCCCCGGCCGATCGCCCGGGCGGGGGAGAGACGGCCCGAGAACGCTCGAAGAGCTCGGACCGTCCCCCTCAGTCGCGGCTGAACGGGGCGGTCGCCCAGTCGGCAGCGTTCCACGAGAGGGGCGCGCCGGTGAAGCCGGTGCGGGTGTGCGAGTTGAGGCTCGAGAAGCTGCTGGTGTCGAGCGGGCCCGGGAGGAAGCTCGCGCAGGTGGGCGGCGTGGTGACACCGGTGGAGCTCTGGCGGACCATGAAGTCGACCACGTTCGAGCACGTGGTGGTGTCGCACGCCGCCCCGCTGCAGAGCATCGCCCAGCTGTCCGAGATCGGGATGTCGCAGATGTTCGCGCCGAAGTAGTGCTCGTTCGGCATCGTCGTCATCTCGTCGACCACCCGGAAGGGGCGCCCCGCCTCGGCGACGTGCGCCGCCGTGAACGCAAAGTCGAACGCGGGCTCGCAGTCCGGCTCGTAGCGCAGGTGGTAGCCCGCGAGGCTCACGTCGCAGGCGCTGTAGTTCGTCACCTCGATGTAGTCGGGCGTGCCGCCGAAGAGCTCGCTGAGCTGCACGTGGTCCTCGGCCGTTCCCACGGTGAGGGTGTAGCTCGACGTCGCGCCAGCGAAGCCGTCGACCACGATGAAGTAGGTCGTCCCCGCCGTCGCGGTGAACTCGACCCGCTCGTCGCTCGTGCCGGCCCGGGTCGAGGTCGCCCCTGGGATGCACGCCGCGCTGTCGGTCGCGCTGCACGCGCCGGCCGAGGCGCGCATCACCATGAGGTCGACGTCGGCCGTCAGCCCGGTGAGCGTCACCTCGACGAGACCGGAGCCGTCGGGGACGAACTCGTAGACCACCTCGGGGCCCTGGTAGCTGGAGAGCGTGAAGCAGGCCCAGGAGTCGAAGAGGTCGGTCGCGAGCGGGCCGGTCAGCGAGCCCGCGTTGACGCTGTTGCAGAGCGCGACCGTGCCGGTGCCGCAGCCCTCGGCGGTGCACGTGGAGTCGCAGCCGTCGCCCGAGACCGTGTTGCCGTCGTCGCACTCCTCGACCCCAGCCCGGACGAAGCCGTCCCCGCAGGTCGCGGGCGCGCACATCACGCAGGCGTCGGTGCTGGAGGTGTTGCCGTCGTCGCAGCCCTCGCCGGTGTCGGTCACCCCGTCGCCGCAGAACGCGTCGAGGCAGGAGAGCCGGCACGCGTTCGGCGTGGTGTTCGAGTTGGCGGCGCCGTTGTCGCACTCCTCGCCCGGCTGGACGATCCCGTCGCCGCAGCCCGGCGCGGTGCACATGTTCGTGCAGCCGTCGGTGTCGACGGTGTTGCCGTCGTCGCAGGCCTCGCCGCTGTCGACCACGCCGTCGCCGCAGCGCGGGGGCATGCAGGTCGTGCGGCACGCGTCGGGCGCGGTGTCGGAGTTGAGCGAGCCCATATCGCACGACTCGACGCCCGCCTGGACGAAGCCGTCCCCGCAGACCGCGCTCACGCACATGATGCACGCGTCGGTCGTGGTGACGTTCATGTCGTCGCACTCCTCGACGCCGGCGTGGACGAAGCCGTCGCCGCAGCGCGCCGCCGCGCAGCTCACGCAGGTGTCGGTGTTCACGCTGTTCATGTCGTCGCAGTCCTCGACGCCCGCGTACACGAAGCCGTCGCCGCAGCTCGCCGCCTGGCAGGCCACGCAGGCGTCGGTGTCGACGCTGTTCATGTCGTCGCAGGCCTCGACGCCCGCCTGGACGAAGCCGTCGCCGCAGAACGCGTTCTGGCAGGCGACGCAGGCGTCGGTGTTGGAGGAGTTGCCGTCGTCGCACTGCTCCGAGCCCGCGCGCACGACGCCGTCCCCGCAGCGCGCGCTGCGGCAGCTGTTGAGGCACGCGTCGTTGTCGTTCGCGTTGCCGTCGTCGCACTCCTCGACGCCGAGGCGGGTCACCCCGTCGCCGCAGCGCGCGATCGTGCACGCGTTGGTGCACTCGTCGTTGTCGTCGACGTCGCCGTCGTCGCACTGCTCGACCCCGGCCTGGACGACCGCGTCCCCGCAGCGCGCGCGCTGGCAGGTGTTGAGGCAGCCGTCCGTGTTGTCGGTGTTGCCGTCGTCGCACTGCTCGCCCGACTGCACGGTGCCGTCGCCGCAGCTCGGCAGGCGGCACATCGAGGTGCACCCGTCGCCGTCGTTCGAGTTGCCGTCGTCGCACGCCTCGCCCGGGCCGACCACGCCGTCGCCGCAGCGCGCCGCCTCGCAGGTGTTGCGGCAGGTGTCGGTGTCGTCGTTGTTCCCGTCGTCGCACGCCTCGACGCCGGCCTGGACGAAGCCGTCACCGCAGGTCGCCGTCGCGCAGCGCGCGCAGGCGTCGGTGTCGCTCGAGTTGCCGTCGTCGCACTCCTCGACGCCCGCGTAGACGACGCCGTCGCCGCAGGTCGCGACCGCGCAGGTGTTGAGGCACATGTCGCTGTCGTCGGTGTTGCCGTCGTCGCAGCCCTCGCCGTCGTCGACGACCCCGTCGCCGCAGGTCGGGAGCGCGCAGAGGCCCGAGCAGTCGTCGCCGTCGAGGGTGTTGCCGTCGTCGCAGGACTCGCCCGGCCCGACGAACCCGTCGCCGCAGGACGCCTCGCGGCACGAGTCGAGGCAGGTGTCGGTGTTGTCCGCGTTGCCGTCGTCGCACTCCTCGCCGGCCTGGACGATGCCGTCGCCGCAGCGGGGCTGCGTGCAATCCGCGTTGCAGGCGTCGCCGTCGGCCGCGTTGCCGTCGTCGCACTCCTCCTGGCCTTCGCGGACCACCCCGTCGCCGCAGCGCGCGGGCTGGCAGTTGCTGAGGCAGCCGTCGGTGTCGTCGTCGTTGCCGTCGTCGCACATCTCGTCCGGCTGGACGACGCCGTCGCCGCAGCCCGGCGGGGTGCCCGCGTCGTCGGTGGGGGTGCCGGAGGCGCAGCCCGCCGCGGTGGCGAGCAGGAGGCCGATCGAGAGGGCGAGCCGAGGGTCAGGGGTACTTCCGAGCCAGCGCATCCGCCCACATTTACAGCGAGCGGGCGAGCTGTCGATCCGATCGGAGGCCCGCTACGGCAGAAAGGCGCCGCGCGAGGGGGCGCGGCGCCTTCGGCGGGGCTGCGTGGATGTTCAGCAGGCGCAGACGATCGACCCCGTGAGGTCGAGGTGCAGCGCGCAGGGGGCCTCGCAGATGTCCTGGAGCCGGTACGTGAGGCGGCGCTCCGAGTCGCAGTCGACCTGCGGCATGTCAGCGGTGTCGGGGCGGACCAAGCAGCTCTCGAGGCCGGCCCAGGACTGGCTGTGGAGCACCTCGAAGGCCTCGCCGGACGAGGCCATCAGCGTCCACTCCTCGTGGACCCACGCGCCGTCGCAGCCGCTCACGCGGCGGTTCGTCTCGGCGTGGTAGCTGGCGCCGGGGCGGAGCTGGACGCGGGGGGCCGTCAGGAGGCCCTCGCCGACCGCGGGCACCGGCGCGTCGACCGCGCCCTCGCGGACGAGGACGCCGACCACGCCGAGATCGCCCGCCGTACGCGCGGGGCTGCACCCGTCGATCTCGGACTCGATCTCGAGCTGGTAGATCCCGGTCCGGACCTCGTCGCTGGGGTGGGCGGCGCTGCAGCCGATCCCGAAGGTCACCGCGGCCAGAAGGAGCGCGTGCTGTCTCATGGAGTCCTCCCGTGCCCGCGTCGCCGCGCCCTCGCCCGGGCGCGCCGAGGGGCGCTCGCTCAGGGGCTAGCCCGCGCCGAGGAGCGCGGTCAAAAAAGCGGAGATCGAGGAAAGCGGCGGGGAGCGCGCGGGGTCAGCCGCGACGTGGACGCCGCGGCTCGCGCGGGGCCCAGGTGAGAAGACGGCAGCGGAGCGGACCGTTGAAGAGGCGGTGCACGCTGACCGGCGGGCCGAGCGCGAGCCGCGGCGCGTCCTCGGGGACCAGCACGGTGCGCGGGTGCGCCGACCACCCGTCCAGCGCGGCCTCGAGCGCGCGCCAGCTCTCCTCGTCGACCTCCAGCCGCTCCCCGTACGGCGGGTTCATCACCACGTGCGCGCCGGGCGGCAGCGTGATCGCGGCGTAGTCGGCGACCTCGAGCTCGACCTCGGCCCCCGCGCGGGCCGCGTTCGCGCGCGCCGCCTCGATGGCGGTCGGGTCCACGTCCGAGCCCTTGCAGAGCGGCGCGGTCGGCTGTCGCGGCCGGGCCCGCGCGCGATCGAGCGCCCCCTCGCGCGCGTCGTCGTGGTCCGCCCAGCGCTGAAAGCCGAAGCGCCGGCTCGGCGGCTGGCAGTCGCCCTGCTGGGCCCAAAGCCACGCCTCGATCGGGATCGTCCCCGAGCCGCAGGTCGGATCGACGAGCGGCGACTCGCGGTCCCAGCCGCTGAGCCGGAGGATCGCGGCCGCGAGGTGCTCCTTGAGCGGCGCCTCGGTCGCGTCGACGCGCCAGCCGCGCCGGTGCAGCGAGCCTCCGGAGGCGTCGAGGAAGACGCTGGCCTCGGCGCCGTCGATCCGCACGAACACGCCGACGTCGGGGTCGCGCACGTCGACGCTGGAGCGCGTGCCGGTCTCGCGCCGCTGGCCGTCGACGATCGCGTCCTTGGTCTTCTGCGCGATGAAGTGGGTGTGGCTGAGCTCGCTGGCTCGGCTCGACGCGGTGACCGCGAGCGTCCGGTCCGGGGTGAGCCAGCGCTCCCAGGGGAGCTGCCCGACGCCGCGGTAGAGGGCGCGCTCGTCGGGGCACGCGAAGCGGCCGATCTCGAGCAGCACGCGCCCCGCCACCCGCGAGCGCAGGCAGAGCCGCGCCATCGCGTCGTCGCCTCCGCGGACGTGCACCCCGCCGCGGGCCGCCTTGGCGCCCGACAGGCCGAGATCGCGCAGCTCCGCCTTGAGCGCAGGCTCGGCGCCCGCGGGCGAGGTGAGGAACAGGCGTTGACCGCGCGACCCCACGCCTCAGAGCTCCGCCACCGCGACGCCGGTCACCACCGCCGCCCCGACCGTCACGATCGCCGCGCCGATCACCGTGCCCCAGATCCACGAGTCGTCGACCGTCGGCTCGGCCGGCGCGATCGGCAGCTCCAGCGTCACCTCCGAGTCGCCGCCCTCCGGCACGTCCGCCTCCTCCACGTCGAGCTCCACGTCGCCCTCGACGAGGCGCACGACCCGCACCCCGGGATCCGCCGCGGCGTAGACCCCGAGCTCGGGCCACGGCCGGCCATCCACCGTCACCCGCGCCTCGCCCGGCTCGCCGACGACCTCGATCCGCAGCCGCCCGAGGCGCGGCGCCGTCTCTGCGCGGAGCAGCTCCGCCTCTGCCCGCACCGCGTCGTCGGTCTCGGGGTCGGCGTGCACGCGCTCGAGCTCCTCGAGCGCCTCCACGAGCCTCCCCATCCGGGCGAGCGAGATCGCGAGGTTGAGCCGGACCGCGGGGGACTCCCGGCGCTCGAGCGCGGCCCGGAAGCGCTGGACCGCCCGCTCCCACTCGCGCCGGTCCGCGAGGGCGAGGCCCTCGTCGAACAGCGCGCGCGCCTCCTCGGTGGTCTCCTCGGCGCTCGCCACGTCACCCTCCGCGCGCGGCTCCTCGAGGGCCTCCTCCGGCTGGGCCGCGGCCGGCGCGAGCGCGACGAGCCCGGCGCCGTAGAGCGCGAGCGTCAGGGCCCCCAGCGTCGCGGCGCGGAGCATGGACGCGCGAGGGTAGCACCTCCGCTCTGGCGAGGCCGCGACCGATCAGCGCGTCGAGCGAGCCGGGCGACTGGCCTGATGCGCCACGTGGGTCATCCTGTCGCGCGCCGGCCGACCACGGCCCGGGTGTGCCTCGAGCTCCGGAGATCGAACCGATGCGTCACGGACCCCTCCCCCTGTGCCTGCTCGCCCTGGGAGCCTCCTGCGGCGGTGCGCCCGGCGCGCCTCCCCCGACGCGCGAGGCGAGCGCCGGCGAGGAGGACGACGCACCTCGGCTCGCGGCGAGCGCCCGCGAGGTGGAGATCCCCGCGGAGGGCCTGACCCTGCGCGGCGTCCTGGACGTCCCGGAGCGACGCGTCGACGAGGCGCGACCGGCGCTCGTCCTCGTCCATGGGAGCGGGCCCCAGTCCCGCGACCAGGCGGTGCCAGGCCAGCTCAACATGGGCTTCGGCTTCGCCCTCCCCGTCTTCTCCCAGCTCGCCGAGCGCCTCCGCGACGCCGGGTTCGTGGTGCTCCGGTACGACAAGCGGACGTGCGGCCCGTTCAACGGGTGCGCGGAGAACGGCTACCCGACGCCGGCGACCGATCTGACGGCGCACGCCTTCGTCGACGACGCGGGGGCGGCGCTCGACTTCCTGGCCGCGCAGCCCGAGGTCGACCCGGCGCGGATCGCGGTGGTCGGTCACAGCCAGGGCGGCTCGTTCGTCCCGGCGCTGATGACCGCGCGACCGGGCGTCGCGGCGGGGGTCATGATCGCGGCCAACCACCGCCCGATGGACGCGCTCATGGCCTACCAGCTCGACTTCTCGCGGCGCCTCATGAGCGAGAGCGGCGCGCCCCCGGCCGCGATCGAGGGCGCTCTCGCGCCGCTCGCCGCGACGATCCAGCAGCTCGAGGCGCTCCGCGCGGGCAGTCACGGGGACGCGCCGATCGGCGGCGCGTCGGTCGCCTTCTGGCGGTCGATGTTCGAGCTCGGCGCGCAGGCGCCGGTCGCGGCCCGCGCGCTCGATCGCCCGGTGCTCGCCATCGGGGGAGACTACGACTGGAACGTCCCGCCGTCGGAGCTCGAGCTGTGGCGGGCGACGTTCGCGGAGTCGCCGGCCGATCCGGGCCACCAGGTGGCCACGATCCCTTGCGTCACTCACGCGCTCAACTGCATCTCGCAGCCGGACCCGCGGCAGATCACTCCGGCCGACATCGGCCGCGAGGTCCACGCGCCGCTCGTCGCGCGGATCGTGGAGTTCCTCTCGGGCGCCCTGCCTCGGTGAGATCTCAGGACGATCGAGGCGCGGCCCGCGCGAAGGCGGCCGCCACGACCTCGCGCGTGCGCGCCGGGTCGATCACCGCGTCGATCTCGAGGTAGGCGGCCACTTCGGGGGCGCTGCCGCGCTCGTAGAGCTCACCGAGCAGCCGCTCGAAGAGCGCGTCGCGCGCCTCGTCGGTCGGCGCGGCCTCGAGCTCGCGGGCGTAGCCGAGGCGGACGGCGCCCTCGAGCCCCATCGCGCCGAGCTCGCCCTGCGGCCAGGCCACCGTCAGATCGGGGCGGTGCAGGCTGCCGCCGGCCATCGCCATCGCACCGAGCCCGTAGGCCTTGCGGAGGATCACGCAGACCAAGGGAGGCCGGAAGCGCGCGCCGGCCACGAAGAGCTCCCCCATGCGTCGCGCCGCGCCCTCCTCCTCGCTGCGCGGGCCGACCATGAAGCCGGGCGTGTCGACGAGCGAGAGCGCCGGGACACCGAAGTCGTCGAGCAGCCGCAGGAAGCGCGCCGCCTTGTCGGCCGCGGCCGCGTCGATCGCCCCGCCGCCCGAGCGCGTGTCGCTCGCGAGGACGCCGAGGGGCCGCCCCTCGAGCCTCCCGAAGCCGCAGATCACCGCGCCGCCGTGCGCCCGGCCAAGCTCGAGGAAGCTCCCCTCGTCGAGGAGCCGCTCGAGGACGGGACGCGCTCGATAGCTGTAGCGGCGGTCCGCCGGGAGGGCGTCGCGCAGCTCCTCTTGCGACGCGCACGCGTGCTCGGCCTCGGCCCCCTGGAAGTAGCCGAGGAGCTGGCGCGCGGCCGCGGTCGCCGCCGCCTCGTCGTCCACCAGGAGATCGACGGCGCCGCGCGCGGCGAGCTGGTCCGCGGGGCCGATCTGATCCGGACGAAAGCGCCCCAGGCCCCCGCCCTCGATCATCGCGGGTCCGGCCATGCCGATGAACGCGCGACGGGTGGCGATCGCGATGTCTGCGCAGCCGAAGAGCGCCGCGTTCCCGGCGAAGCAGTAGCCATGGGCGATCGCGATCCGCGGGACCCGACCCGAGAGCCCGGCCCAGGTGGCGAAGGTCGGCACGGTGAGGCCCGTCGGGACGGTCTTCACGTCGACGTCGCCCGGCCGGCCGCCGCCGCCCTCCGTGTACATCACCACCGGCAGCCCGCGGCGCCCGGCGACCGCGAGGAGGCGGTCGATCTTCGCGTGATGGAAGAAGCCCTGCGTGCCCGCGAGCACGGTGTAGTCGTTGACGCTCACCGCGACCCCGCTCGCCGCCGCACCGAAGCGGGCCGCGTTGACCGTCGCGAGGCCCGTGATCACGCCGTCGGCGGCCGTCTGCTCGCGGAGGTCCTCGAGCGGTCGGCGCTCGCGCTGGGCGGCCACGGCGGCGCGCCCGTACTCGACGAAGGAGCCCGGGTCGACGAGGTCCTCGAGGTTCTCGCGGGCGGTGCGCGCGCCCTTGCGCCGCCGCGCCGCGACCGCCGCGGGCCGCGCCTCGTCGCTCGCGAGCCGGTCGATCGCGCGCCAGCGGTCCAGCGGGTCGGTCATCGGCCGACCGTACACGACCGCCTCGTGGGTCGGCTCAGAACCCGGGGTCGCGGACCATCCGCGCGTGTCGGCGGGCCCCGGTGGAGCGACGGGGCGCCGGTGCGCTCGGCGCCTCGGGCTCCACCTCGGCCTCCGCCTCGACGGGCGGGGCGGGCTCCTCCGGCGGCGCCACCGGCGCGGTGACGGGCGGCGCGGGGAGGCGGGCGCTCGGCGGGCTCGGCGTCGGCTCGGCCGCCGGCGCCTCGGGCGCGCGCCCGAGCCACGCCGCTCCGGCGATCAACGCGAGCAGCGCGGCGGCGACCGCCACCCACACGAGGGAGCGGCGCTCGGGCGGGGCCGCGTCCTCGGGCGGCGAGACCGCGAGGGTGACGGTCTCCTCGCGTGAGGCCCGCGTCCGGTCGCGGCCGAGGTGAGCGTCGAGCGCCGCCAGCTCGTCATCGAGGCGGCTCGCGTCGATCGGCGAGCGCGACGTCCGCGCCGTACCCCGGGGCGCGCGGGACGGCGCCGGCTGCTCGAGGATCTCGCTCGTGGTTGCCCGGACCGCCTCGATCAGCGCGGCGCGCATCTCGGACGCCGAGGCGTAGCGCGCGTCGGGCTGCCGCGAGAGCGCCCGGTGCACGACCTCCTCGAGCGGGCCCGCGAGCTCTGGCCGGAGCGCGGTGATCGGCGGGACCTCGGCCGTCGCGACCTCGATGATCACGTCGCCGACCGCGTCCGAGTCGAACGGCAGGGTCCCCGTGAGCAGCTCGTAGAGCATCACGCCCGCGCTCCACAGGTCGGCGCGGTGGTCGATCTCCTTGAGGCCGCGCGCCTGCTCGGGCGCCATGTACTGCGGGGTCCCGACAATGGCGTTGTCGCGAGTCGGGAGCACCGACTGGAGGCCAGCCTCCGAGTCGAGGACCCGAGAGACGCCGAAGTCGATGAGCTTCGGATAGGAGACGTCGGCGTCGTCGACGAGGAAGATGTTCTCGGGCTTGAGGTCCCGGTGGACGATCCCTGCGTCGTGCACCGCGGCGAGGCCCGCGAGGATCGGGCTCATGGTGCGGACCGCGTCGCCGACCGTGAACGGGGGCCCCGCCTCGATGCGGGCGGCGAGGGTCTGGCCCTCGAGGAGCTCCATCACCATGTAGGGCGGGCCGTCCTCGGTGCCGAAGTCGACGATGTCAACCACGTTGCGGTGCCGGATCGCGGCCGCGACGCGCGCCTCGCGCAGGAAGCGCTCGCGGAGCTCGCCCTGCCGCGGGCCGATCACGTCGATGAACTTCACCGCGACCGGGTGGCCGAGCGTGAGGTGGGTGGCGCGCCAGATGGTGGCCGAGCCGCCCGTGCCGATCGGCACCTCGAGGCGGTAGCGCTCGGCGATGACGTGGCCCGCCGAAAGCGCGCTCGACCGCGGCTCGTTCCCCCCCGGGAGCGATTCGGCGTCCGACATCGACCTGGCAAGGATAGACGACAACCGGCGCCCTGGCGACGTCGCGCGCGCGATTCTCTGGCCGGCTGCGTTCTAGTGTCCTGAGTCCGCGGCTCGCACTCGAATCCGCCGGCCCTCGACCCGCGACTCGGCGTCGCTCCTCCTCGAAATACCTCTGGTATTCCTCGTCGTCGTTCCTTGATTCGCGGGCCGATGGCTCGCCGACTTCTTCGGCGATCGCCGACTCAGGACACTAGGAGCTTGATTCACCACCGTCGCGGGGCGCCTCCCGGGCGGCAAGCGTCCGCCTCGCCGCCGGCCGCTCCTCGA
>JAUHXR010000179.1 GCA_030426845.1 Polyangia bacterium | reverse complement strand
CGCCCGGTGACTGCGACGCCCGGTGACCGCGACGTCCAGTGACTGCGACGCCCCGGCGCCCTCGAACGGCGCTCGCCCTGGGTGGCGGGCGCCGCGCGTGCGTTTCTGAGGCGTCGACTCTGACCGTCGACTCTCGGCCGTCGAGCTCGGACGCCCGCAACAGGTCCACGGTCCGTCCCGGGGCGGATCACCCGCGACGCGGTCAGCCGCGCGCCCGCTCGAGCTTCTCGCGGGCGCCCAACCGATAGAACCGCCGCAGCTCGACGAGGAGCTCGCGCAGGCGGCCGGGCGCCACGTAGTCGGCCTCGAGCCGCGCCGTGTACCGGGCCGCCGCGCGCGACGCCACCCGGTAGCGCTCGCCCTCCGCGGTGTCCGGATCGTCGATGAACCGGGCCTCGTCGTACAGGCGCTCGCGCAGGGCACGGCTCCGCTCACGGATGAGCCCCACCCCGTGCCCCGCGAGCAGGCCGGCGGCGTACTTGTCGACCTCCGCCTGCAGCTCCAGCTCGAGCTGAGTCACGGTTTCCTCGTTATCCACCCGAAATGACAGATACATCAGGTGGCTGACGCCTTCGGTTGCGAGGGTCACCGCGTGGAAGTCGGGCCGCTCGCTCTCGAGCCGCTCCAGGACCGAGGGATCGAGGTAGAGGCCCACGTGGACCCCCTCCTCGTCCTCGAGCACCAGGAGGAGCTCCCCGCGGTGAGCCTCGTCGCCGCGCTCGAGCGCGTCGAGCAGCTCCCGCCCGCAGAGGAACGAGGTGACGCACGCCTCGGGCTCGAGGTCGTAGAGCCGGGCGAGGACCTTCTGGATCCTCGCGAGCATCAGTGCAGCAGCTCGCCGTCGGCCTCGATCGTGGGGAACACGCCCTCGCTCCGGAGGCGCGCCGCGACGCGGGGCGAGCGGGTCCGCTTCCACTTCTCGTAGAGGCGCACGATATCCTGGGGGGTTCGCAGCACGGTGCTCTCGCGGACCTCGTCGAAAGCCTCGGCGTAGCCCTCGAAGCCGTCGGCGAGCTCGCCGTAGACGTCGCGCCGAACCGACTCGCGGGGGCTGAAGACGCTGAGCGCCTCCGCGCGGGCGTAGGCGCGGCCGCCCATGGTCACCACGTAGTCGCGCGTGATCCCGCGGCGATCGAGGTGGTCCTCGAAGAACCCGAGGACGTACAGCGCGGTGTCGCCGAGCTCGCGCAGACGCCGGATGCGCTCGGGGCCGGCCGCCTCGGCCGCCTCGGCGAGCATCAGCGCCAGGGGCTGGGCAAGCGAGACGGGGGTCTCCGCGTACCGCGCGAGGAGCTCGACGAGGTACATCTCGGTGGCCTCGGAGGTCGGCGTGCGCTGTCGGTCGATCGCGGACTGAAGCCGCTCGTGAAACCATCCCCTCACGTTCCCGGACATCTCGATCACGGCGCCTGCCTCCTTGCTCTCGCGCTTCTGCTCGCGCTCCCTCTCGGGTTCGGCCTCTTCCTCTTCATCGGACGGGGCTCTCCTCGGAATTAGGCAGAAAATACGGCGCCTCCCCAGTCTTTGGCGCCCCTGTCTGCGGACGCCTCGCGGGAGCCCGAACGGTGGCAGCCGCGCACGACGAGTGCTGACGCGAGGCGCGTCCCCACGTCGGGACCAGGCGCAACTCTTCGGAATTGCTGGTCTACGTGAGCCGCCTCACAGGGTCCGGAGGCGACGCTTGACGGTGGGGGAGCCTGGCTTAGATTGCCGCTCGGCTATCAGCACTCGATAGCTGCGAGTGCTAACAAAGCGCTCCTCCGCAGGATCGGAGGGGCCCCAAGAGGAGGAAAACTATGGCGATTCGTCCGCTCCACGACCGCGTCATCGTTCAGCGCGTCAAGGAAGAAGAGAAGACGAAGGGCGGGATCATCATCCCCGACACGGCCAAGGAGAAGCCGATCGAGGGGAAGATCATCGCTGTCGGCAACGGCAAGATCCTCGAGGACGGCAGCGTCCGCAAGCTCGAGGTCAAGAAGGGCGACCGCGTCCTCTTCGGCAAGTACTCGGGCACCGAGGTCAAGATCGACGGCGAGGACCACCTCATCCTCCGCGAGGACGACATCCTCGGCGTGGTCGAGTGATCTGACCCCCGAAACCCCCAAGAATTTCAGCGAGTAGGAGACAGATCATCATGGCTGCCAAGGAAATCCTCTACGACACGACCGCCCGCGAGAAGATCCTCACCGGCGTCAACACCCTCGCCAACGCGGTGAAGGTCACCCTCGGCCCGCGCGGCCGCAACGTCGTCATCGAGAAGAGCTTCGGCGCTCCGACGGTCACCAAGGACGGCGTCACCGTCGCCAAGGAGATCGAGCTCGAGAACAAGTTCGAGAACATGGGCGCGCAGATGGTGCGCGAGGTCGCGAGCAAGACCTCGGACAACGCCGGCGACGGCACCACCACCGCGACCGTCCTCGCCCAGGCCATCTACCGTGAGGGCGCGCGCATGGTCGCCGCCGGTCACAACCCGATGGAGCTGAAGCGCGGCATCGAGGCGGCGGTCGAGGCGATCGTCGGCAAGCTCGGCAAGCTCTCGAAGTCCACCAAGGATCCGAAGGAGATCGCCCAGGTCGGCACCATCAGCGCCAACGGCGACGAGACCATCGGCAACATCCTCGCCGAGGCGATGGAGAAGGTCGGCAAGGAGGGCGTGATCACGGTCGAGGAGGCCAAGGGCCTCGAGACCACCCTCGACGTCGTCGAGGGCATGCAGTTCGACCGCGGCTACCTCTCGCCCTACTTCGTCACCGACCCGGAGCGGATGGAGGCGAACCTCGAGGACCCGTACCTTCTCATCGTCGAGAAGAAGGTCTCGAACATGAAGGACCTCCTCCCCGTGCTCGAGGCGATCGCGCGTCAGCAGCGGCCGCTCCTCATCATCGCGGAGGACGTCGAGGGTGAGGCGCTCGCTACCCTCGTGGTGAACAAGCTCCGCGGCACCCTCCACATCGCGGCCGTCAAGGCGCCCGGCTTCGGCGACCGTCGCAAGGAGATGCTCAAGGACATCGCGATCCTCACCGGCGGCCAGGTCGTCAGCGAGGAGCTCGGGATCAAGCTCGAGAACGTGACCCTCTCCGACCTCGGTCAGGCCAAGAGCGTCTCGATCGACAAGGAGACCACGACGATCGTCGACGGCGCCGGCGCCAAGGCGAAGATCAAGGGCCGCATCGAGACCATCCGCCGCCAGATCGAGGAGACCAGCTCCGACTACGACCGCGAGAAGCTCCAGGAGCGCCTCGCGAAGCTCGTGGGCGGCGTCGCGGTCATCAAGGTCGGCGCGGCCACCGAGGTCGAGATGAAGGAGAAGAAGGCCCGCGTCGAGGACGCGCTCCACGCGACCCGCGCGGCCGTCGAGGAGGGCATCGTCCCCGGTGGCGGCGTGGCCCTCATCCGCTGCCAGGGCACCCTCGACAAGCTCGATCTGCCGAACGAGGAGCAGCGCGTCGGGGTGAACATCATCCGCCGCGCGATCGAGGAGCCCCTCCGCCAGATCTCGGCCAACGCCGGGGTCGAGGGCAGCATCGTCGTGGACAAGGTCCGCAACGGCAAGGGCAACGACGGCTACAACGCGGCCACCGGGACCTACCAGGACCTGGTCAAGGCGGGCGTCATCGACCCGACCAAGGTCGTCCGCTCCGCGCTCCAGAACGCCGCGTCGGTGGCGGGCCTCATGCTCACCACCGAGGCGATGATCGCCGAGCTCCCGAAGGAGGAGAAGGCCGGCGGCGGCGGGCACAGCCACGGCGCGCCGGGCATGGACTTCTGATCCAGGCGGCGCCTGCCGAGTGAGCGCCGGGTCCCTTCGGGGGCCCGGCGCTCCTCGTTTAAGCGCCCGGCCTCCGCTACCCTCTCGACCATGCGACTTGTAGCTTGTGAGGGGTGCGCGCGGCACGTCCGCACCGACGAGGAGCTCTGCCCGTTCTGCGGCGCAGGGGTGATCGCGCCGACCCAGGCCCTGAGGCCGCTCCCCGGGCGGCTGGGGCGCGCGGCGATGTTCGTGGCTGGCGCGGCCGTGGTCGCCGCCACCGCGACCGCCTGCGGGGGGACGCCGCTCTACGGCGCGCCCCCGGAGGACGCCGGCATGGTGGACGCAGGTCCCGGCGCGGCGCCCGCCTACGGCGCTCCGCCCGCCGACGCGGGCCCGGACGACGACGCCGGCTGAGGCCGGGGGTACGAGCCCAGCGACACGCGGGCTCCGACCCGGCTCCCGACGCCCGGTCGTTCGGACCCGGGGCTACTTGTTCTTCAGCTGATGAAGGATGAGCTGGTTGCCGTCCGGGTCCGCGACGATCGTCATGTCACAGACCGGGCTCGGGATGTGCTCGGCCGCCAGCGTCACGCCCGCCTCCTTGAGGCGCGCGGTGAGGCCCTCGCGGTCGCTCACCTCGATCGCGATCGTGCCGCCGCCGGGCCCGGGCTTGGCCGGCGTCATGTTGCTGATCGCCAGGCAGCCCCCGCCTGGCAGGTCGTACTCGACCCAGGCCTTCTCCGGGCCTCCGTAGACCGGCCCGACCTCGAGGCCGAGGGTCTCCTCGTAGAACGCCCTCGCCCGCGCGAGGTCGGTGACGGCGTACATCGTGAACGCGACCTTCTCGAACATGACCACCTCCGGGCGCGAGGATACGCCCTCGCGCGCGCGGCTCCCATGACCGGGGCGGGCGGGAGGCGGGGTCCGCGGCTCAGGGCTGCTCGACTCAGGGCTGCTCGAGCCGGCGGCGCGCCTCGCGCTCGTGCTCGAGCTCCTCGGCGAGCCGGGCCGCGCGCTCCTCCATCTCGAAGAGCCGCGCCCGAAGCACCCGGGGGTCATCGTCGCCGGCGCCGGCCGCGTCCAACCGGTCCAGCGCACGCAGGCGATCGTCGCGCTCCTGGAGCTGGGCGGTCAGCGAGCGGAGCAACAGCTCGCGGTCCGCCGCGGCCGCGTCGAGCTGCCCCACCCGGTCGCGCAGGCGACGCAGCTCGGTGCCCCCCTCGTCGCCGCTCGGGCGAAGCTCGGGAAGGTCGCCGAGGAGCTTGGCGAGGATCGCCTTGGCGTCCTCCAGCGCGGCCAGCGCGCGGCGGCGCCCGGTCTCCGACTCCTCGAGCCGGTCCTGGAGCTCGTCGAGCTCGCGGGCCGACTCGCCGACGTGGACGTCGGCCTCGACCTTGGCCTCCTCGACGCGCTCGGCCTGCACCTCGAGGGCCGCCGTCTTCCGGTCGAGCTCGCGCTCGAGGGACCGTCGCGCGGCCAGCGCGTCGCCGAGCTGCCCCTGGAGGCGCGCCACGAGGGCGGCCTGCGCCTCGAACATCACCTCGGTCGACGGCCACGCGGGGGCCGGCTCGGGTGCGGCCTCCGGCGCGTCCGGCTCCGGCTCCGGCTCCGGCTGGGGCGCGGGCGCCAGCTCCTTGCGGAGGCGCGCGATCTCCTCGCGCACGCGCTCGAGCTCGACCTCGCCCTCGTCGGGCGCGCTCAGCGCGGCCGCGGCGGTCAGGGCCTGCACCGCGGCCTCGCGATCGGCGAGCCGCAGCTTGAGCCCCGCGACCTCGCCCTGGAGGTTGGCCTCTTCGCGCTGCATCGCCTCGAGCTTCGCCCGCGTCTCGCCCTCGGCGATCAGCGCGCGCTCGGCCTGCGAGCCGACCCGGTCGAGCTCCGCCGTCATCTCGGCGACCCGCAGCCGGTAGCCACGGAGCATCCCCGCGATGCGCTCCTCGAGCTCAGCGATCTGCTGCTGGGCCTGCGCCCCGGCCTCGCGCGCCTCGCGCGCCTCCTCGGCGAGCCGATCGGCCACCCCTCGGGCCTCGGCCAGCTCCGCGGTCAGCTCCGCGACCCGGGCGTCCGACGCGTCGGGATCGAGCCCGGACGGATCCGTCGCCGCGCGGGCGCTGACCGGGCTCGCGCTCGCCTCGACGCGGGCGTGGGCCCGCGCGATCTCGAGCTCGAGCTGCTCGCGCGCCATCGCGAGGTCGCGGGTCAGGTCCTGGATCGTCCGGTCCGAGGCCCGGCGATCGTCCTCGAGCAGCGTGAGCCGCGCGCGCGACTGCTGATAGAGCTCGGTGACCTCGGCCAGGCGCGCGTTCAGGCCGCGCACGGTGCCGCGGAGCGCGGCCTCGGTGCGCTGGATCTCCTCGAGGTTCGTGGCCGCGCGCCGCTCGGCCATCGCCAGCTCGCCGCGGACCTCATCGAGGCGGAAGCCGAGCTCGGCCTTCTCGGCCTCGGCGTGCACCGCGCGCGCGATCGGGTCCGCCACGCCCTGAGGGCTCGACGTCGGCGCCGCCGACCGGTCCGGGACCGCCCGAAGCTCCTCGACCAGATCGCGCACCAGCGTGGCGCGGCGCTCGATCTCGGCCCGCGCCTCCGTCAGCTCACGGCCGCACTCGCGGAGCGCCGTCTCGAGTCGGATGTACTCCTCCTCGGTCGGCCCGCCGGGCGCGTCCGAGGAGCGCGCCTCGCTCTCGAGCGCGTCGAGCTTTCGCGCGAGCGAGTCGCGCTCGGCCGCCGCCTCGCGCTCGGCCCGCTCCGCCTCGTCGAGCCGCCGCCGCGCCCGCCCGAGGTCCTCCTTGGCGCCCTCGAGGGCGCGCTCGATCTCCTCGGCGTGCACGTTCGCCGCGTCGAGGGCGTCCTGCTGACCCCGCAGCCGGTTCTCGTAGGCCGCGAGCCGATCGTCGGCGTCGTCGACCGGCGCGGGCGCCGGCGCGGGCGCGTCGACGACGCGCGACGGCACCTGCACCACCGCGTAGGGGTCGAGCGCCACGTCGCGCTCGCCGCAGAGGGCGATGTAGCGAGCCGCCTGCTCGCCGGAGTCGGAGACGAGCGAGCCGTCGAAGGTGACCTCGAGCTCGCCGCGCGGCGCGAAGTCGACGACCGAGTAGCCGGTGAACGGCGCCTGGCCGACCATCCGGACGACGTCGAACGCGTCCTGCAACAGATCGAAGAAGCGCTCGTAGCCGACCGCGCCCTCCCCCGCCGCCGCGGTGCCCGCCACGAGGACGCCGCCCTCGGCGAGCCAACGGCTGGCCGCCGGGAGCTGACCGTCCTCGGCGAGGCCGGCGCGGCCGACGTCCGGGACGACGACGACGTCCCAGCGACCGTCGTCCTCCTCGGAGGGCCAGCGCCTCGCCCGGAGGCGACCGCCCCGGCGGGTGCCGCGCGCGCGCGCGTTCCGGCTGACTACGTCGACGCTCCGCGCGACCGCGGCCAGGCGCTCGGCCGCGCCGCTGCTCGGCTCGCCGACGTAGAGGACTCGCTTATCGACCGCGAGCTCCTCGACGTAAACGGCGACGGCGAGCTCGGCGAAGTCGGATTCGGTGGTGGATTCCCTCATTCTTCTCGCGGGGCGGCCGGACTCTATCTCGCACGTCGAAGGCAGGTCAACGCGACGCCGGTGAGGGTCGCGGTCTATCCGCGCGCGGGCTATGTTCCGGCCGTGTCCGAACGCGGCCGCGGGCCCGTCGAGGCCTTCCTCAAGCGGCTGCGCCGCCGCGCGGCTCTGGTGCACGCCGTCCGCGGCGCGATCGGGGCGCTCGGCGCGGGCGCGCTCGTGTTCGGGCTCGGCGCGCTCGCGATGGGCCCGCTCTCCGAGCCCGCCCTCGCGGCCGCGGTCTGGGCGCTCCTCGTCGGGGTCGTCGCGAGCGTCAGCTCGGCCGCGCTCCGGCGCGCGCGTCGCCTCCGGGGCGCGGGGACGACCGCGCTCCTCGACGTGGTCGCCGCAGATCTGCCATCGGCCGCGCGGAGCGCCTGGGAGCTGCGGCGGGCGCCCCCGGCCCACGCCTCGCGCGCGATGATCGCGGCTCACGAGGCGGCGGTCGCGTCCAAGCTCGCGTCGGTGCGCCCCGCGCAGGTGGTGAGCTGGCGGATGCTGCGCCACCCCCACGTCCTTGCCGGCACGCTCGCCCTCGCGGCGGGGCTCGGGGCGCTCGGCACCGAGCGCGGCGGCGCGGGGGCCTACGCGCTCGTGCACCCGGGCGAGCGCGACGCCCAGGGTGAGCGGGTGGCGGTCGCGTTCCAGGACGTCGAGGCCCGGCTGATCTTCCCGAGCTACCTCGCGCGCGACCCCGTCGAGGTCGCGGACCCGAGCGTGCTCGAGGTGCCGCGCGGGACGTCGATCGAGCTGCGCGCCCGCCCGCGGATGGAGGCGGCGGAGGCGGCGCTCCGCGTCAACGACCGGACCCTGCCGATGGAGCTGGACGGAGCCGGCCGCTTCGTCGGGCGCTTCGTGGCCCGGGCGGACACCACCGTCCACCTGCGGCTCCGCCGGCCCGAGGGCGACTGGGTCCGCGACGCGGCGCAGCGCCGGGTGCGCGCCCTCGCCGACGCGCCGCCTCAGGTCTCGCTCCTCGATCCGACCGACGACCTGCTGATCGCCGAGCCCCGCGAGGTGCGCGCGAGCTGGGTCGCGACCGACGACGTGGGGGTGGCGGCCGTCGACCTGGTGGTCTCGCGCGGCCCGGGCACCGAGCCCGAGCGGAGGCGCCTCAACGCCTACCCCGAGGACCGGCGCCCCCTCGACGCGAGCGGTCAGATCCCGATCGATCTCGCGCTCCTCGGCATGGCGCGCGGCGACGCGATCACCTTCTGGATCGAGGCGCGCGACGGCGACGTGGTGAGCGGCCCGAACGTGGCTCGCTCGGCCGAGGTCACGGTGACGCTCGAGAGCGAGGCGAGCCGGCGCGAGTCGCGCCTCGACGATCTGCGCGCGCTCCTCGACCAGACGCTGGGGCTCCTCGCGGATCGGCTCGAGCGGCCGGCCCCCGAGGCCGACGCCGAGGCCCCCTCACGCTACGCCGCGCTCGCGCCGCCGACCGAGGCCCTCGTGGCCGCGCTCCGGGCGCGGGCGACGCGCATGCGCGACGAGGAGGGGGGCCGCGAGGCCGACGCGGCGCTGCTCCGATCGATGGGCGGGCGGGTGCGCCGTCTGCTCCGGGAGGAAGGCGCCCTGCACGGCTCGAGGCCTGCGTCGCACGAGCGCCGCGCGGCGGTGGACGCGCGGTTCACCACCGAGCTCGAGGACGACGTGCTGACGCTCGACGACCTGCTGAGCCGGGCGCGCATCGAGGACGCGGCCGAGATCGCGCGCGAGCTCGAGCAGATCCGGCGCGAGATCCGCTCCCTCCTCGCGGAGCTGCAGCGGACGGACTCGCCCGAGGCTCGCGCCCGGCTCCTCGAGGCGATCGGGCGCGCGCAGCGGCGGATGGGCGAGCTGATGCAGCGCCTCGCGCAGATGGGCACCAGCGTGCCGGAGGAGTTCACCAACGCCGGCGAGGCGGCGGGCGGCGAGACCGCGAGCACCCTCGAGGCGATGCGGGAGGCGGTCCAGCGCGGCGACCTCGCGCGCGCCGAGGAGCTCGCCCGCGAGCTGCAGGGTCAGATCGACGCCCTCGCCCGCGCGCTCGGCGACAGCGGCGAGTCGTTCGCGCAGTCGCGCTTCGGCCCGCGCGACCGCGCGATGGCCAACGCGATGGAGGCGCTCACCGGGCTCGAGAGCGAGCAGTCCCGGCTGGCGCGGCGCGGCACCGAGCGCCGCAGCCGGGCGGCTCACCGGGCGCTCGAGTCGATCGGCGGGCGCGACAACCGGGTCGGCCGGCGCCTCGCCGAGGACACCGCGCGGGTCCGCGAAGCGCTCGAGGAGGTGACGCGCCAGCGGCTCGCCGGCTTCGAGCAGGACGCCTACGACCGGGCGCGCCAGCGGCTCGTCGATGCGGAAGATGCGTTGCGGGCCGGCGACCTCGGCGAGGGGCGCGCGATGAGCGAGGCCGCGGCGCAGGATCTCGGCGCGCTCAGCCGCGACCTCGATCTGAGCGCGCTGATGTTCCCCGGCCACGACGGCGAGACCTCGGAGGACGCGCGCCAGGCCCGCGCGGCCGACCGCCGGCTCGGCGACCTGCGCCGCCAGCTCGACGAGGCGCTCCCCGACGTCGCGCGGCACCTCGAGGCGCCGGACCGGCAGCAGATGCGTGACGACCTCGCCCGCCAGCGCGAGGCGCAGGACGCGGCCGAGGGTCTGTCCGAGCAGTTCGCCCGCGGCCCGGACGGCACGCCGCTCTCGGAGGACGCGGCGCGCGAGGTGGGCGAGGCGTCGCGGACGATGGAGGACGCAGAGCGCGCGCTGGAGCGCGGCGATCCGCTCGAGTCGGCCCGGCTCCAGGAGGAGGCGGCGCGCCGGCTCAGCGAGCTCCGCGAGCAGCTCGAGCAGCAGCAGGAGCAGCAGTCCGGGGGCGGCGGCGGCGGCGGGAGCGAGCTCGACTTCACGCGGCCGGTCGAGATCCCGGGCGCAGAGGAGTTCGAGGGACCGATGGAGATGCGCCGCCGCCTGCTCGACGCGATGCGCGAGTCGACCCCCGAGGGCTACGAGGACGCGGTGCGCCGCTACTACGAGGGGCTGTTGCGATGAGGCGCGTGTCGCTCGGCGGGGCCGCCGCCCTGCTGGCCCTGCTCACCGCGCGGACCGCCTTCGCGATCCCGCCCGGGGAGGACGGCCGGGCGCTGCGCGGGGCCGCCACCGCGATGGTCGAGCTGCGCCTCGAGGACGCGAGCCGCGCGATCGAGCGCCTCGCGGCCGCGCACCCGAACGACGCCGACGTCCGCTTCGAGCGCGCGATGCTCCGCTTCTACCGGGGCGACTACTCGGGCGCGGTCTCGGACCTCGACGCGGCCGGAGACGCGGCGACGCTGCGGAGCGAGGCCGACCGGCGCGAGCTGGACGCCTTGATCCGGGCGACCCACGAGGCGACCCGCTCGTTCGTGACCGCGCGCTCGAGCGACGGCCGCTACGTGGTGCGCCACGCGCCGGGCCCGGACGCGGTGCTCGTGCCTTGGGCGTTCGAGGCGATGGCCGCGGCCGACCGGACGATCGGCGAGGAGCTCGGCGTGCGCGTGCCCGGCCCCATCCGCCTCGAGATCTACCCGACCGCAGCGAGCCTCGCGGACGTCTCCTCGCTCACCGTCGAGGACATCGCGACGAGCGGCACGATCGCGCTCTGCAAGTGGGACCGGCTGATGGTCACCTCGCCGCGCGCCCTCGTGCGCGGCTACCCGTGGATGGACACGATCGGCCACGAGCTCGTGCACCTCTTCTTGACGCGCGCCTCGCGCGATCGGGCGCCGGTATGGCTGCAGGAGGGGATCGCCAAGTTCCTCGAGCGGCGCTGGCGGGGCGAGCCCGCGGCGGCCGCCCTCGACCCGGGCTCGGAGGCGCTCCTCTACGCGGCGGTGCAGAGCGGCGAGCTGCTGCCCTTCGACCGGCTGCACCCGTCGATCGCGCTGCTGCCGTCGCAGGAGCAGGCGGCGCTGGCCTTCGCGCAGGTCGCCACCTTCATCGAAGGCTACTACCGCGCCCAGGGCGCCGAGGGGCTGCGCGACGCGATCCGCCGGGTCGCCAACGGCATCGACGCGCGCGTGGCGCTCGGCGAGGTCGCGGGCACGAGCTTCGCCAACCTCGAGCGCGGCTGGCGCGAGTCGCTCCAGGATCGGCCGGCGCCCCCCGCGGACCCGCCGCGCCTGCTGACGATGCGGCTCCGCCACGGCGAGGGGCCCACCGAGGAGGCGAGCGACGTCGAGGTGGAGGCGGCGCGGCGGCACCTCCGGCTCGGCGACCTGCTCTGGGACCGCGGCCGCGCGCGCGCCGCGTCGATCGAGTACGGCCGGGCCCACGAGCGCGCCCCCGACGATCCGATCGTGGCCGCGCGGCTCGCCCGGGCCGCGCTCACCGGGGGGCGGCCCGAGGAGGCGGTGCGGGCCCTCGAGCGCTTCCGCGAGCGCTACCCGGAGCACGCGCCGACCTGGGCCGTCTCCGGCGCGGCGTGGCTCGCGATGGGCGACCGGGCCCAGGCCGCGCGCGCCCTCCGCGAGGCGATCCGGCTCAACCCCTTCGACCCAGCGCCCCACTGCGATCTCGCCGAGGCGACCGACGTGGCCGAGGAGCGCAGCCGGACCCGGGACGCCTGCGGGATGCTCGGCGGCAGGCGGCGGCGATGAGCGCGGCGGCGATGAGCGCAGCGACGCGGACCGAAGCGCCCGAGGGACGCGCGGAGCGCCCTGTGATATGCCGCGGGCACGAATGAGCGAGGCAGCGCAGCGAAGCGCGCCGGACGAGCCCACGGGCGCCGGCGAGGTCGACGGGCCGGGCCGGGACGCGGCCGACGCCGAGGCGGCGGACGAGGTCGCCCAGGTCGCGCGCCTGGCGAAGGCCCGCGAGGAGGTGATCGCCCAGGTGAAGCGGCGGATCGTCGGGCAGGACGACGTGATCGAGCTGATGCTCATCTGTCTGTTCGCGCGCGGCCACGGCCTCTTCGTGGGCGTCCCCGGCCTCGCCAAGACGCTCCTCATCACGACGCTCGCCGACGTGCTGAGCCTCCGGAGCAACCGCATCCAGTTCACGCCCGACCTGATGCCGACCGACATCACCGGGACCGACGTGCTCCAGGAAGACCCGGCCACCGGCGAGCGGGTCTTCCGCTTCGTCCGCGGCCCCGTGTTCACCAACGTGCTCCTCGCGGACGAGATCAACCGCACCCCGCCCAAGACGCAGGCGGCGCTGCTGCAGGCGATGGCCGAGGGCCGCGTGACCGCCGGCGGCAAGACCTACCCGCTCGAGCCGCCCTACCTGGTCTTCGCGACCCAGAACCCGATCGAGCAGGAGGGGACCTACCCCCTGCCGGAGGCGCAGCTCGACCGGTTCCTGTTCCAGATCGACGTCGACTACCCGAGCGAGGAAGAGGAGATCGAGATCGTACGGCGCACCACCGCCCCGCTCGGCCCGCCCCCCGAGCCGGTGCTCGACCGCGACGCGATCCTCGCGCTGCAGTCGCTCGTCCCCCGCGTGCCGGTCGCCCCCCACGTGGTGGAGCACGCGGTCGCGCTCGTGCGCGCGACGCGCCCCGAGGAGACCGACGCCCCCGAGCACGTCCGCACCTACGTGTCCTTCGGCGCCGGCCCCCGCGCGAGCCAGGCGCTCATCCTCGGGGCCAAGGCGCGGGCGGTGCTCGAGGGCCGCTTCGCGGCCGAGGTCGACGACGTCCGCGCCCTCGCCCACCCGGTGCTCCGCCACCGCATCGTCGCCTCGTTCCGCGCGGAGGCCGAGCGCGTGCGCGCCCAGGACGTGATCGACCACGTGCTGGAGGCCGTGCCGGCGTAGCGCGATGGCCGACCGGTCAGAGGCCGACGTCGAGCCGGCGGCCGCGCCCTCGGCGCGCGACGACGAGCCCCGCGCGCTGGACCCGGAGACCGCGCGCCGGGTCGCGGGGCTGACGTTCCAGGCGCGCAAGGCGGTCGAGGGCCTGCTCGCGGGCGTCCACCGCAGCCCACACCGCGGCGCGAGCGTGGTGTTCGTCGAGCACCGCGAGTACCGCCCAGGCGACGACCTGCGGCTCCTGGACTGGCGCGCCTACGCGCGGAGCGACCGGCACCAGATCAAGCGCTTCGAGCAGGAGACGCACCTCCGCGCGACCCTCGTCCTCGACCGATCGGGATCGATGGCCTACGCGGGCGAGGGCCGGCCACGGAAGGCGGAGCACGCCGCGACCCTCCTCGGCGCGCTCGCGTTCATCCTCATCCGCCAGGGCGACGCGCCCGGCCTCGCGGTGGTGGCCGACGCGGTGCTCGAGCGCTTGCCCTCGCGCACCAAGCCGACCCACCTCGAGGAGCTGCTGCGCGCGCTCGCGGCGCCCGCGGTCGAGGGGACCCCGACCGATCTCGGCGGCGCCCTCACCGAGGTGGCCGAGCGGGCGGGCCGGCGCGGCCTCGTGGCCGTGGCGTCGGACCTGCTCGACTTCGACGATCGCGCGCTCGAGCCGCTCTCGTTCCTCACCGGCCGCGGCCACGACGTGGTGGTCTTCCACGTCATGGATCCGGACGAGCTCGAGCTGCCCTTCTCCGACCCGGCGCGCTTCGTGGGGCTCGAGGGCGAGCCGTCGATCGACGCCGACCCCGAGGCGCTCCGCGCTTCCTACCTCGCCGAGATCGAGCGCTTCCTCGCCGAGCGCCGGGCCCGCTGCGCGGCGGTCGGCGCGCGCTACGTTCTCGCGCGGACGGACGAGCCGGTCGAGCGCGCGCTCGCGTCCGTCCTGACCTCGGCGCGCCGCAAGGGGTACGCCTGATGGGCCTCGAGGCGCCGCTCGCGCTCCTCGCCCTCGGCGCGGTGGGGCTGCCGGTCCTCGCCCACCTCCTGCGGCGCCGCGACCTGCGGGTGCGCGCGCTCCCGACGATCGCGCTGCTGCGCCGCGCCGAGGCGTCGAGCCAGCGGCGCGTCCGCGTGGTCGACTACCTCCTGCTCCTCGCGCGGGTGCTCCTGGTGGCCGCCCTCGCGATCGCGCTCGCGGGCCCGTACCTGCGGGTCACCCTGGCCTACGGCGACGGCTCGCTCGCGTCGGTGGTCCTCGTGATCGACGACTCGATGTCGGTCACCGCGCGCGAGGGCGAGCCGCTCGAGGAGGCGCGGACGCGCGGGCTGGCCATCGTGGACAGCCTCCCCGCGGGCTCCGAGATCGCCATCGTGCTGGCGGGCGTCGCGCCGCGCGTCGCGCTCTCGCGCACCGGGGACCTCGCCGCGGCCCGGCGCGCGCTCGCCGATCTCTCGACCGGGGCCGGGCGCGGCACCGACCTGCCTGGGGCGCTCGAGCGCGCGGCGCGTGAGCTGGCCGGGGCGCGCCACGCCTCACGGCGCGTGGTGGTGCTGAGCGACCTCGCGCGTCACGGGCGCGCCGACGACGCGCCGCCCATGCCGCCGGGGGTCTCGCTCCGCTTCGAGCCGCTCGCGGCGGAGGCCCCGACCGCCAACGCCGCGATCGTGGGCGCGCAGGCGAGCGCGGATCCGACGACGCCCGAGCTCATGTCCGTCGCGGTGGAGATCGCCGTCTCGGAGGAGCTGGCGGGGCGCGCCGCGACGGTGACCCTCGAGCGCGAGGGCGAGGTCCTGGCGAACGAGGCGATCGAGCTGAGCGCCCCCGGATCACGCGTGACCCTCCACGCCCCGATCCCGGCCGACGACCCCGGAGCGTGGGTGGTGCTGGACGTCGACGACGCGATCGATCTCGACGATCGGCGCGGCGTGCTCTTGCGCACGCGGGCGGGGGCGCAGGTGGTCCTGGTCGACGGCGATCCCCAGCCGCTGCGCGGCGCCGACGAGGCGCGCTTCGTCGCCCGCGCGCTCGACCTCGCGCCGCCGTCCCAGGGCGCGATCGAGCGGCGGACGGTCGACCCCGACACCTTCGCGAGCCTGCCGCTCGACGCGGTCGACGTGGTGGTGCTCGCGAACGTCGCCGCGCCCGCGCCCGCCGTCGCGCGGCGGCTCGCCGACCACGTGCGCGGCGGAGGCGGCCTGCTGATCGCGCCGGGGGATCACTTCGACACCCGCGCCTACGCGGCGAGCCTCGGGGAGCTCTTGCCCGCGCGCCCGCTCGCGCCGCGCGCCGCGGCCGTCGAGGGGCCGTTCCTCGCCGAGGGATCGAGCGTGAGCCGCGAGCGCTCCGGCCTCGCCCGCGCCCGCACCCGCCAGCGCCTCGGCTTCGAGGAGCCCGGCCCCGACGTGGAGGTCGGCCTCGTGTTCGGCGACGGCGCGCCGGCGCTCGTTCGACGCGCGGTCGGCGGCGGTCAGGTCGCGTTGCTTGCCACCACCCTGGACGACGACTGGACCGACCTCCCCTACCAGCCGGGGTTCCTGCCCCTCGTCGCGGACCTGGTGCGCGAGCTCTCGGGGGCGGCGAGCGCGAGCGACCTCCCGATCGAGGCCGGGCGGAGCACGCGCCTCACCCTCCCCACCCAGGCCACCGCGCTGCGGGTGGTCGGGCCCAACGGGCCGGCGCTCGAGCTCGAGGGCGACGCGGTCGCGACCCGCGCCGAGGTCACGGCCACCGCGACGCCAGGGATCTACCGGGCCGAGATCGCCACCACGGATCACGGCCTGCGCCCGGAGCCGCGGCTCGCCTTCGTGGTGACGCCGCCGGCCGCGGAGAGCGATCTGACCCCGGCCGAGGCGCCATCCGAGACGGGCGAGCCGGACTCCGCGCCGGCCGGTGGGGCGGTGGTCCGACGGCCCCTCGCGCCGTGGCTCCTCCTCCTCGCGGGCCTGCTCGCGGTCGCGGAGGGCCTGCTTCGACGTCAGGGCTCTCCCCGGGCCGCCTGAGCTACCCTCGCGCTGGATGCCCCGCGAGCCCATCACCCGGCTGGAGGAGCGCACCCCCCTCGAGACGGCGGGCCGCGGCCTCACGCTCCACGCGACCTTGCGCGGGCGCGCGGTCCGGATGCGCACGCTCCTACAGGGGCCGTCCTTGGCGCCGGACGCAGAGGCGCGGTTCCTCGATCGCTGCCAGCGCGTCGAGCGGCTGCTCCAGGCCCCGAGCGTCGCCGCGCTGCTCTCCTACGACGCGGGTCGCGAGGCCTACGTGGCCACCGAGGCGGCCGACACCACCACCCTCGAGGACGTGTCGAGCGCGTCCCCGGGCGGGCTCGAGCCGGGGCCCCTGGCCACCCTCGGCGAGGACGTCGCCCGCGCCCTCGCCGCCGCCCACGCCCTCACCCCGCCGCTCGTGCACGGCGGCCTCGCGATGAGCGCGGTGCTCCTCGACCCGACCGGGCATGTGCAGGTCGCCGACTTCGCGTTCGCGACCCTCGCGGCCGAGGGCGCCAAGGGCCCCGATCCCGACGTGCGATTCCGCGCGCCCGAGCAGCTCAGGGGCGAGGCCGCCAGCGAGGCCGCGGACCTGTTCGCGCTCGGCGCGCTGCTCTACGAGGCCCTCGCCGGCGTCCCGACCTTCAGCGGGGACACCCCGGCCGCGGTCAAGGTGCGGGTGGAGGTCGGGCGCTACGAGCCGCTCGACGCGATCCGAGGGGGGCTGCCGCCCGCGCTCGTCGAGATCGTGCATGGCCTCTTGTCGCCCCGCCCCGAGGATCGGCCCACCGCGACCCGCGTCGTCGGCGTGCTCTCGATGATCGCCGGTCGCGCCGAGCGCGCGCGCGAGGCGCTCGGCGAGCTGGTCACGGCGGCGCGCCTCTCCGGGGGCCGGAGCACCGCCGCCTTCGGCCCCGAGCTGATGGCCTACGCGCAGGGACTGTTCGCGCAGGAGCGCTCGCCCGGAGCGCCTGCGCCGCCGCCGCCCGTGGTCGCGGCCCCGACCCAGGCCCCGGCCAGCGAGCCGACCGCGCCGGAGCTCGATCTGTCGCCCGGCGGCTACGAGCTCCACCCGGAGGAGCCCACGCGCGTCCAGATCCCGGCCCCGCCCGACCCGGAGGGCGCCCCGCGCGAGGATCCGGGGGAGGACCTGCCCGTGCCGAAGACGGTCGTCATGGGCATGCCGGAGGCGCCGCCGGGCCGCGCGCCGGCGGCGGACGTCCGCTCGACCCTGCCGACGCCCACCCCGACGCCTCCCCCGGTCCAGGCGCCCGCGCCGAGCTCACCGCGCGACCGAACCTGGCTCCTCTGGGTCGCGGTCGCCGCCGTCGCCTTCGGGCTGATCGTCACCGTGGCCCTCGGCGCCATCCTGCTCGCGAGCTAGCCACTCGGAACGGCGATTCATGGCAAGTCCCACCGGCCCTCGCCGCGCGACTCGGCGTTACTCCTCCTCGAGATGCCCTTGGGGGAGCTCGTGGGCGTCGTCCTCCGTCGCGTCGTCCTCCGGGACCGGGCGCGGCGGCGGAGGCGGCGGCGCGACGTGCGCGACCTCGACGACCCGACCGATGCCCGCGAGGTCGGGGTGGGTCACGGCGTGGGCCCAGCCGGCCTCGCGGAACCGGCGGGCGAGCTCCTCGGCCTGCCCCGCGCCGACCTCGATCAGCACCGCCCCGCCGTCGGCCAGCACCGCGCCGACGCCTTCGAGGAGCCGCGCGTGCAGCTCGAACCCGCTCTCGCCCGAGACGAGCGCGAGGCGCGGCTCGTGGTCGCGCACCTCCGGCGCGAGCTCCGGCACCTCGCGCGCCGCGATGTACGGCGGGTTCGCGACCACGAGGTCGTAGCGGGCGCCCTCCGGGACGGCGGCGAACAGATCCCCCTCGAGCAGCCGGGTCCGGTCTTCGACGCCGAGGGCCTCCGCGTTCTGCCGCGCGACGGCCAGGGCCTCCGCGCTCACGTCGGTGAGGTCGACCGTCCAGGCGGGCCGCTCCGCCGCGAGGGTCAAGCCGATCGCGCCGCTGCCCGTGCACAGGTCGAGCACCCGCGCCTCCGCCCCGCCGAGGGCGAGGGCGCGCTCGACCACCAGCTCGGTCTCGGGGCGCGGCACCAGCACCGCCGGGCCGACCACGAAGTCGCGGCCGTAGAAGCCGCGCCGCCCGAGGATGTAGGCCACCGGCTCGCGCGCGCGGCGGCGCACCACCAGCGCGCGGATCGCGGCGAGCTCTTCGTCGGCCAGCGGGCGATCGAGGTCCATGTACATCCGGACCCGGTCGAGGCCGAGCACCTCGGCGATGAGGAGCTCCGCGTCGAGGCGCGGCGAGCCGAGGCCCCGGCCCTTGAAGTCCTCGGTCGTCCACGCGAGGACGCGGCGGATGCTCCAGTCGCTCACCGCGCGTCGATAGCGCGCCGGCCCCGCCCCCGCACGCGGGCAGGGGCGCGGGCGGTCGACCCCGGTCAACCGCGCCGGAGTCTGCTACCGTCGTCGGCGGGATGAAGGGGAAGCGGACCTCGCGCGGGCTGCGTCGCGCGGGCGCGCTGATCGCCGTGATCAGCGCGACCCTCGGCGGCGGCGTCACCTCGCCCGGCTGCGCCGAGTTCGACACCACCCCGGTGGAGGTGCAGCAGGGCACGCTGGGCGAGGAGATCGTCCAGGTCTTCTGTGAGCGCATGGCGCGCGAGGCCGATCCGACGAACGTCTCGGGCGGGCGCTACAAGGCGGTGTGCGCGGGCGACGAGGCGGTGCCGGCCGACGCGCCGCCCCGGCTCGCGGCGCTCATGGCCAACCGGCGCCGCCTGGCGGACGCCCTCGACGCGACCCTCCCCGAGTCGATCCACGACGACCTCGGGATCTTCGTCGGCGAGCTGCTCCCGTTCTTCGACCGCCCCGACGAGCGCCTGCCGACCAGCACGCGCCGCCTGGCCGACTTCCTCGAGCGGCTCTCGACCGACGACGAGGCCCTGGCCGCGCTCGAGCGCATCGGCACGCGCGTCGGGTACCGGCCGCTCCGCTACGGGCTCGGCGTCGCGCGCCCGACCCTCGCCTACCCGCGCTTCGACGACTTCGCCGACGTCGCGCTGCGCACCCTGCTCGAGGGCGCGGCGCGCGAGGAGCTGATCGATCTGCTGCGCGCCCTCGCGCTCGAGATGGCGACCCTCGAGGCGCGCGACCCGACCGAGCCGGGGCCGACCACCCTGGAGCTGGCCCGTCAGCT